>CAJWHT010000328.1 GCA_913041495.1 uncultured Desulfobacteraceae bacterium | reverse complement strand
TGCCGCCGAAACATGACCGGGTCGATCTCAACGAGGTGATCCGGGAAAGCCTTTACTTTACAGAACCGCTTTGCGGAAAAAACAAGTTAAGGATAACCTGTCTACTGGACGATGATTTACCTGCGCTTAAAGGAGATTTTGCCCAGCTTCGGCAGGTTGTGGTGAACCTGGTGGTCAATGCGGTACAGGCCATGATTGATAACCATGGTAAAATCATCATCACCACAGAGCATGAAGAGAACACAGGCCGTCTGACCATGACCGTTCGAGACACAGGGATCGGTATGTCTCAGGAGACACTTTCTCAATGTTTTGATCCGTTTTATACCACCAAAGACCTTGAAGAGGGAACCGGCCTGGGCCTTTCCGTGGTCCACGGCATCATAAAGGCACATAATGCAGATATTGATGTTACAAGCCGATCCGGTGAAGGTTCCTGTTTTAGGGTCTCCTTCTCGGCAGTACCTGTGAAAGGAACAACCGATGACCCGTAAATCAAACAAAGCCCACAAGGTCCTCATTGTTGACGACTCCACGTCCACTCTTGAAGTCATCCAGCGGAACCTGACCCATGCCGGGCTTGATGCATACATCTGCAGCAGTGTCAGGGACGCCGTAAGGTTTCTGGACGAAAGCACTATTGATATCGTTATCACCGATTTTAAAATGCCCGAGCAAAACGGGTTGGAACTTATCAAACATATCCGGGACAACTGTGCGGATATCGAAATCATCATGATCACCGGCCATCCGGATATTGAAGATGCGGTCCAGGCTATCAAAGACGGCGCTGATGATTATCTTGTCAAACCGTTCACAGATACCGAACTTTTGGATGCGGTTCAACGGATGGTGGAAAAGTTAGGAAACCGACGGCGGGCAGCAGGTACCCAAACACCGGCAAAATCCTTCGGCATCATCGGTGAATCCGAAAAAATGCAGCATGTGTTTCACCGGATTGAAAAGGCGGCCACCACGGATGCCACCGTGCTGGTCGCCGGAGACAGCGGCACGGGCAAGGAGATGGTGGCCCGGGCCATCCACTATAACAGCAAACGGCGGCGTGAGCCCTTTGTGCCCGTCAACTGCACGGCCATCCCCGACACCCTTCTGGAAAGCGAATTATTCGGCCATATGAAAGGGGCGTTTACAGGCGCCAAAGAAAACCGGAACGGATTCTTTCAGATCGCAGACGGCGGTACCCTGTTCCTAGACGAGATCGGAGACGCCAGTTTAAACATGCAGAGCAAGCTGCTCCGGGTGCTCCAAAACAAGGAAATCCGCCCTGTGGGATCGGACCGGATCCAGCATGTGAACACCCGGATCATCGCCGCCACCCACAAGAACCTGCTGGGGCTGGTCAAAAGCGGTACCTTCAGGGAAGACCTCTATTACCGCCTCAATGTGATTGACGTGGCCGTGCCGGAGCTCAGCGAACGGGGGGATGATATTCTCTCGCTGGTCAATTATTTTGCCCAGAAATATGCAAGGGAAATGAACTGCCCCGTACCTGCGTTTTCCGACAATGTACTCACGGCACTGAAGTCCTATGCCTGGCCCGGAAACGTCAGAGAGCTTGAAAACCTTATCCAGCGGCTGGTGGTCATCGTGGACGCCGATATGATCCGGACCCGGGACCTGCCGGAATCCATGCGGTTTAACGTCAACACAGGCAGTGAAAACAGACTGCGGCTGGAAGATGTTGTGGCTGACCATATCGTCAAAATACTGGCCATGACCTCTGGCAACAAAACCCAGGCAGCCAAAATCCTTGATATTGACCGGAAAACCCTCAACACTCGGCTTAAAAAAATAGGACATGGAGACTGAATGATCCTTAAAATACTTGCACAAAAACTCAAAGGGGCGGCCACGGACCTTTTGCCCATTGTTCTGGTGATTGCCTTCTTCCAGCTGGTCGTATTGCGGCAGCCCATGCCGCAGCTGGGTGAGGTGCTTTTCGGGACCCTGCTGGTGGTGGCCGGCCTGACGCTTTTTGTTCAGGGTCTTGAGATGGGGCTGTTCCCGGTGGGGGAAACCATGGCCC
>CAJWHT010000327.1 GCA_913041495.1 uncultured Desulfobacteraceae bacterium | reverse complement strand
TGGGGGCGGAAAGCTGCACCTTATGGATGCTGGATGCAAAGGCCGGAGAACTCTGGAGCCGGGTGTCCCATGAACTGGGAGAGATACGGATTCCCCTGGACCGGAGCATCGCCGGGTATGTGGCCCGCTGGGGGGTGCCGGAGATTATCAATGACCCTTACGGAGACGCGCGTTTCGACCAGGAGGTGGACAGGCAGATGGGTCATGTGACCCGGAATATTCTTGCCCTGCCGGTGCGGAACTCCTCCGGAGAAATTATCGGGGTGTTTCAGGCAGTGAACAAACTCCGGGAGGATCATGTCTTCACCCAGGAGGATCTGGAATATTTCCTCATTGCCGCCACCTACATCGGTAAGCAGATCGAATCGGTTCTGCTTCAAGAGGAGATCGAAAATACCCAGCGTGAAATCATTTTCACCCTGGCCGAGACGGCGGAGCTGCGGTCCAAGGAGACCGGATACCACGTCAAGCGGGTGGCTGAATATTCTTTGCTTCTGGCACGGCTCTCGGGCATGGCGAAAACCGAGGCCGAGATCCTCAAGCTGGCCTCCCCCCTCCATGACATCGGTAAAATCGCCATCCCGGATGCCATCCTTTTGAAACCGGGACGGCTCACCGAAGCTGAGATCATGGTGATGAAAACCCATACCCAACTGGGCTACGATATGCTGAAACACAGTGGCCGAAGGCTGATTAAAACCGCGGCCATCGTCGCCCTGGAGCATCACGAAAAATGGGATGGAAACGGATACCCCCGGGGGCTAGCCGGAGAAGATATTCATATCTACGGGCGAATCACCGCCATCGCCGATGTCTTTGATGCCTTGTCCGTAAGCCGGGTGTATAAAGAGGCATGGCCCCTGGAGAAGATCGTCGCTACCTTCAAGGCGGAACGGGGCCGGCATTTTGATCCGAATCTGGTGGATCTCTTTTTGTCAAACCTGGACCGGGTGATGGAAATTTTTGAAAACTACCGGGACCATCCCCCTGAAGGCTCGGCAAGAGACGACATCCAACCCGCCTGAAATTGCCAATCGCCCGTCCGGGGTTGCTCCGGACAGGCGATGCGTTTTTTTGTATTCAGTTGAATTCAAATAAAATCTAGAATTTGGTAACGATATCCTCATAGCTTTTACGCCATTTGGGCGGCGTCAGTTCCAGATCCTTTGTCCTGTACCCCACTGCCAGCAGCAGGGGGACCCAGTAATTGTCCGGGATGTTGAAGGCTTTTTTCACCCCTTCGTGGTCAAAACCGTCCATGGGATGGGTGTCCAGCCCCAGGCTGACTGCGGCATACATCAGGCTCATGGCAAAGAACCCGGTGTTCTTGGCGGCAAAGGCCAGGCGGGCATCACCGCTCCAGTTGTACAGGGAGTTGGTGGCATTGAGAAACCAGTCCCGCTGCTCGGCCGGCATGCCTGATGCCATCATTTCTTTCCAGGTCCGTTCAAATACGGGGTGGCCTTCCTGCCAACCTTTTTGATCCGCAAGAACGATCATGGTCACAGGGGCTTCCACCACCTTGGGCTGGTCCCAGGCCAGGGATTTAAGTCTTTTTTTCTCGTCCTTGTCCCGGAGAACGATGAGGTTCCAGGGCTGGAGGTTAAAGCTGGAGGGAGAGGCTGCCGCCATCTCCACCATCTGTCTGACAAGGTCTTGGGATACATCCCGGTCCGGATCAAAAAAGTTGACGGACCGTCTGTTTTGGCTGAGTTTTTGAAAGTTCATAATGTCTTCTTTGCTCCTTTATGTATTTAGGTTTTCCATCCCCAGTTTTTTGAGCAGTGTGCCCAGGGTTGACTGTTCTTCGGGATCAAGAACGGAAAAGATTTCCCTGGCGATATTTTCGTGATGGGGAAATATGGTTTGAATTACATCAGCGCCTTTATCCGTTATTGTGACAATGGTCCGGCGCCTGTCTTCCGGGTCCTTCTGACGGCGGACCAGGTTGCTTTTTTCAAGGTTGTCGATGACCAGGGTCATATTTCCGCTGGTTTTAAGGATTTTTCCCCCGATTTCCTTTTGACACATAGGCCCCAGGTGGTACAGGGCTTCTAAGACCCCGAACTGGCTGATGGAGAGGCGGTGGTCCTGGAGATGGCGGTGCATTTTTTCCGTCACCGTGGTGGTGGCCCTCATCAATCGGGTGTGCAGGCCATTGGTGTTGATTCGGCT
>CAJWHT010000326.1 GCA_913041495.1 uncultured Desulfobacteraceae bacterium | reverse complement strand
CCCCAGATCCAGGGTGTTGGCATCAATAAACCTGGCCCGCTTGCGGATCACCTTGTCCATGAACGGTGCCATGTCATCCACCACCCCGCCGGCATACTCATCCCGCATCCTCCGGACCCTGTCCATGATTTTGGGCAGATCAGGGGCAAGCCCATCCGAACCTGCAATACCGTACTCCGGGAAATACCCTGTTTTGTGTAAATCATTGGCCATGGCGATCAGCGCCTTTGAGGGCATGCAGCCCACCCGGGCGCAGGTGGTGCCAAGGGGTCCGTCGTCGATCATCACGTAGTTATCGGTCTTTTTAACAATATGCTCCTGGGCGGTGAGACCCGCGGTGCCGGCGCCGATGATGGCGACGTCATAGACATGGGACATTATATGAGTACTCCTTATGGGGTTACTGACTTACCTATAATTTTAAAGATTTCCGGGGCTTCCCGGATGTTTTTGAGCTCTTTTCTGCCTAAGCTGAGGACCTGAATATCAATGGATTTTTTAACCAGGTTGTACATATCTGCGGAGATACAGATACCGCCGGGCTCTGCCAGGGGTTCAATCCGTGAGGCGATGTTCACGCCGTTGCCGAAGACATCGCCGTCCATGACCAGGACATCCCCGATATGAATACCGATACGGATCAGGATCTGTTCGTCTTCGGGTTTGCCTGCATTGTATGCCGCAAGGTCATCCTGCATGCCCATGGCGGAACGGACCGCATCCACGGCACTGGTATAGCGCACCAGGAAGGCGTCACCGATTGTTTTAATCTCCCGGCCGTTGTGGGCGCTGATGTGCTTGCGGATGATTTCGTTGTGCTGGAGAAGTTTTGAATAAGTGGCCTCTTCTTCAGCTTCCATTTTTTTGCTGAACCCCACCATGTCCGTGAGCAGGATAGCGGCCAGGGAGCGTTCCGGAACAAGGGCGCCACCGGTTTTTTTTGATTTTTCTTTGTCCGGGTCCGAGAGGACGGTGCCGGACGCCCTGTCTCCCCAGGGCGTCATCTGCGACTGGCGGTTGACGGCCTCTATGCGCAGGTGGCCGTTGTACATGTTGACCAGCAGCCGTGTGCCCCAGAAGTGGAACACGGTGGCAATGACCAGAAGGCATACCGACCAGATCAGAATCAGGCCCGTGTGATCCCGGCCTGCATAGATGACATTTTGTATCTGCCTGCTGGCGATAAAGGGGGAAAGCGTCATGGGAATGCTGAGCACAAGGAAAAAGGCCAGGATGTTCTGGCTTTTATTCCACCGCCTGGCAAAGGTCATGGACGGCCGGACCATTCTGAAGCGCGCAGGGTTCCTGTTCAGATGCAGCAAGAGAAGTTCATTGTATTCGTGGCGTTTCATTGTCCTAAGCACCCACAGCAAAAACAGGATACTGGAAACACAGAACAAAAAGGCGGCCGTACCCATCACCGGGGGAAACAGCGCATCAAAGCGGGAAAGGCTCAGGCGGCCCGCCGCAGTGAGCTGCATGCCGGCGATAACAGAAAGCACCAGCACCATGGATGATGCATAAAGGAAGATAAAAATGACCGCCGGCAGCCGGGAAAAGGAAAAGCCTTTCGCCCGGAGGATGTTGTATGCGGCCCTTGCCCGGTCCGGCAGCGGGGCATCTTCAAGCAGAGCGCTGAAATAGTCGCCCCGGAGGCAAAAATGCCGTTTCAAAAGCTTAGAAAACCGGTATACGTTGTAGATCCAGAAGGACAGCAGGCCGAAAATCAGAAAATCCGTTGTACCGATTTCGGTGCCGCTGCCGAACTCCTCCTCAGTGATATCTTCCAGATCGTCGGGGGTGAATTCGTCAGGCATCTGTGACTCCGTTCAGGTAATGGGGGCGTTTGACGGTTACGTACCAATGAAATACCAGATCTGCAGAGAGGCGTCAATTTTCCATCCCGGCATATTCAGGGAATCAAAGGATGGATTGGGGTTTGTGGACTTTGGGGGTCCAAGTTGGTATACAGGTTAAGATAAGCCTTATCCCTTTGCCCGAAGATGCAAATTTTAAGGATGCCTTTCATGTCCAAAAATAATCTTCTCAGACCATGGCGTACGCTGCGGGTATTCATTTCATCCACCTTTTCCGACATGCATTCGGAACGGGATCTGCTGGTGAAAAGGATTTTTCCTGAGATCAGGGAGCGCCTGGAACCCTTCCGCATCCACCTGGTGGACATCGACCTTCGCTGGGGGGTGACCCGGGAACAGGCGGAAAACAACCGGGTGCTTGACCTCTGCCTGGATCTGGTTGACCGGTGCCGTCCTTTTTTTATCGGTATCTTAGGGGAACGCTACGGCTATATCCCAGGTATCGAGGGCAACCCGGAACGCCATGATTGGCTGCTGGAGCAAACCGGCCATTCCATCACAGCATTAGAGATGATTTACGGGGTGCTGCGTTCACCTGATATGCAGGCGCACAGCTATTTTTATTTCCGTGATCCGGCATTTCTCCGGCAGATGCCCGAAATACTTCGTCCTGCCA
>CAJWHT010000325.1 GCA_913041495.1 uncultured Desulfobacteraceae bacterium | reverse complement strand
TATACTCCCCGGGTGTCCCGAGCCCGAAAAGAACGGCTGCTTGGTGAATTTGCCAGGCGCATTGGAGATCCCAATCTTGGCGGCATGGTGAAAAAAAAGGGCGTCATGACCGCTTACCGGCAGCAGGCCCTGGCCATTGCACAATACCTAAAGGACGCAGGGGCGACCAAAGCCTCTGATGTTGCCAGGGCGGTTGGGGACCCCAAAGCCGGGCGTATCCTCTACAGGGATGTATACGGGTGGTTTGACAGGGCCGGCCACGGTATATATGAATTGTCTCCACGGGGGCAAAAAGAACTTCCTCTTTGGACGGAGGCCGTCTGATATTTCGATGAAAAAGGAAACCCATGCAAAAATTCATCATTGATCCGGATCATATCACCTGCGGCCGGGTGGTCATCAGCGGCCAGGATGCCAGGCACATGGCAAAGGTGCTCAGACTGACGGCCGGCAGCCGGGTATCTTTGACAAACGGCTGCGGCAATGATTACACGGGTGAAATTTTGGCCATCTCCAGGGAGACGGTGGAAATAAAGGTGATTGAAGAAGCCGATTCCCATACCGAATCCCCCCTGCACCTTACCATCTGTTGCGCCATGCTCAAGGATAAAAAAATGGACGAGGTGGTGAAAACCCTGGTGCAGCTCGGGGTAACCTCCTGGATCCCTTTTTTCTCCAGCAGGTCTGTTGCCCGTCCCAATACCAAACAAATGGCGCGCCGCAGGGAACGCTGGGAAACCATAGGACGGGAGTCCCTTAAGCAGTGCAGGCGAAGTTGTGTGATGGATATTGCATCTCCGGTGGAATTTAACACCGTGCTTGAGATGTCCGGGGAGTATTCTTTAAAAATTGCGTTCTGGGAAGGTGCGGATCAGCCGTTGGCAGGCTTGGCCGGAACGGCCAAAAAAAATGGGGGTGAAAATAAAGTGATGGTGCTTATCGGACCCGAAGGCGGATTTTCAGCAGAAGAAATACGGAAGGCGGAAGCTGCAGGTTTTGTTTCCTATGCCCTGGGCCCCAGAATTCTGAGGGCGGAAACCGCTGCCGTCACTGCAGCCGGACTGGTTCAATACCTGCTCGGAGACTTGGGGGAGGCAAGTCCTTGCGGCCCTTAACACAAATCTCATTTTTTCCCTTGACTTCACCATGTAAAACACATATAACACCATCCGTCTATTGACGCGCCCAGGTAGCTCAGTCGGTAGAGCAGGGGACTGAAAATCCCCGTGTCGGCAGTTCAATTCTGTCCCTGGGCACCATAAAGAAACTAAAGCTTCCGGCCACCCGGAGGCTTTTTTTTTGTCCAGGTTAAAATCCAGGTCAAAATCATGGCCGAAATAATGCCGGAACCCGGAAAATGGACGGCGATGCCGATAATCCTTATGTGTTGACACAGATACCGGTGTCTGATAGTTTTCGGTGTCATGGACAAAGACGCATAGGCTAAAGCTACGGCTTAAGACCGGTTCGGCTTAGGATCAAGATGACAGCGAGGGTGTATGGTTCAAGACAACGGTGAGGACATCATCGAACTGACCCAGGTGATGCCGGAAGATACCTCGGGGGATCAGGACATCATTGAACTCACGGACATAAACGCCGGTGACAATGACGCAGTCGCCTCGGTTGATGAACCTGGCGATGGCGATGATAATGCGCAAGACGACACAATTCTGGATCTTGGTGAACCCATTCCGGATGAACCAGAGCCAGAAAGCGATCCTTCTGCCCTCACGGACATCTCCCATGAGGCGCTGGAAGCGGCCCTGGAGCGGGTGATCGAAAGAAAGTTTTCGGAAACCATCGAAAAAATTCTCTTTGAAGTGATGGAAAAGGTCATTCAAAAGGAGATCGCAGATATCAAGGCATCCTTGCAAAAGGACCTTGATGAGATCGGCAACGCCTGACCGGCAACATAAATATATTTAAACGGTAATGGGGATTGATCTAATCCCCTTTTTCATTAATACGGGTTTGAGGAGTGATATTATGGGTTCGGATTCTCTGGATAAAGGATATGAGCCAAAGGGTATTGAAGAAAAATGGTATTCATTCTGGCAGGATAACGGATATTTTTCCGCGGCTGACAAAAGTGGCAAAGAACCGTTCTCCATTGTAATACCGCCGCCCAACGTAACAGGCGTACTGCACATGGGCCATGCCCTGAACAACGTGATTCAGGACATCATGTGCCGGTACAGAAGGCTTTTGGGGCAAAATGTTCTTTGGATGCCGGGAACCGACCATGCAGGGATTGCCACCCAGAACGTTGTGGAGCGCAAGCTTGCGGCAGAGGGAAAGACCCGCGATCAGCTCGGGCGTGAAGAATTCATCGAAGAGGTCTGGCGCTGGCGGGAGAAATCCGGCGGTGCCATCATCAACCAGCTCAAGCGGCTGGGTGCCTCCTGCGACTGGGACCGGGAGCGCTTCACCATGGACGAAGGCCTGTCCGAAGCCGTCCGCAAAGTCTTTGTAAGGCTGTATAAGGAAGGGCTGATCTACGAGGACCA
>CAJWHT010000324.1 GCA_913041495.1 uncultured Desulfobacteraceae bacterium | reverse complement strand
TGGCCATCCACGACAAGAGCGGTAAGATGAAAACGGCCTGGCGGGGTATTTTCTCCCCGGACACAAGGCAGCGGGCCAATGCCATTGAACTGCTCAGTGATGTCCTGGACCGCAAGGCATTCAACCAGATGGTGCCCCTGCTGGAAAGCCCCTCTCCGGAAAAAGCCCTTGACGAGGGTAGAAAACTGGTCAAGCTGCCCAACCTGACCAAAAAGGGCGAAGATGTGATCACCCGCCTGCTGAATTCCGGGGACTGGGTTGACGTCATCATGGGGCTCAGCCTTGTCAGGGACGACAGGAAAAACTACGATATAAAAGAAATTACGGCCCATTTAAAATCACATGAAAACCCCATCATACTAAAGGAAGTTGAGATGGTCTCACAAACCGCCACATCAACAGATACCCCCAAGGACCAGGGCCAGACCGCGGAAATCTCCATGGGAGAAAAAATACTTCTTCTCAAGGAAATCGATATTTTTAGCGGACTGAGTGCTGAGGAACTGGCAGCCATAGCGGCAGAGACTGAAGAACTGGATTATCCCAGCAACGCGGAAGTCATCCGCCAGCACGAAATGGGCGAAACCGTTTTCCTTATCATTGACGGTGAGGTTGAGGTCATTGTGAATCAGCCGGACGGCAAACAGATCGTTCTGGATCAAATGGGGGCGGGCAACGCTTTCGGCGAAATGGCCCTTATAGACGATGCCCCCCGATCCGCCACCATAAAAACAGTCACCCCAAGCCGCTTTCTCATTCTCCACAAACAGGAGTTTAAGGAAACCGCCATGGAGTTCCCCAGAATTTCCCTGCAGATCTGCTCGGTGTTGAGCCAGCGCATCAGGGGGCTGCACGCCAAATTCCAGGCCACTAAGGCATAAACGCCTGTTTCAGAAACATCGCACCCGGTACCAAGGCGGAATACAGGAGGGGGGAAACAAATCTCATGACAGCAGTTTATAAACGATGATCTCCTCGCCCTTGCCCTTCACCCGGACCGGGGCCATCTGCTGGGTGTTGTAGCTACCGGTCAAAAGACTGTGGGTGGTCTGGCTGAGGATAATATCGGCACCAAAGGTTTTGGCCAGGCCTTCGATGCGGGAAGCCGTGTTCACGGTATCTCCCACCAGGGCGTAGGACATGCGCTCCTCGCTGCCGATGTTGCCGGCCAGTACGGCGCCGGAATGAATGCCGATACCGTGGGCAAGGCGGGGAAGCCCTTCTTTTGCCAGATCCTCATTCAGTGTTTCAAGGCGGCGGCGCATTTCCAAAGCCGCCTGAACCGCCATCTCCGGATGATCCTCATACCCCACAGGCGCACCGAACACCGCTTCGATCTCATCGCCCACATACTGCAGGATGAGGCCCTTGTGCGCCCGAACCGCCAGGGTCATCTCGTCAAAATACCGGTTGAGCACCTTTACAACTTCCCTGGGATGGTTCTTTTCCACCAAACCCGTGAATCCCCTTAAATCGGAGAACAGCAGGGTCACCCGCTTCATCTCGCCGGACAAATCCGTATTCCGGCCGGCCAGGATCTGTTCACGGATTTCACGGCACATGAAGCGGCCCAGAGAATCCCGGGCGTTACGGCTGTCACTAAGGCTGTCCACCATGGCATTCACCCCCTGGGCCACATCTCCGAGTTCATCGTTGGACTCCACCGGTACCCGCCGGGTCAGGTCGTTGTTTTCCACCGCCTTCACCGTGGCCTTGATTTGCTCCAGCGGACCGATAATGCTTTTGGCAAGCAGATACGCCAGAACCAGGGCGATGGTCATCAGGTCCGCTGTCACATAGGCAAGTTCCCAATACAGGGAAGTAATCAGTTCACTTCGGGTCACGGCATCCGCCATGTGCAACTGCCTGATATTTGAGATCAGGATAATCGAGACAATAGGCATCGGGATACAGACAATCCCCATAAATACCATGAGAAAACGGGTACGCAGTCTCACCCGTAAGCCGTGACTGACCTTCCGCAACTGCCCTTTTGGGAAAAACTGAGGGATATTGGGCCGCCAGGCATTGTCCAGAATAAAAAACAATACCAGGCAGGTAACCCCGCCCCCGAGACAGGAAATTCCCAGAAACCATCTCAGACAGAAAAGCAAGGCCGGAGCAGGGACAGAAAACAGATGCGAGGTGACCAAAGGTTCAAGAAAGGCAAATATAAACCCTGCCACCACCCACATCGCAAGAGAAATCAGAGTGACGGTTGTGGGCAGCTTCAGGACTTCCCGCTGCAAAAAGGCGGCGGTATCTTCGGGCAGATCACCTATTTTCTTTTTTCCATCTATAATCTCGGCCATCATTGCGATACGACGGCGCCGCAGCAGCAAAAAGCTGACACTCATGAAAACCATGGTCAGGGCAAAAAAAACAGCATCGTAATACCCGGGAATACCCGGATCACTGGGACGCGTAGGAAGAATGTAATTAAAATAGACAAAGGTGGCGCAGCCCCCCAGAAAGTTCACCAGGACCAGTATGAGCCGTATCTTTTTCATCCCTTGCGCGCCACCTGGTTTTCCGTGGCACCTTCCAGCTTCCA
>CAJWHT010000323.1 GCA_913041495.1 uncultured Desulfobacteraceae bacterium | reverse complement strand
CTTCCGTACCGAAAAATTACTTACATCTTAATGTGTTGTGGTGCGGAAAGTACGCTGGGACATGAGCAAGGCATTTAAAATACTCAAAAAGGCGTTCTTATCCGCCAGGAGCCACGCGCTTGCGGCACATCAGAAATGTGCCGGCGCTATGGTCATCGCAATAATTGTCCTTGTCCACATATTCCCAGGCCAGGTGAAAGCCCAAAATCCCCCCACGATAACATACGGATACCCGACACAATCCATATTTGTCGCAACCCTGAACAAACAGAATCAGCCTGTCAGCCCCATGCTCTATCTGGCCGAGGCAATCTTAGAAAAGGCGGGATTCGCCATTGAAGCCCAAGCCTACCCGGCCCGAAGGCTGTTCAACAATTTGAGGAACGGTTCCACAGACTTTTCCATACTGGTAAAAGCCTCTTCCTTAAGGGATCATTGTCTTTTCAGCCGGAGACCGGTTTACTCAACGACCCTTCGCGTATATTACATCGGAGCCAAGTCACCCATACGTTCCCCAGAAGATTTTGTTGGAAAAGACGTGATTACCATAAGAGGATACAGCTACGCGAATTTACGCCATTTTTTATCTGATCCTGCCAATGGGATCACGAACATGGTCGCCCCTACACACAGGTCTGCATTTAAGATGCTGAACCGGGGCAGAGCCAGTTATGTCCTGGATTATGAATCCGCCGCCCGTAAAATCCTTGCCGAATACGAGATCCCCGATTTAAATGCCAATATTATTAAGGAACTTGATATTTACCTGGTCTTATCAAAGAAATACCCAGAAGCTGATGAGTTAATGCTGAAATTAGAGGATGCCGCAGACTCAATAGACGTGGAAAACATCATTCATGGCACACCGGGGAGTAGGCAGATTTCCCAATAAACACGCGGTGAAACGCATTTGACACAAAACCCGCCCTATTGCAAATACGGTGTTGGGAATTATTTTGTTTGACATATGATTTAAAAAAACGTGGAAAACTGCCGATATTGAATCTCAGGTGAAAAGAACAAAACCTTTAGGAGACACCAATGGCAAGCAATATCAGCTCTCCCTTTTCGGAGTTCAACAGCCTTAAACTTCAACTGGCGGAAATCAAAACCGCGTCAGTAGCAGGCCTGCTGTCTTCGGGCGACACCTCCATTGCCAGCTTTACCCAATCGGTGGCCTCAGCAAAGGGCGATCTTCTTTCCATTTCGTCCATCTCCGCAGGTGTGGGCAAGGTGGCTGCCGCCGCAGAATCCAACGGCATTTCCGGAGATGCGATCGACAATGTCCGGGTGTTTGCATCCCAGCTCCAGAAAGAGGGCTACGATACCCTGTCAATTATGAACTATCTCGGACAGGCCGAAGAACTTGCTAAATCCGATCCGGATAAGTTCACGGAGCTTTTCTCGGGGGCAGATTCGGGAAGTACCGGTACAACAATTTCAGCAATAGACGACACCGCTTCTTAAACCGAGTTTAACACTCGGATTTTATATTGGAGGCGGCAGGTTGTGACCCTGCCACCATTTTACTTGAGGCCGTCAGTGTTCAAAACTACCGGATAAAGTTCGTTATGGTTTTGGGAAGTGCCTCTGGTGCCGGCACCTGATCTTTGCCAGCGTCAATCACCTTCATGATCCAGGCCATGTTTCTGCCAAGAATTTCCATGATCTGCTTGCCTTCATCATCCTGCTCCATCTCCCCGGGATTCATCCCATGGGCCACATTCCAATAATTTGAAGAAGGCATGATCATCTCGGAATAGTTGATGTAGTGGTTTAACGTATCCACGGTGGGCAGCCCCCCGGAGCGCCGGACCGCAGCCACGGCAGCGCCGACCTTGTGGCGGAAGAGACCGCCGTTTACCGAGGAGACGAAAAAGGCCCGGTCGAGGAAGGATTTCATGGTACCGGCAACACCGGAGAAGTACACGGGAGAGCCAAGAAGGATACCGTCCGCCGCCTTCATCTTCTGGATCCATTCGTTTACCGGATCATCTTTTAGGGTGCAGGCCTCATCCTGGTTCTTCGCACAGCCGTAACAGGCGATACAGCCCCGGACTTTTTCTTTGCCCACATGGATCAGCTCGGTTTCAATCCCCGCCTTTTCCAGCTCGGCAAACACGGAGTTCAAAGAGCCGACGGTATTTCCCTTTTTCCTGGCACTGCCGTTAAATCCAACAACTTTCACGATAGGTTCTCCTTTATTTTTTTCTTTTTTATATAAATGGTTGCCTGCGATTTACGTGATTTCTTCTACAATAACCCATTTTTAAATCAAAAAGCCCGGTACTTACACCTTGCCCTCATTTACAAGGCCTGCGAAGGTCTCAAAAGAGCGGTCCCAGGTTTTCTCAATCTCATCGGGAAAGCAGCAGGCCGGAAGCTGTCTCATTTTCAAGTGATAGGCCAGACAATCGCAGCAGGCACCTTTCCGGCTGCAGGGTTCGTAAGTGCAATTGCAACGATTCAGGTTTTTGTCTTTACCACATTCCATATGCTTCCTCCGTCTTTATATTTATTTATATGAAAGAACCAGGCAACTCGTTGAATTCTTTCATGGTTTGTTGTGGGC
>CAJWHT010000322.1 GCA_913041495.1 uncultured Desulfobacteraceae bacterium | reverse complement strand
AATACAGATAAACAAGATTACAATTTGAAACATTTTTACCATTGGTGGGGATCTTCTGTTTGTGCTACCTTAAGTTCACTTAAAAAACAAAACCCTATCCCCTGCAATTTATTTAGGAAAGCAACTATGGAAAATCAGCAAACCAAGCGTATTTTACTGGTGGAGGACGATCTCCGCCTGGCGGCCCTGGTGAGTGAATACCTTGCCAAACAGGAATACGAGATGGAGGTGGAGCACAACGGGGACAAGGCGGTACAAAAGATCATCCAGGGCAAACCGGACCTGGTGATTCTGGACCTGATGCTGCCGGGGAAGGACGGGTTCGCCATCTGCAGGGATGTCCGGCACAGCTACAAAGGACCCATCCTGATTCTCACCGCCCGGGAGGATGATATGGATCAGGTGGTGGGACTGGAGCTGGGGGCGGACGATTACGTGAAAAAACCGGTGGAACCCCGGGTGCTTTTGGCCCGAATCCGGGCGCTGTTCAGACGGGCCGTGCCGGAAACCTTAGAAGACAAAGTGACGGAACTGAATTTCGGCGCCCTGTCCCTCTGCGCATCCTCCAGAAATGTCTCCCTTGAAGGGCAGGCGGTGGATCTGTCCACCACTGAATTTGATCTGCTCTGGCTGCTGGCATCCCGGGCCGGGGATGTCCTGGACCGGGATCTGCTCTGCCAGACCGTGAAGGGGGTGGAGTATGACGGGATAGACCGCTCCATCGATGTGGCCGTCTCCCGGCTGAGAAAAAAACTCAGCGATAACCCGGATCATCCCACCCGGATTAAAACCGTGTGGGGCAGCGGCTACCTCTTTGTGGCAGACGCCTGGAACTAACCGGCCATGAAACGGATCTTCATTACCATATATATCCTGATGCTCGGGACCATGTTCATCATTCCCTTCGGCCTCGGTCCCGTCATTGATGAGTTTTTCAGGGACGAGGTGGTCAAGGCGGAGCGGGATATTTCCAGGGGCACCTTTTCATTGATCGCAGAGCGGCTGGCCCACCTGGATACCGAGGCCAGGCAAGAGGAGTTGTCCGCACTTCAGCCCAGATTCGGATATCCGCTGGGACTGCTTTCCCTCGATGATGTGGATGTGGCGGAACGGCTGCGCCGAGATTTGATGGCCGGCCTTATCGTCCCCACACAGGAAGACGATATCCTGCTGCTTAGGCTGGGGGAAACTGACGATGTTCTCGCCATGGGCGGCCCTTTTCCCGGGGAGGACCTGGACTTCAAGGCCACGGTGCTGTTTTTGTTCATGTTTGTCCTGTTGCTGACCATTCCGGCACTGGCCTGGTCTTTTTTTATATACAGGGATATCCGGAAGGTCGAGAGAACCACCACCCAGTTTGCCTCCGGGGATCACGATGCCCGGGTGGCGGTTTCCAGAATTTCGTCCATGGGCGGAATCGCGGACACCTTTAACACCATGGCGGAAAAGACCCAGAAACTGATCGCATCTCAGAAGGATCTTGCCAATTCGGTCTCCCACGAGATCCGCACCCCCCTGGCCAGGATCAAGTTCAGCCTGGAAATGGCGTCAGATACCCTGGATACGGGGGGAACCGACTATATCCAGGAGATCGGAAAAGACGTGGAGGAAATTGAGGCGCTGGTGGATGAGATGCTGACTTACGCCCGGTTTGAGCGGGAACCGGAAAGCTCCGGCCGCCTGTCCAACCACGAAATGGTATCCTGGCTGTCCGCCCTTGTGGGCCAGGAAAAAAAGACTGCCGTGGGAAAAACCTTGGCCTTTGAACCTGCCACCGATCATTTCATTGCCCGGTTTGAACCGGTTTACCTGGGCTGGGCGGTGCGCAATCTCCTCCGGAACGGGCTGAAGCACGGCAATGAAAAGGTGGCGCTTGTTTTCGAACCCGGGCAGGCCCGTGTCTGCATTCATGTGGATGACGACGGCCCAGGCATTCCGGAAGAGGCAAGGAATAAAATTTTCGAACCTTTTTTCCGCCTGGATCAGAGCCGTTCACGGGCGTCGGGGGGCTATGGTCTGGGACTGGCCATTGCCAAACGGATCATCACCTGGCACCGGGGAAGCGTGGCCGTGACGACTTCGCCCTTCGGCGGTGCACGGTTTACCCTGGATCTGCCCAGGGATCTGACTGAGATTTCTTCCCAAGAATCCGTTTAAGGTCTGCCAAGGGACATCGTTTATACGCCCCATAATGGTGGTCATTGGCTGGTAACTTCGCATGAATTGGCAAGGGAAATACTCAGCAATGCCGAATTGTTTGGCTCTTTCCCGATCGGAATACCCGCTAACATGGAACAGCGCCCTAGGCTAATCCCATTGGAGAGCGATGCGAGCGAACATCGTCGTTATCGACGCCTACTACTTCCTATTTTTGAACCATCGGCCGTGGCACGTCTGCAGACAGGAGCGGAAGCTCTAACCGCTGAGGTGCTCGACGAAGTGTTGCCTGCTGGGGAGTTTGACTTTTTGTGGAGGGCAGCAAAACCAATCTCGATGGGGCTGTTCGTTCGCCAGTTGGGGTTGGAGCCTGAGCGTCTTCATGAATTCTACAAATGGGAAACGGGCTTTTATCGTGCGCCCACCATGGAAGAGCGTGTTGCCTGCGGGGAAAAAATTGGCGGATATCTTTTTGAGGTGGTCACAC
>CAJWHT010000321.1 GCA_913041495.1 uncultured Desulfobacteraceae bacterium | reverse complement strand
CGGGTCTCATCTTTGACCGGCCGGTGATGGATAACACAAAGGTCCAGGCCGTGCGTCCGTCCGGCACCCATTCCTGCATTTTAACCCTGGTGCCGGGCAGTGTGGGGACCGGGCATTTCCCGGAGGCGGCAGACGTTCCGGGAAGGGTAACAAAACAGGATGTTCCCGTGTCTTCTCCGAAGGTTTTCCGAAAGGAACTGTCCGTGCCTGAATCTCATGATGCCGCTGATACGTCCGGCCCGGACATCCGGACCTCACCCATCGTGGTGGGGGCCGGGCAGGGTATCGGAGAACCGGAAAACCTGGACAGGATCTTTGCGTTTGCAGAACGTCTCCCCGGTGCGGCTGTGGGCGCTTCCCGCCCCCTGGTGGACCGGGGATTTATGCCCTACAGCAGGCAGGTGGGGATCACCGGGGCCGTTGTCACGCCGGACCTTTATATCGCTTGCGGTATTTCAGGGTCCTCCCAGCATCTGGCCGGGATGGCCGGGGCCAAATGGGTGGTGAGCATCAACATAAGTGCCGATGCCCCCATATGCCGCCATGCGGACCTGTGTATCCCTGCGGATGTCACGGAATTTTTAGACGCTTTTCTGGATGACAACAGATGAAAATAAAATGACGAACACTCGTTCGTTTTTAGCTTGACGAACCTTTATGGCCGGCATAGGATGCCGGCATGGACACAAGGAGATGTGCCGTGGACTTCCGGATTTCAGACCGTATTCAGACCATCGTATCCATGATAAACGAATTCGTGGACAAGGAACTCATTCCCCTGGAACCTGCGTTCATGACCCGCAGTTTCAAGGAGATGCTGCCCGAGCTCAGGGAAAAACAGGGCATTGTCAAAAAAATGGAACTCTGGGCACCCAACTTCCCTGCGGACTGCGGCGGCATGGGGCTCTCCCTGCTGGAGCACGGCCTTGTGTCCGAAGCCCTGGGGCGGTCTCCTTTAGGGCATTACGTTTTCTGGTGCCAGGCCCCGGATGCCGGGAATGTGGAGATTCTTCACGCCCACGGCACCGAAGCCCAGAAAAACCGCTGGCTGCATCCCCTGGTGGCCGGGGATATCCGGTCCTGCTTTGCCATGACCGAGGTGGACATGCCCGGCTCCAATCCGGTGATGCTGGAAACCACGGCGGTACGGGACGGCGACGACTACATCATCAACGGCCATAAGTGGTATACCTCTTCGGCGGACGGGGCGCAGTTCGCCATTGTCATGGCCGTTACCAACCCGGATGCCCCCAAGTACCTCCAGGCCAGCATGATTATCGTACCCACCGACACCCCGGGGTTCAACCACATCAGGAATATCCCGGTGATGGGGCATGAGGGGGACGATTATTTCAGCCATGCCGAAATCATGTTCGAGGGCTGCCGGGTGCCCCGGGAAAACCTGCTCGGCGCAGAAGGCCAGGGGTTTGTCATGGCCCAGGAACGCCTGGGGCCAGGCCGAATTCACCATTGCATGCGGTGGCTGGGGATCTGCCGCCGGGCCTTTGATCTTATGTGCCAGCGGGCCAATGACCGGGTCATCTCCCCATCGGGTAAAACCCTGGCCACCCGGCAGACCATCCAGAACTGGGTGGCCGAATCCGCAGCCGAGCTTGAGGCCGCCCGCCTGATGACACTTCATTCGGCCTGGCAGATCGACAACGTCGGGGCGGCCGAGGCCCGTGATTCCATCTCCATGATCAAGTTCGTGGTGGCCAATACCATGGGCCGGATTGTGGACCGTGCCCTCCAGGTCCACGGGGGCCTGGGCATGACGGACGACACCATCCTGGCCTGGTTCTTCCGCCATGAGCGGGCCGCCAGGATTTACGATGGGGCGGATGAGGTGCACAAAACCTCACTGGCCAGGCGGATACTCAAGTCCTATACCTGATGTCAGTCCCTTCAACAAAAGGAATTTATGAATTACGACGCATTTAAAAAAGGTTACGGTGCCAGGCACAAGGACATCGCCAGGCAGGTTTTCCTGGCCAACCAGGAGAACATGCGGATTAAAAAGGAGAAAACCGCGGTGGCCAACCTGGAAAAGATTCTGGCCGCCGTGTTTTCCATCACCTATAAAAAGGGATTCCAGGCCATGAGTATGCGGGATCTCAGTTTGAAAACCGGCATGAGTCTGGGGGCGCTTTACGCCTATTTCCCGGGCAAAGAGGAACTGCTGTCCATTATCCAGGACCAGGGCAGGTATATGGTGAAAGATACCCTGGACAGGTTTGCCAGGCAAGAGGACCATCCCTTGGAAAAACTTCGGGCAGTGATCCGGGCCCATATATTCCTGTCCGAGTTGTTCCGACCCTGGTTTTACTTCACCTTTATGGAAGCCCGCAACCTGAAACCCGCCGGGTTTGACGCCGTTAAGGCCATGGAGGAGCATACCCAGAAAATCCTTTCGGATATTTTGGAGGAAGGGGAGGCCGAAGGTATTTTCCGGCCGGAGAACCACGAGCTGACCGCCTGCATGATCAAGGCCCTGCAGCAGGAGTGGTATCTTAAACGCTGGAAATATACCCGGCAGAAGATAACGGTGGATATGTTCGTGGACCATGTCCTGGCCATGGTGGAGGGGTTCTGCCTGGCTGTCAAAGAATAAAGAGTAAAAATGAAAACCCTCGTGCAGGAGAGACTATGGAACCACCTAAGGTTGTTGACAGAGCCGCCCG
>CAJWHT010000320.1 GCA_913041495.1 uncultured Desulfobacteraceae bacterium | reverse complement strand
TACCGGTGGTGGCAGCGCCCTGGTCGCCGGGGGCGACAAAAACCAATATCGGAAACTATGCCGCCCTGACGGACAGCTGCACCTGCACCTGTTCCTACGGCGGAACCATCAGTATTACTTATGCCGGTCAGGTCACTGTCAGTGCCTCATAAGTAATTTAAAATCCTGCTTACCCCTGTCTCACAGTGGATTCGGATGAACAGGATATATAGACAGATTAGTGTTTGGTAGTATTTTAAGGTTGACCATCACATTTTCCACACAATTGAGTAAAATGCCCCGAACGGGGCGGTTTTTAACCGAAACACCAGGATAAAAAGTGACCACACCGTGGTAATAATTATAAATTAAAATTGACGGAAACTTAATTTAATGCAATAAGTTTTCCTATGCGCTTAAGTATTTGCCAGAATGCTGGAACCGTTGATACTCAGGTGTAAACCTTGAATAGAAATTCTAGCACTTATTGCCCATAGGGGAGGAGGAATCGTGAGAATCGAGAATTTTTCCATGGCATCGCAAAGTGTCATCGAAACCGCTGTCCGGACGGCAGTCAAACAGGAACACAAAAACGTCACCCCTTGGCATTTGCTTCAGGCAATGATGGACACGGATTCCAGCGGTGTTACCCAGCACCTGGAACAGGCCGGTACGGACATCAAAAAGCTTCAGTCCGCCATGAGCAGCTATTTTCTTTCCCTGCCAAAGGCATTGGCCGGTGCCCAGGAAACCCCCATGAGCCGGGATCTGGAAAAAGTATTTATCACGGCCGAGGATTTTGTGGATGCCACTTCCGGCAAGCACATCCGCGTGGACCACATGCTGCTGGCCTTGCTCAAGCTTGAAAACGTCAAAGAAGGCCTTACCGGCGCAGGACTGTCACCCGAAACCCTGGAAAAACAGGTTAAGGAGTCCAAAGAACTTGGGGGCGGGCCCGCGGAAGGGTTTGAATATTTGGACCAGTATGCGGAAAATCTGACACGCAAAGCACGTGAGGGAATGATAGATCCCATCATCGGCCGGGACAAGGAAATCAGCCTGGCCATTCAGATCCTCAGCCGGAAGATCAAAAGCAATCCTATCATTATCGGTGAACCCGGTGTGGGTAAAACCGCCATTGTAGAAGGACTTGCCACCCGGATCGCCCAGAAAAAGGTACCGGAAAGCCTCCAGAACCGGGTAATCATGGCCCTGGATATGGGGCAGCTGCTGGCCGGCGCCAAGTTCAGGGGCGAGTTTGAAGAGCGGTTTAAAAATGTGATTCAGGAAGTAAAAGATGCCGGCAACATTATCCTGTTTATTGATGAAATCCACATGATCGTGGGTGCCGGCGGCGGTTCTGAAGGGGCTATGGACGCAGCCAATCTGCTGAAACCGGCATTGTCCCGCGGTGAGATTTGCTGCATGGGCTCAACCACCCTGGAAGAGTACAGAAAGCATATTGAAAAAGATACGGCCCTGATGCGCCGTTTCCAGATCGTCCAAGTGGACGAACCCTCCATCGAACAGACCCTGACCATCTTGAGAGGCATCAAGGACAAGTATGAAATCCATCACGGTGTTCAGATACTGGATTCAGCGCTGGTGGCCTGCACCAAGCTGTCCCACAGATATCTGTCGGAACGTTTCCTGCCGGACAAGGCCATTGATCTCATGGACCAGACCTGTGCCACCGTGCGGCTGAAAATGGCGGCTAAACCGGATGAAATCGAGGCGCTGGACAAAAGGATCGTCGAACTGAATATCGAGTTCAACGCCATTGAGAAAGAGACGGATGACAAGGTGGTAAAACGGCTGGTGCAAATCAAAGAGGAATTGGCCGATCTTTCCGCCCAGAGTGCCGCCCTTACCGAGAAATGGCAGAAGGAAAAGGATTCCATCTCCCTGGTTCAGGACGCCAAGCAAGAGCTGGAAGCCGCTAAAAAGGAGCTGGAAGCCAAGATTGAATCAGAAGATTACGCCAGGGTGGCGGAGCTTCAGTACAAAATCATTCCCAAAAATGAAGCCATCCTCGAAGAGTATGAAGGGGTGGACGTCACCGACGCCAATCTGCTGAAAAAAGATATCAACGAAGAGGATGTGGCCAGAACCGTCTCCTTTCTCACCGGTATTCCCGTCACCAAGATGCTGGGCGAGGAAAAAGACCGCCTGATGAACCTGGAAGATCATCTTCGCAAACGGGTCCTTGGCCAGGACAATACCCTTGAGGTCATGTCCAAGGCCATCCGCCGCGCCCGGGCAGGGGTCCAGGATGCTGAACGGCCCATCGCATCATTCCTGATGCTCGGACCCACGGGTACGGGTAAAACGGAAATTTCAAAAACCCTGGCCGAATACCTGTTTGACACCGAGCAGGCCCTGATCCGCATCGATATGAGCGAGTTCATGGAGAAGCACTCGGCCGCGCGCCTGGTGGGAGCCCCTCCGGGCTACATCGGATACGAAGAGGGCGGTATCCTCACCAACAAGGTCAGGAGAAAACCCTACTCCGTAATCCTCTTTGACGAGGTGGAAAAAGCCCATCCGGACGTATTCAACCTTTTTCTCCAATTGCTGGATGACGGCCGTCTCACAGACAGCCAGGGGATCACGGTGAACTTCACCAACACCATCGTGCTGCTCACCTCCAACCTGGGTTCGGAGCTGATTCAGCCCTGCGAGACCGAGGAGGACGAAAAAGCGATGCAACAGGGCATCATGGGGGCGGTCCGATCCCATTTCAGGCCGGAGTTCATTAACCGCCTGGATGATGTACTGATCTTCAACCAGCTCACCAAAGAGGTGATGAGGCCCATCGTTCAGATCCAGCTCAACCGGCTGAAGAAACTGATGATGGACAAGGAAATCGAACTGACC
>CAJWHT010000319.1 GCA_913041495.1 uncultured Desulfobacteraceae bacterium | reverse complement strand
CCGGCGGGCCGTAAGCTTATCCCCCATATCCCGGATGACATCAGGCGGCGGGCCGATAAAAACGATGCCGGCCCCGCTGCAGGCCCTTGCAAATTCATGGTTTTCCGACAGGAAACCGTAACCGGGATGGACCGCTTCGGCCCCGGTGTCCCGGGCGGCACGGATGATGGTTTCCATATTCAGGTAGCTTTTTCCCGGATCGGCAGGGCCGATACAGACCGCTTCGTCCGCTTCAAGACGATGAAGGGCGGTCTCATCCGCCTCGGAGTACACCGCAACGGTGCGGATGCCCATCTCACGGCAGGTCCGGATGACCCGGACGGCAATCTCTCCCCGGTTGGCAATGAGTATTTTCTTAAACATGAGTTCCCCCCTTACATCCTGAATACGCCGTAGCCGTATTCGTCATCCCGCAGCGGGGCGTTCAGGGCTGCGGAGATCCCAAGCCCCAGCACGTCCCTGGATTTCACCGGATCAATGATACCGTCGTCCCAGAGCTGTGAGGTGGCGTAGTAGGGATTGCCCTCTTTCAGGGCGTTGGCCACCACAGGTTCCCGGATGGCCGCGCATTCCTCTTCGCTCATCTCGGGCTGCCCCATGCGCCTGCGCTGGTCATTGGTGATGGTGATCAACACGTCGGCCGCCTGGGTTCCCCCCATGACACCGATCTGGGCGTTGGGCCACATCCAGAGCATCCGCGGGGAGTAGGCCCTGCCGCACATGGCGTAGTTGCCGGCACCGAATGATGCCCCCACCACCATGGTGAACTTGGGAACGGTACAGGTAGAGACGGCGTTCACCATCTTGTGGCCGTCCTTGGTGATCCCGCCCTTTTCATAGGCCTTCCCCACGATAAATCCGTTGATGTTCTGGATGAAGACCAGGGGAATCTTCCGCTTGTCGCAAAGCTGGATGAACTGGGTGCCCTTCCGGGCGCTTTCGGAGAACAGAATACCGTTGTTGGCAAGGATTCCCACGGGATATCCATGGATATATGCCCAGCCCGTCACCAGGGTGGGGCCGTACATCTCCTTGAATTCCAGGAATTCAGATCCGTCCACCACACGGGCGATGACCTCCCTTATATCGTAGGGTTTGGACAGGTCGGGGCTGACGATGCCGTAGAGTTCTTCGGGATCATATAAGGGGGCCTTCGGCTCCCGGACCGACAGCCGGGATTTTTCTTCGGCGGGCAGATTGCCAACGATTTTACGGATGATGGAAATGGCATGGGGATCATCGTCAGCGTAATAGTCAGAGACCCCGGAATCCCTGCAGTGTACCATGGGGCCGCCCAGTTCATCCGCGGATACCTCGTCTCCCGTGGCTGCCTTGACCAGGGGCGGGCCGCCCAGGAAGATGGCGCCGTGGCCCTTCACGTGAACGATCTCATCGCACATGGCCACCCCATAGGCACCGCCGGCGGTGCACAACCCCATCACCCCCACGATCTGGGGGATTCCCATCTTGGACATCCGGGCCTGGTTGAAAAACACCCTGCCCCCGTCGTCCAGATCCGGAAAAATCTCGGACTGCATGGGCAGGAACGCCCCGGATGAATCCATAAGGTTGATATAGGGCAGCCGGTTTTCCATGGCAATGGTCTGGCAGCGCAGGGTTTTCTTCACCGACAGGGGATACATGGCCCCGCCTTTGATGGTGGCATCGTTCATGGTAATCATGCATTCCCTGCCCGCCACCATGCCGATACCGCAGACCAGCCCGGCCTTGTGAATCTTCCCGTCGTATAGCCCTTTGGCCGCAAGGGGGGCAATCTCCAGAAAGGGGGTATGCCGGTCTAAAAGCAGCTCCAGTTTTTTGGCCGCCGGAATTTTCCCCGATTCCTCGTGCCGGGCGATGGCCTTGGGCGACCGCTGGTTCATGGCAATGTCCAGCTCCCGGTGCAGCTCCTCCACCAGAGCGGTCATCTGTCCATAATTATGTTTGTAGGTCTTGGAATTGACGTCTACCCGGCTTTCTATCACATCCATGATTTGTCCCCTATTCTGAGTCACTGCAATGATCAGGGGCTGTGCGTGGTATTGCCGGCAGAAGAAACGCCGCCCCTTGTTTTTTAATTTCGAAACTATAGTACGACTTTTAATTTGTCAAATAAAAAAATGTTTAACTTTATAAAATCCAAGATTATTCAAAGTCCATCCGTCTACTTTCTTATTCTCTTTGGGCTTCAACGGCTGTCAGTCAGTCCGGCTATCCTCCCCGCATCCCTTGACAGGCAAGGTTGACAACATTTTTTCGATTCGATTATAGTGGTCCCCGGTTAACTTACTCCAAACTTGCGGGAACCAGCCATGACAGAACAGCCGACCAGATCTCAGCTCAGACGGGAACGGGAACGGGAACACCGATGCCGCACCATATTGGATGCAGCCCAAACCCTGTTTGCAGACCAGGGATTTCTCAAAACCAGTGTGGATCAGATCGCCGACGCCGCAGAGGTTTCCGTAGGCACGGTCTATTTTTACTTTAAAAATAAAGAAGCCCTGCTGGCGGACCTGTTCGAGGAATCCCTTTTCCTTCTCAGATCCCTGCTGGGCAAAAAGTTCGAAGAGGCCCGCAGTCCTGTCCAGGGCATGGAAATGGCGGGCCGGGCCTTCTTTGAGGAATTCTGTACCCGTCATACCCGCAAGGCCCTGATCCTGTTCAGGGAGGCCCCGGGGCATGGTAAGAAAATGGCTGACCGCCGGAAAAAAATATCAGACACCCTGTCCACTGACCTCAGCCAGGCCATCGTCCGTCTGGGGAAAGAGGCCGGTTATGAATTTCGGAGCCCAAATTCGCCGCAGGT
This sequence comes from uncultured Desulfobacteraceae bacterium, assembly GCA_913041495.1. Classification (GTDB taxonomy): domain Bacteria; phylum Desulfobacterota; class Desulfobacteria; order Desulfobacterales; family Desulfobacteraceae; genus Desulfobacter. The sequence goes on along the minus strand of CAJWHT010000319.1, from coordinate 50 downwards.
CTTTTCCAATTGTATCCTCGGGGTATATGAAAAGGTGGCCTACCACTGGC
>CAJWHT010000318.1 GCA_913041495.1 uncultured Desulfobacteraceae bacterium | reverse complement strand
GGCGACTCGACTTGGGTCGTCTTTTCCGGAAGCCCCTCCGTGAGACCAAATGACGATGGGTGTACCCACTTCCCGGATCTGGTCAAGCAGTTTGAAGGCCGCTTTCGTGTCCAATTCGTTATCGTAGGGATGGTCTTCGGCAACGGCCCGGCAATGCTTGCAGGACAGGTTGCACCGGCGGGTGGTCTCCCAGGCCACAAGTCTCAGGGTATTGGGATCAGGCTTGCTACCGGGTTTAGCACCCGGGTGGCCGCCGGGATGGCCTGAGGATACATTTTTTCCATGTGGATGAGTCATCAGGCGTTCAGCTCCCTTGCCACGTCAATGGCTGAGTACGTGAGAATGAGGTCAGCACCTGCCCGTTTAATGGAGAGCAGGGTTTCCATAATCAGTTCCTTGGCATTTACCCAGCCCATCATTTCTCCGGCTTTCATGATGGAGTACTCGCCGGAAACGTTGTAGGCTGCGATGGGAAGATCTATCTCATCTTTGAGCCGGCAGATGATGTCCAGGTAGGAGAGGGCGGGTTTGACCATAATTATGTCGGCCCCTTCTTCGATGTCCATGGTGGCTTCCCTGATGGCTTCCTTAGCGTTGGCAGGATCCATCTGGTACGTCTTGCGGTCACCGAACTGGGGTGCGGACTCAGCTGCATCCCTGAAGGGTCCGTAAAAGGCCGAGGCGTACTTTACGGCATAGGACATGACCGGCACCTGAGTAAATCCTTCGTCATCCAGCATCCCGCGGATTTCAGCCACTCTGCCGTCCATCATGTCCGAAGGGGCCACCATGTCGGCGCCTGCCTGGGCATGGGAGAGGGCGGTCCGGGCCAGAAGATCCAGGGAGGCATCGTTGTCCACAACACCTTTTTCCACGACTCCGCAGTGGCCGTGGTCCGTGTATCCGCAAAGGCAGACATCGGTGATCACAGAGATTTCAGGCACGGCCTCCTTGACTTGGGCCACGGCTTTTTGAACAATGCCGTCGGCGGCGTATGCCCTTGTGGCCAGTTCATCCTTTTTATCGGGTACACCGAACAAAATGATGGCGGGAATTCCAGCCTCTTTGGCCTCTTTGGCTTTCGCCACAATATGGTCACAGGACAACTGGAAATGACCCGGCATGGAGTCGATGGGCTTTTTAACGGACGTGCCTTCAACAGCAAATAGGGGGAGGATGAGATCATCCCTGGACAGCTTGGTTTCCCGAATCATCCGCCTGAAGCTTCCGCTTGCGCGCATCCGTCTGCCCCGGTAATCAGGAAAGAGCATTAGTTGGCCTCCTTTTTGATTTCTTCATCCGTCAGGTAACAGGCAGGGTCAGAATCCCAGGGATCGTTGTTTACGGATTTTGCCCGGGCCCTGAAGTTGCCGGCACAGATATCCAGCCAGCGGCATTCGGCACACCTTCCTTTGACGTGTTTTTTCTTCTCTTTCATCTTCATGAGGAATTCGTTTTCAGAATCCGTCCAGATCTTGGAAAAGGGTCTGTCCTTTACATTGCCAAAGGAGATCTCCCGCCAGAACTGGTCCGGATGAACTTCTCCGTCCCATGAAATGCAGCCGATGCCGCGGCCCGAGTTGTTGCCTTCGTTCATCTCAAGCAACTCAAGTACTTCGGCAGCCCGATCCGGATCCTCGCGCTGGAGGCGCTGATAGAGGTAAGGGCCGTCAGCGTGGTTGTCCACAGTGAGGATTTCCTTGGCTTTGTTGCGGTCGTGGAGATCTTTCGTCCTGTCCATAATCAGATCCAGCACTTCCCGTGTCTCTTCATGGGAAAGGTCTTCTTTGGCAATCTCGGAGCCTCTGCCGGAATATACCAGGTGATAGAAACAGGCCCTGGGAATGTTTTTTTCTTCCAGCAGATCAAAGATACCCGGAATATCCTTAACGTTGCGTTTATTGATGGTAAACCGCAGGCCCACTTTGATGCCGGCTTCCTGGCAATTTTCAACGGCCTGCATGGCCCGTTTGAAAGAACCGGGAACGCCTCTGAACATATCGTGGGTCCCTTCTAGACCGTCCAGGCTGATGCCCACGTAAGACAGCCCGATTTCCTTGAGTTGTTTGGCCTTTTCCTTGGTGATCAGGGTGCCGTTGGTGGAGATTACCGCCCGCATGCCTTTTGATACGGCATACTGGGCGTATTCCACCAGTCTGGGATGAATCAAGGGCTCCCCGCCTGAAAAGAGCAACACGGGAACGCCGAATTCCGCCAGGTCATCGATCATGGCAATGCTCTGCTCGTGGGTCAGTTCATTGTCGTAGGAGATATCTTCGGACTTGGCATAGCAGTGTACGCACTTGAGATTACACCTGCGGGTCATGTTCCAGACCACAACCGGCTTTTTATCCTTTGAAAACTGCAGCAGGTGGGAGGGCAGTTTTCCGGATTCCCTGGAATACCGCAAGGTATCCGAGGGCTCGACAGTGGCACAATAAAGCTTTGAAATTCCAATCATTTTAGCTCATTCCTGATAAGGTCGTTAAGGTAAGTCTCATGGTCAATCAGGGCATTTTTGGACAGGAAAAACCGGGACTTTCCCGTCCGTTCCCGGATTAGATTAAAACCGTCGTAAAAATCGGTGTAGATCTTTGATAGGATCTCGTCGGTCGTGGCGCTGTGATCAATGAACTGCTGAATGAGAAAATCCGTGGCATCTTCCTCAAATACGACGTTCAGGTCATAGCTTTTTGATATTTCCACTTCCATTTCCTTGATGGCGTCATGGAACCGTTTGATCTGGCGCACGGCGTCTTCGATTTCCATCACATGGGCGGCATAGTACTGGGCCACCATCCGGCTTCTGATTTCCGTCAGGGTAAGGCCGTGACGGATGGAAAACACCTTCCAGTTTTCCGTGACATAGCCGGTGATATACTCCCTATGATCGGACAGGGCTTGGTTATATTCCTGTTCAAGCCTGTTTTTTTCACTGCCGTCAATGATGGCCGCCAGCGCCGATGGTACCTGCTGGATGTTCAAAGCGATCACAATCACGCTCATTAGTACATAAGCGATTGCCATGGCGGGCACCACGGCGCTCGCGGTGGCCGCAATGCGCTGAATACCACCCAGTATGACCGCTCCC
>CAJWHT010000317.1 GCA_913041495.1 uncultured Desulfobacteraceae bacterium | reverse complement strand
CTCCACGCGCGGAGGTACTTCGTGGTTCCGTCCCAGCAAGAGGTGGACCTGAAGCAGATGTATTACGAACTGGGCACCCGGGCCACCCGGGTGTGGATGGACATCGAGGCAGCAGCTCAGTCGGGAAACGCGGGCGCGAAGACAGCTTGGCGGAAGATGATGAGCCTGTGGGCCCGGAGGCACCGCACGACCAAGGTGGCGGGGGAGGAGGACCCAAGGATCATGTCCAGGGCATGCTGCCCCTCGCTTTGAAGGATCTCCTGCCGGGTTTTTTCAAGTTTGAGTGCCTTGCGGGCAAGGTTTGCCTGCTGATGGGGCGTTACGGTATCGCTCATGGTGGTTCTCGTTTGCCTAGTTGTTATGCGTTGGTTTGTTGTCTGCAGATGTTTATATAATGGTGCAGGCCCGGGTCTTTGTCAAAGGGGACAAAATGGTCCAGGGCCTTGGAGAATTCCCCCAGATTCATGAGGCAGACCCCCATACAGGTGTTCAGGTCTTTGTGATCCGGAAACTGTGCCAGGCCCGCTTTAAGGGTGGTGACCGCATCCGGGAAGCGCCGCTGCTTCTGGTCGATCATGGCAAGTCCCAGATAGGCTCTTGGGTCATGGCCGAAAGCCAGTGCCTTTTTAAACAGACCGGCAGCGATCTTTTCCGGATCTTTTACCCTGGGATCTTGTGCATACTCGCCGTGGGAAAAGGTCAGGGCCAGCCTGGACAGGAAATCGGCGTGGAAAGGGTACAAGACCTTTTCATCCACAAGCTCCAGGGTGGAAACAAAGCCCGGCAGGCCATCGAAAAAGGCCTGGCGAAGCCGGTCTCCGAATGCTTTGACCTTGTTGAAGTCCAGGTTCTGGTCAAGCTGAAACCAGGGGATGTCTTCAATGGCCTGGTTCCAGACGTCATCTGTCACCAGCCCTTTTTGCACCGCCCGGGTGTAAAGGTGGGTGCCGGGAAAAACCACCAGCATGTAAAATACCGTACTCAGGGGGGCAAGCTTGGTTAAAAGCCGGATGCTTTCATCGATGGTGGCACAGGTTTCACCGGGTGACCCGTAGATAAAATAGGCCCTGGGCAGGATGCCGTAGGCCCTGGCAAGCCTGAACGCCTCAATACTTTTCTCATTGTCAATGGGCTTGCCCAGCCGCTTTTTGATCAGCTTTGACCCTGATTCGACACCGAAGCTGATCTGGATGCAGCCGGCCCGCCGCATGGCGGATAAAAGCCCGGCGTCAATATAGTCCACCCGTGAAATGGCGTTCCAGGTGATGACAAGGCCTGCGGCGATGATACGGTCACAGAATTCAAGGACCGCCTGCCTGTCCATGGTAAAGGTGTCATCCGAGATGTAGAAGTGGGTGACGCCGGCTGCCGCAAGCGCCCTGATTTCTTCAAAGAACCAGTCCGGAGAATGTCTTCTTACACGGGAGGACCCCCAGAACTTGGGTGAGCCGCAGAAGGTGCATTTCCCCGGGCAGCCCCGGGACATGGCCAGATGCTGGTACTTAAAATACCTGGAGGGATGGACCAGGGTGTCCAGGTTTTCCACCGGGGGGGCATCGCCTGTGTCCGTAAGCCCTGTGGGACGACGGATAATCAGGCCCTTTACTTGGTCCAGGTTTTCCGGCAGCCGTGATCCGTCGTTGTTCGCTCTGGCTGTCTGCACCGCTGCCGTAAGTTTGGATACCGATATTTCCCCCTCCCCTTTGACCACCAGATCCAGGGCCGGGCAGGCACGGAAAAGGTGGTCTGCCATAAAGGTGGGGGCAGGACCGCCGAACATGATAAGAACTTCGGGCAGGCGCTTCCTTGCGGCTGCAGCACAGGCCATCGCATTGATACGGCTGGGGTTTGTAACGGAAAAACCGATGATATCCGGTTGTTGTTCCTTTAATGTCTCATTGAAAAGGGCGACGGGATCAGCACTGCCGTTTTCCGGGGCGGACATCCCTGCCAGGTTGAGAATGGGCGCAGAAATCCCGCCGGCCATCAGCTGGGCCGACAGATAGTACAGACCGATGGGAACCACCAGGGCATCCTGGTCCGTGACCCGCTGGTCCAGACAGGCAGGATTGACTAAGAGTACCTTCACGTCGGGGCTACCAGGATTTGAGGATCAGATCTGACAGGGATCGTTTGGGCACATGATGAACCTTTTGTTCATCCCGCCAGTAACGGATATCTGCGTCTTCGCCCAGAGGATCAATCTGAGCCGTTTCAACGGGTTTGCCCAGGGCAATGACCAGCTTGACCTCCAGGTGGTCTTCGATATCCAGAAAGGCCTTGAGTTTCTTGATATTGATGGCCGCGAACATGCAGCCGCCTAACCCCCGGGCTCTTGCCCCCAGCAGGATGGTCTGGGCGGCAATGCCGTGGTCGCACCAGAATTTGTCCGCCACGGATTTGTCCCCCATCACCACGATGTATCCCGTGGGCTGTTCCGCCTTTTCCGGGCCTTTCCAGTCCGTGAGATAGGCGGCCCATCCCAGGCAGGAGAAAATCTCGTCATTTTTTTGGGGATCGGTGGAGATGATGTACTTTAAGGGTTGTTTATTGGCCGCGGATGCCGTATGCCGGGCCAGATCCACCAGTGCTTCAAGGTCCGGTACGCAAAGGCTAACGCTGTTGTCAAACCTCCGGCAGGATCGGTTGGCCTTCACCAGTGCCGCAAAGGCTGAAGGGGTTACGGTGTGATGATTGTCCATGGGGATCTCCTTTCCTAATCTTTTTTACAGGGAACCCGTTCCAGCCGGGGCATGTTGATATCGATCCAGTCCAGGATCTTGTCCATTTCCCGGGTCACTTCGGCAAGGGCTTTGCCCCGGTGGCTGACCTTTGCCTTTTCATCCATACCCAACTGGGCAAAGGTTTTATTGAATTCCGGGAAAAAGAAAAGGGGATCATAGCCGAATCCGTTGTCGCCCGCAGGTTCCCGGGTCAAAATCCCTTCGCAGCGTCCCTCGTAGGTCAGGGCCGCACCCGTGGGAACGGCAATTGAGATCACGCATTGGAAGGCGGCTTTTCGGTTTTCTTCGTCTTTCATGGCCTCCAGCAGTTTCGCCACATTATCCGCATCCGAGGCATTCTCTCCGGCATAGCGGGCGGAATAAACACCGGGCGCCCCGTCCAGGGCGTCAACGCAAAGTCCCGAATCATCTGCCAGGGCCGGATATCCCAACACCTTGGCGGTAAACGCCGCCTTTTTGTAGGCATTGTCATCAAAGGTTTTTCCGTCCTCAATCACTTCCGGTATTGGGCCGAAATCCGAAAGGTTTTTGATTTCAATGGGGTAGTCCTTCAATATGTCCTGCATCTCTC
>CAJWHT010000316.1 GCA_913041495.1 uncultured Desulfobacteraceae bacterium | reverse complement strand
TACAACACCTTTGACCTGATCAAACTGGTGAAAAAGATGAACAGCGGCCTGGACTACAACGACAAGGAGTTCGGCGGAAAAACCGACTTCGCCGTATCCTGCACGGCCACGCCCGTGGGCAAGAAAACAGACGCCGAACTTGAACGGATGTCTAAAAAGATTGACGCCGGTGCGGACTTTTTCCAGACCCAGGTGGTCTATGACGCACCAAAAACCATCGACTTTCTCAAGCAGGCCAAGCCCCTGGGAAAACCGTTGCTTGTGGGCCTGATGCCCTTGAAAAGCGTAAAAATGGCCCGGTTCATGACCCGGAATGTTGACGGTATCGACGTACCGGACGAAGTCATCCACCGGATGGAAACAAAAGGGGCCACCGGCATCGACATTGCCTGTGATTTTATCCGGGACATCATCGAATTCGCCGATGGTATCCACATCATGGCCATGGGCGATGTGGCAGGCACCAATAAAATTATAGAATTCACCCGGGCACTGCTCTCAAAATAACCCCAACCCATTGGCTTCCCCGGTGCACGGGATCCTGGGCACCGGGGTGGTATTCGACCCGGAATCTGGTATAAGATGCCACAAACAAGCCGGATAACTATAAAACTGGAAGGAAGGAACGCCGGATGAAACTGATGATTTGCGGAAAAGGGGGCAGCGGCAAAAGTACCGTTTCCGCCCTCCTGGCCAAAGGCATGGCAGACCGGGGCACCCCGGTGCTGCTGGTGGATGCGGACGAGTCCAACCTGGGACTTTACCGGATGCTGGGAATTGAGATGCCCAGGCCCGTCCTGGAAGCGCTGGGGGGCAAAAAAGGCTTCCAGGCGCGGCTGAAAGCCTCGGCCCAGGGATTCGGCGGACCACCGCCCCTGTTTTCCGGCGGCCTCACCCTGGACACCCTGGCCGATGACGATCAGATCCGGCCCTGCCTGGCTGTTTCCGGCAGCCTCAAGGTCCTGACCATCGGAAAAATTAATCATTTCGGGGAAGGCTGCGCCTGCCCCATGGGCAACCTGTTCCGCAGCATTTTTTCCAACCTCCGCCTGACAAACCGGGATCTTACCATTGTAGACACGGCCGCAGGCCTGGAGCATTTCGGCCGCCGCCTGGACGGGGAATGCGACCATATCCTGACGGTGATCGATCCGTCCTATGAGTCCGTCACCATGGCCGCCCGCATGGCAGCCATTGCTTCTGAAGCAGGTCTCCCCGTTTCCGGGGTGCTGAACAAAACCACCCCGGAACTTCTCCCGGAAATGCAGGCGGCCCTGACAGACTTGGATATCATCGCCAGCCTTCCCCGGGATGAAGGCCTTTTTATCAGCACACTCAGGGGCCAGGCCTTAGATACCGGCATTGATGGGATTGACCTGCTGTGCCGTAAAATTGAGGACTTGATGGGAATATAATTTTCCGATCATAAAAAAATCAAAGGTCACCAGATTTACAGGCGTGGCTCTTCTTCAGCAAGGGTATTCGTGCCCGTTGCGTATGGCGTGAATAAGAATAAACACCACTATCATCAGATGATCAGGGTTGTGACCTTGGGTACTTTAGTGTAAAACATGGGCCAGAATAAATTATCACCTGCAAGTAAACCCATGGCAGGCAACGCCAAAAGGAGCCCCCATGAAGCAGCGTCCCCTGGTCCTGAAAGTTTTTCTACCGATCCTCATTATCCTTTCAGCCGGAGGATTCTGGGCCGGAAAGCAATTCATCCACAGCCGTCTTCCGGGGATTGAAGGCACACTCACGGTTCCCCATGTTGCAAGTGAGACCCGGATCATCAGGGACCGCTGGGGCGTTCCCCATATTAAAGCCGGCAGCGGAGATGACGCTTATTTTGCCCTGGGCTTCACCGCAGCCCAGGACCGCCTCTTCCAGATGGAACTCCAGCGCCGCCTGGCCCGGGGGGAACTTGCAGAAATTTTAGGTCCCGCCCTCCTGGATGTGGATAAGAAATTTCGCACCCTGATGCTGCGGCACAGGGCCGAAGAATACCTGGCGAGAGCAGACCGGATCAACCCGGATGCCCTGAAATTCCTGGACGCCTTTTTGAACGGAATCAACTTTTTTATCTCCCGGGGCCCCCTGCCCCTGGAATATACCCTCCTGGGCACCGCCCCCCGGCCGTTCACCCGCCTGGATGTCATATCCATGATGGGTTATGTGGCCTACTCCTTTGCAGATGGCATCAAACGGGACGCCCTGTACACCATCCTGGCCGCCCGCCTGAGCCAGGCCGATCTTGACCGGATTTTCCCGGACTATACGAAAACCAACCGGGTCACGGTGATGCAGCCCCAGGGCGTTCCCCCGGAACAGGCATCATCAGAGCCCGGGACCCGGGACACCACCGTGGCCGTGCCGGATGATTTCACGGGCTTTCTGGCATCCTACCAGGCCCTTCTGGACAAAACCGCGGCGTTGTGCCCCCCGTTCACCGGCAGCAACTCCTGGGTCCTGGCCCCGGAACGCAGCACCAACGGCCATGCCCTGCTGGCCAATGATCCCCATATCGGCATCGCCAATCCCGGTGTCTGGTACGAAGCCCACGTCAAGTATCCCGGCTATGAAAACTACGGCTACCATCTCCCCCTGCTTCCCTTTCCCATGCTGGCCCACAACACCACCAAAGCCTGGGCCATTACCATGTTTGAAAACGACGACCTGGATCTCTATGCCGAAACCTTCCATCCCGCAGATCCGTCCCTGGTCCAGTTCAAGGGGAAATGGGTCCGGATCAACACCATCGAGGAAACCATCCGGATCAAAGGAGAAGACGACATCACCCACATCATCCGGGTCACCCCCCACGGCCCGGTGATCTCGGATTTCCTGAAAGGCTATACCGGCCCGCCCGTCTCCGTATCCTGGGTGTATCATAAACTGGACAACCCCATTCTGGACGTGGTCTACGATGTCGGCCGCGCCAACACCATGGCCGCGTTCAGATCCGCCGTCTCCAGGCTGGCCGCCCCCGGCCTCAACTTCTCCTATATCGACCATAGCGGTAACATCGGCTGGTGGGCCGCCGGGCGTCTGCCTATCCGCCCGGCCCACGTCAGCGGAAAGATGATCCACGACGGCAGCTCCGGCCGGGACGAATACATAGGCTACCTTCCCTTTGACCGTAATCCCCAGATGGAAAACCCGGAAAACGGCATGATCATCACGGCTAACAACCTCTCCACCATGACCCCCATCTACCCCATCGGCATCCTCACAGGCTACTTCAGGCCCGATGACAGGGCCGCCCGGATCTATGAACTTCTGGCCGAACGGGACAAATGGGACATGGCAGGCCTTAAAAAAATCCAGACGGACACCCGGCTCTTTTCAGGCCTGGTTATGACCCGTGCCATCCTGGATACC
>CAJWHT010000315.1 GCA_913041495.1 uncultured Desulfobacteraceae bacterium | reverse complement strand
TCCGTAACCAGTATCACGGCATCGGTTCCCTTCATGGCGGTGATCACCGGACAGGATGTGCCGGGGGGGGCATCAATGACGGTGAAGCCGTCCTCAATGGCTTGGGTCCGGACATTTCGGATCACCGGCGGTGCCATCACCTGGCCAATGTCCAGAAGTCCCCGGACGAATCCGATTTTAGGCCGTCTGTCCGGAATACCGGTTTCTACATAGCCGATCCTTCGATCGGTTTCCATGATGGCATCCTCCGGGCAGATCCGGCTGCAGCCGCCGCAGGAATGGCAGAGTTCGGGAAAGGTAAGAATTTTCCGGCCCATCACGGCAATGGCACCGAACCGGCAGATGGCCATGCATTTTTTACAATAGGTACATTTTGTTTCATTCACTTCCGGAACCGGGGCGTTCACCTTTTCTTTTTTTGTAGACCGGGGATTTAAAAAAAGGTGGGCATTGGGTGCTTCCACATCACAGTCCAGCAACCTCAGGTTGCCCCCAATCACCGCGCACAGGTTGGTGGCCACGGTGGTTTTGCCGGTGCCCCCTTTTCCGCTGGCTATACTGATAATCATTTATTGTATCTCCAAAGGCTGAGTCATGATCATCAACTCAGCTCATCCAGTTTGTCCAGGTGGCGTTCAAGTGCGGCAGCATCTTCAGGCGTGGGATGCGGGGGGATCTGCATCAAGACTCCGTACCCTTCATAGTGGTCGTGAAAATCTTTATGGTTCATGGTCCCGGCAACCACACAATGGGTAAATGCCCTGTGGGTGGTCACGGCCGACACAAGATCTCTGGGACCTGTATCCGGCAGGTCTTCTGCAAGCACCACCAGGTCAACCGGTTCAGCAGTATTCGAAAGCAGGGACAAGGTCTCCTTACCGGTTCCGGTCCATTCAACACAAATATTTTTCAGATTCAGCATCTTCTCAAGTTCTAAAAATTGATCTTTGTCTCTGCTGACGAATACTGCCTTATTCATTTGGTCTCACTCTCCTTGGATTCATCACATCTTTTGCCCCTGTGTTCCAGGTGCTGCAGGTAATGATTAGCAAGGGGTGTGCCATGGCTGTTTGATGGAAGAATGAAAAATTAATGCACTGAAAATATAAGGGAAATTTGCTTTGGGAACTGGCTTGAACGGGGAGATTGGGGACCTATGGAAGGTGCGAACGTGCGACCAGGTATCGCGGTTGCGCCGGCAGGGGCGCAGATGTGAGACTACCGGTTGGCCTGGCCGGTACCATCATACCGGCCAGGCTGATATTAATTAGGGGGAATTGAGCCTACAAACGGTCATAGGCACACCGGATCAGGCCCAAGGTCGTTTCCCATGAAATACATTCATCCGTGATGGACACACCGTATTGGAGGCTGTCCGCATCACCGTTGCATTTACATTTCTGGTTGCCTTCGAAGAGGTTGCTTTCCAGCATCAGGCCGATGATTTTGTCGTTGCCGTCCAGACGCTGGTCTAATGCGCTCTTGAATACAAAGGACTGGCCCTTGTACTTCTGGCCGGAGTTGTCGTGGGAGCAGTCGATGACGATACTGTCTAAAAGCGCCCTTTTTCTGAGGCTGTCCTGGGCTTTGCCCACGGACACCGGATCATAGTTCGGTGTGGGCCCCCCCCGCAGAACAACGTGGCCGTAGGGGTTGCCCGTGGTGGAAACCACAGAGCATAGGCCTTCGGGATCAATACCCAGAAAATGCTGGGGGGCGCCGGAGGCCTGCATGGCATTCATGGCCACCGTGAGGCTGCCGTCGGTGCCGTTTTTGAATCCCACGGGCATGGACAGGCCGGAGGCCATTTCCCTGTGGGTCTGGGATTCGGTGGTTCTTGCACCGATAGCCACCCAGGTCAAAAGCCCTGCAATGTACTGGGGAGTGATGGTATCCAGGATCTCAGTGGCCGTGGGCAGCCCCATATCGTTGATGTCCAAAAGAAGAGACCGCGCCCGGCGAAGGCCCTGGTCCACGTTATAGCTGGCGTCCAGGAAGGGATCATTGATCAGGCCTTTCCATCCCACCGTTGTCCTGGGTTTTTCAAAGTATACCCGCATCACCAGGTTGATCTTGTCCTTCACCTCTTCCCTTAGATCCTTCATCCTTGCGGCGTATTCCAAAGCACCATCCACATCGTGGATGGAACAGGGGCCGGCAATGACCAGCAGGCGTTTGTCTTTACCGGACAGAATGTTTTCAACATCCTTGCGGCCCTGGAGAACGGTGTCGGCGGCAGTGTCGGGCACCGGCAGTTCCTGCTTCATTTTCGCAGGCGAGGTGAGGGGTTTGAACGCTTTGACGTTTACATCGTAGGTCTGTTTCATGGCAAATCCTTTTTTTGCAGGTCTTTTTTGCCTGAAACTTTAAATAAAAAAAGCCGCAGGCGGTGTCTGCCTGCGGCTTGGGGTATTGGAGAAAATCAGCGCAACGCAGGCAGGCCGGTAAAAAAATAATACCAGAAATAAAAATAAAACCTGTCAGCTTTGCAAAAATTCATAGTTACCTCTAATTGTTTAATTCCACTTAGCTAAACCACATATCCTTTGGCGTGTCAAGAAAAAAAACATGGGCAAAATATTTCGTTTTTTCAAATAGTTAGTGGTTTGTTAGCAGATAGGGTGCAACCGGTGTCAACCATCGCTGTGAAGACAGGGACGGCTGTATATCCGAAAGGAAAATTCAACCGTTTGTTTATCCAACTCTTTTGGGATGTTTTTGCAAAAGCAGGCATTGTCCCCCCTTCATATCAATCGTAGACGGGTCAACCATATGATTCAAAGTAAAAGACATGTAAGTTTTTTTAATTGATAGCAGGTGTTCCGGCTTCAATCGTTTCCCTGTCAATTCCCAGGAGCAGACTTTTTCCGCCTTTGCCTTTGGGCCTGTCAATGATCTCAAACCCTGCGTTCAGAGCTGCCCGGGTGATCTCACGGAATTTTTCGGACGACACATGAATGGGGGGCTCCACGATCAGGAGGCGTCCGTCGGGAGCTAAAATGGTTTTCACTTCGGACAGAAAGGCCTCATGATCCAGGGTCTCGTGAACCATGTAATAGGCGAGGATAAAATCCGCCTGGATCGTGTCCGGCAGTCCGATACCCTTCTGGGTGCACTGATGGGGCCGAATGATGCCGGTGAGTTTTTTCAGCGCGGATTTGTACGCCACCTTTGACAGCATTTCTTCCTGGAGGTCAACGGAGAACACCTGGCCCTGTTCTCCCACCATCTGCGCCATATCGATGCTGAAAAATCCGGGACCGCATCCCAGGTCCACCACCAGGCCCCTGGCCAGATCGTCCGGCAGGTCCGGCACCTGTGCCAGCAGGTCATGCGCCGGCCGTTCCCGATAGGCTGCATAACGGAGGTAGAGGTCCGGCTGCCACTGCCGGTCGGGAGCCACCAGCCGGCCGGCAGCCGCCGTGCCGGGCCC
>CAJWHT010000314.1 GCA_913041495.1 uncultured Desulfobacteraceae bacterium | reverse complement strand
CGATCTTCGTTACAACATGAACATTGATTTCATGGAAGCGGCCTTTGGTACGGAAAAAACCATTTCCATTCCCAAGCTGAACACCTGTGATGACTGCGGCGGCAACGGTGCGGCACCGGGTACGTCTTCAGAAACCTGCTCCCACTGCCACGGCACGGGACAATACATCCAGAGCCAGGGATTTTTCAAGGTCAAAACCACCTGTCCCTATTGCAAGGGCCGGGGCACCATCATTCCCAACCCCTGTCCCAAATGCCGCGGGGCCGGCCGGGTGGAAGTCACCCGTAAGGTTCAGGTCAAGATTCCCGCCGGTGTGGATGTGGGCTCCAAACTGCGCCTCACCGGTGAAGGCGAGGCCTCTCCGTCTCCAAACGGACCTCCGGGCGACCTTTATGTGGTGATCAACGTCAAGCCCCACAAGTTTTTTCAGCGGGACAAAACCGATATTGTCTGCGCCATAGACATTTCATTTATCCAGGCAGCCCTGGGTGATGAGATCACTGTACCTACCCTGGTGGGCGAGGAAAAACTGACCATTCCCAAAGGTACCCAGTACGGGGACAGCTTCCGCCTGAAGGGGGAGGGGATTGCCTCCCTGCGCACCGGGCGAAGGGGCGACCAGATCATCAAGGTGATCATTAAGACCCCCACCAAGCTGAGCCAGAAGCAGCGGGAGCTGCTCGAAGAGTTCGACCGCCTGGATTCCAACAAGATATCCAACAAGCTGAAGAACCTGTTCAAGAACCTATAACCTGACGGATGTATCATCCTAAATTTTGAAATCAAGGAATCCATAACCGGGAAAGAGCGAACCCTATGTTTGAATTAAAGGTGAAAACCCGTTTTGCAGGGGCCCATCAGTTGGCCATGGTGGGACAGAAATGTGAAAATCTCCACGGCCACAACTGGCACGTGGAAGTGTGTGTAAAAGGTAAGGAACTGAACGCCGCCGGAGTGCTGGCGGATTTCGGTGATATCAAAAAGGCGGTCCGGGCCGTGGTGGACGGTGAACTGGATCATAAATACCTCAATGAACTGCCTGCCTTTGATGGTGTGCAGCCCACCTCCGAACGCATTGCCGTCTATATTGCCCAGCGGGTACAGTCCATGCTGGACGAGGATCTTTCCGAAGCGGTACGGGTATCCCGGGTCATGGCCTGGGAGTCTGACGACGCCTGTGCCATTTACTATCCGGAATAAACCAGGCATATCAAAAATAATAAAAAAGCCGCTGAAGGATGCTGTCCTCCAGCGGCTTTGCTGTTTTTAATCCGCCGGCCTCTTCTATTGGCGGGAGATAATCCGTTTGGCGGGGATCAGTCCGGTGGCTGCCGCAGAAACGATGTTGCCTGCCACGCCGGGGCCGTCTCCGGCCACGTACATGCCTTTGATTGAGGTTTCCAGATGGTTGTCGGTTTCCACCTGGGTGGCAAAGAACTTGATTTCCGGAGCATACAGCAGGGTCTCGTCGTTGGAGACTCCGGGGACCACCAGGTTCAGGGCTTCAAGCCCCTGGATGAGGTTGGACAGGATCCGTTCGGGAAGGGCCATGGCGATGTCGCCGCAGACCACGTTGGTCATGGTGGGCTCGATATAGCCCTTGTTGATCCGGTTCCAGGTGGAACGCCGGCCCCGCTTGAGATCACCGAAGCGCTGGAGGATGGGTTTGCCGCCACCGATGATGGTGGCCAGCCGCCCGATGGATTCTCCGTATGCCTGGTTGTCGGTTACAGGCTCGGTGAGTACCACCTTGGACAGGAAGGCAAAGTTGGTGTTGGCGGATTTTTTGTCGGAATAGGCATGGCCGTTGACACAGACAAAATCCTTGTAATTCTCCAGGGCCACAAATCCCCCCTGGTTGGTGCAGAAGGTCCGTGTCTGGTCGTCGTAGGTCTGGGTCTGGATAAAGAACGTGGGGTCATAGATGACGTTGCACAGGTCATCCATGATATCGTTGTGCACCTCCACCCGGACGCCCACCTCGATCCCCCGCTGGCTCAGGGCGATCTTGTGTTTGTTGGCCAGGGCGGAGACCCAGTTGGCACCGATGCGGCCCGGCGCCAGGATGACATTGTGGGCCTTGTAAGTCCCTTTTTCCGTCACCACGCCCTGTACGCGGCCGTCTTCCTCTATGATATCCAGCACGTCTTCCTTGGTCCGGATCTCAAGGCCTTTGGATTTGATATGATCCGCCATGCCGGCGATGTACCGGGGCAGGTTGTCGCTGCCCAGATGCTTCTGCTTGATCAGCAGCAGGTCGATGCCGTATCGTTTGGCTTCTTTTCTGATCTGCTTGGCTTCGTCCATATTGGTGGGGAATACCTTGGCATCCATCCCGAACCGGGTGAAGATTTCTTCACTTTCGTCGATCAGGGCCTGGGCCTGGGGCAGGGGCATGAACTGGGTGAGGTCCGTTTTTCCCAAGCGGGGAATGAAGTTGAGTTTTCCGTCTGAATAGAGCCCTGCGCCGCCAATGCCGGACAGGATATTGCACGGTTCGCATTGGACGCATTTTTGGAGCCTGTTGTTGGGGCACTTGCGCTTCAGGGAGTCCCTGCCCTTTTCAATGAGCAGCACCTTGAGGTTTGAGAATTCTTTTAAGTGATAGGCCGCAAACAACCCTGCGGGCCCGCCGCCCACGATAATTACATCATACGTCATAAATCACCTTGAATCTGTTCGATTTTCAAAAAGCAAACCTTCCATTAATATATGAAGTTTTTTTATGTGTCAATAGCCTGATTGGCATTTGTCCGATACGTGAATCAATTTTGTTTTGATGGTTGTGGCTTTAAGTCTATAAAAAGGGATGAGGTCAATGGCAGTACCACCTGATTTCAAAATTTAAATTGCTATTTGAAAACATTTTTCTTGAAAACCTCTGACAGTTTGATAAAAAAAGTATATTCCCCCAGGATAAATTATCAGGTTTACTTTCATCTCTAAAGCTAAACATAACACACTTTGCAGCCCCATTTTTTCTTGGGGTGATACTAAAATCCAGAACTTGTTTAGATTTATTTTTCCACAATGTCTCGCTAGACGTTTCTATTCCTGGTACAATCCCAGATAAAAAAAAGATCGTTATAAACACTGCTTTCATGATACTAAAGTAGTGTAATTTTACAATATCATTTCATCAGCAAATGAATAATAAGAATCTTCCGTTAAAATTATATGATCCAATAGGTTAATATTTAAAATAACAAACATTTTCTTCAAGCTTTCAGTTATCTTTTTATCCTCAGGGGAAGGTTTTAAAGTACCTGATGGATGATTATGAGATAAAATAACAGCACAAGCGTTAGACAATATAGCTGCTTGAGCAATTATTCTGTTATCGACAACTGTTCCGCAAATCCCACCTTCAGAAGCATTAAAAACTCCGATAGTTCTATTTGCACGGTTAAGTAATAATAACTTAAAGGACTCTCTGTGCTCTATAATATCTTCATAAAAAGGTTTTAAAACATCATAAGCAATGCTTGCAGATGTTATTTTAGTCTTTAACCCATTTTTTCTCTTGAATGATAAAACTACTTCGTTTGTTTTCATAATTTCAATTTGTTTAATTCGAACCAGAATAAGGTTGAATTAGAGTAGAGATAAAATATGT
>CAJWHT010000313.1 GCA_913041495.1 uncultured Desulfobacteraceae bacterium | reverse complement strand
ATGAAAGAACCAAGTAACTCGTTGAATTCTTTCATGGTTTGTTGTGGTCACGGCGCATGACGTTCATGGGCGCCCCATGGCCGTTATTGATTGTGTGAAAAGTTGTGAGTTTTTAAATCATTAAGCTACAAAATAGATCTAAATATCACACTCATGCCAGAGTTTTCAAGCGTCATGCAAATAAATTGACTTTCGGTTTTTAAATGTTATAACGGGAAATACACGGTGCATCATTCGCAAGGTTACAGGCCATTGAGGCCGGGACGGTATTTCATGGAAGAAAAAAGAGAAACGCATCAGTCCTACAGGGGATTTGAGCAGGGGCCTATCCGGCCGCCAAGCGAAGCCTACAGCCTGCTGCTGCGGTTGACCCGCAACTGTCCATGGAACCAGTGCACCTTTTGCCGGGTATACAAGGGGCGGAAATTTTCCCAGCGGCCCGTGCCCGACATTATCAGGGATATTGATCTGATATATACCTATGTGTCCCGTATCCGGGAAGTGGTGGATCCCGGACTGCCCAGTGACCAGGAAAAGATCAACGCCATCTACAGCACCTTTAAGGTGAAGGACCGTGTGGCGTTTAACACCGCATTGAACTGGTATATTTCCGGCATGGTTTCCATTTTTCTCCAGGATGCCAATTCGCTGATCATGAGGCCGGATGAACTGGTGGCCGTTCTTGAATATGTCCGCTCCTGCTTTCCCGAGGTTGAACGGATTACTTCCTACGCCAGAAGCCATACCATCCTGCGGATAAAGGATGAAGATCTTGAAAGGATCAAAACGTCCGGTCTAAACCGGATTCATATCGGCATGGAAAGCGGTTCTGACCAGGTGCTCAAAAAAGTGCTCAAAGGGGTGAACAAGGCAGAGCATGTGCGGGCCGGTCTTAAGGTGAAAAATGCCGGTATGGAGCTGTCCGAATATATTATGCCCGGCTTGGGTGGTGTCGGCCTGTCCATTGAACATGCGCTGGAGACGGCCGCCGCCCTGAATGCCATCAATCCCGATTTTATCCGTATCCGCACCCTGGCTGTGACCCCCGGCACCCGTCTGGCCGACCAGGAGCGCCAGGGGCAGTTTGAAAAACCCAGCGATGAAATGATGGCCAAGGAGTTGCGTCTCCTGCTTGAAAGCCTGGACAACATCAATTCCCAGATCAAAAGCGATCATATCCTCAATCTGTTTGAGACCCTGAACGGACGGATGCCGGAGGATAAAAAGCGGCTCATTGCCATCATCGACCAATTTTTCGCCCTGCCCCAAGAGGATCGCGTAATCTACCAGGTGGGTCGGCGGATGGGGTTCTTCAGGGGACCCGAAGATCTGGAAACAAGCCCTCACCTCGACCAGGTCCGAAATGCCTGCAAGCATTTCGGTGTCACCCACGACAATGTGGATGAGATTATCGACCAGTTGATGAAGCGTTTTGTCTAAACTTCTTTATATCCACGTCCCTTTCTGTATTAAAAAATGCCGTTATTGTGATTTTTATTCGGAAACCCTTCTCCGGGAAATTCCGGCGTTTGTTACGGCTCTTTTGACGGAAATTGAACTTCGTTCACAGCGGCTTTGTGCCGGGAAAGACGCATTACCGCCGGCACGCACCATCTACTTTGGCGGCGGCACGCCATCTCTGTTGCCTCTGGATGCCCTCGACACTATTCTTGCAACTATTCGGAAGTACTATCCTCTCGTAAACCAACCGGAAATAACCCTTGAGGCCAATCCCGGCACTGTGGATCTGGCATACCTAAAGGGGCTAAGAGGGCTGGGTGTTAACCGGCTGAGCATGGGTATTCAGTCCTTCAGAGATGAAAAATTGGTTGTTCTCGGCAGGCTTCACACCGCAGAAGACGCTGTAAAAGCGATAGAAAACGCCAGGAAAGCAGGCTTTGACAACATTGGTCTGGACCTGATTTTCGGGCTGCCCGGCGAGTCCTATGCCGCCTGGCAAAAGGATTTGGCCCGGGTAACGGCATTTACACCGGAGCACCTGTCCTGCTATATGCTGACCCTTGAGCCTGAAACCGACCTGTTCCGGGAGTATAAATCCGGCGGTTTCAGACCCATGTCCCCGGACCTCCAGGTGGATCTGTTCTCCCTGACCTCAGGATATCTGGGTGATGCAGGTTTCGATCATTACGAGGTTTCTAATTATGCAAGGTCCGGGCAGTTGCGGTCCCGGCATAACTCAGGGTATTGGCAGATGTTGCCCTACGAAGGATTCGGGCCGTCGGCGCATACGCTTGCGCTGAAAGACGGCAAGGATGTATCTCCTGAGCGATTCTGGAATATCTCCGATTTGAAAACCTATATAAGCCGTCTGGAAGAGGGGCGCCTGCCTGTGGCGGAGCATGAGCAAATTTCACCGCCGCAGCAGTTGCTGGAAATGCTGATGATCCGGCTTCGAACAGTAGAAGGTATTGATATCCAGGCCTTTGACCGCATATCGGAGGTGCCGTTCACCAAATTATACGCATCCCTGATTGATGCGCTGACCCGGGAAGGCTTCGGCCGAATGTCGGAGGATGGAAGAAGATTCGCACTGACCCGGGCGGGCTGGGCCCGCCTTGACAGTATTGTTGAGGTGTTTGCAGAATCTTTGTAAAAAGAGCTGCGCGGTTCAGAGCTTTTTTCTGAGTTGACGGTGATCCCCCACACGGATGGTCAGGTGGATGCTGTCAAAATATTCAATCAGGGGAATGACAAATTTTCTTGAAATTCCGGTCATGTCCTTGAATTCCGGCGTTGTAATCTTTTCATTGGCCTTGAGGAAATCTATCAATTTTGATTCAAGATCGTTGATGGCAGCGGCGTCAAAGAAGAGATCGTCCTTGGTTTTCACCACGGCCTTCTCATCGATGAGCATCTGAAGCACGTCTTTGGCCGTTTTCTGATCCAGCTCCATATCCGCGCAGATGCTTCTGAAAAAGGGCGGTGTCAGCCCCGAAGCCCGGTAAACTTTCAGCATTTTTTCTTTTATTTCATGTTGGTCCACCTGGAGGGCCACTTCAAAGCCGGCCAGCTTGATCAGGTTTTTATCCTGGACAATGGCCTTTTCCTTTTCAAGGCGGTTGAACAAAATATTGAAAAATCTTACGTCATCAACGTATTGAAATTTTGATTTCAGTTCCTGGGTGGGCATCCCCTCTTTGAGCGGGTTGGCCTCGTGGTAAGCGGACAGTTTTTCAATGACCTTTTCTCGGAACGAACTGAAGACCTCTCCGTGGACGTAGCGTTGTTTTTCCTTGTCCGTCTGTATAATCTCCTGGCGCGCCATCATCTTCTGGAGGGCACCGGCCAGCTTTTTGTCCGGGATATTGGTCATTACCCGCAGTTCGGTCAGGGAGAGGCCTGTAAAGCCTTTGAGAGACAGAAAAAAGGATATGGTTTTCTCGTGGTCCTCGGTGAGAAGATCGTTAAGCCCTTGGATGACCTTTGGGTCCTGGAGCTTGTGCTTCTGGGAGGCCGGATTGAGAATGGCGCCGCCGCCGATGGTTCTGACCGGGGAATAACTCCGGATAACATAGCGGTCATCCTTGATGCAGCAGACCGGAGATTCCAGGCGGAATTGGACCGGGGCTTCATCTCCGGGCAGCAGTTCCTCGCGGTCCAG
>CAJWHT010000312.1 GCA_913041495.1 uncultured Desulfobacteraceae bacterium | reverse complement strand
CATTGTGGGAAATCAGATGTTCCACTGCCAGTTCCGCCATTTCGCCGGCCCCCAGCAGCATGACACTTTTGGTGGACAGATCGGAAAAAATCTTACTGGCCAGTTCCGTTGCCGCATAGGAGATGGATACGGCATTGTCCCCGATACCCGTCTCCTTTCTGACCCGTTTGGCCACGGAAAAGGACTTGTGCATCAGCCGGTTGAGCAGCACCCCTGTTGCCCCCACTTTGATGGCTGTTTTATAGGCCTGCTTGACCTGGCCTAAGATCTGCGGTTCACCCACCATCATGGAGTCCAGGCTGGAGGCCACACAGAACATATGGCGGATGGCATCCTCCCCGCAGTGGATATAGAGCGAGGAACGAAATTCCGATACCGGCAGCTTCTTGTGGGCGGAGATGAAATCGATCACCGTATCGATCTGGTCACAGGTTTCAGGGATAAAGAGGATCTCCATACGGTTGCAGGTGGAGAAAACAAGGGCCTCACGGATTCTGTCATCCTCTTTGAATTTTTTCAGGGCGGTCAGGGTTTCATCCGCTGTGAACGAGAGTTTTTCCCTCAATTCCACGGGGGCGGTTTTATGGTTGGCACCAATTAAGATTATCTCGGACATACGACGCTCGTTCTCTCGCTGCTCGTTCTCTCGCTGCTCATTCTCTCGCTGCTCATTCTCATACTGCTCATATTCTTGCTGCTCTTGGCTTTCACGGCTTGTTGCTCTCACGGCTTTCCTGGCGCTGTAGGCGTGTTTCACTTAAATTTTTTCGCTTTCACGGCAATGCTACTTGGTAAAGGCACCGTGGTGGCCGCCGATGAGCAGGTTGACTCCCAAAAAGGTAAAAATAATGATACCAAACCCCACGATGGACATAATGGCGGATTTGCGTCCCCGCCAGCCCGAATAGATCCTGAGATGCAAAAGTGCCGCATAGACCACCCAGGTGCCCACGGAAAAAATCTCTTTAAAATCCCAGCTCCAGAATTGTCCCCACACGGACTTTGCATAGATAAATCCTGTGACAAGCCCGAAGGTCAGTAGGGCAAACCCCGTGGTAATGCAGGTATAAGAGACCATATCCAGAAAATCCAATGAAGGCAGGCGCTTGAAGAAAAACCCGGGATTTTTGCCCTTGATCCCCATCTCCTGAATGAGGTAGAGGATCCCTGCACCGCAGGCGAGCCCCAGGGCCGCTTCCCCCGTAAACACAAGGATGATGTGGGCAAAGAACCAGAAGCCCCGCAGCACCTTATCCGGTGCCACAGGCGTATCCGGAATAAGCATCACGGCCAGCATTAAAAGCGACAGCATCGCTGCGGCAAACACGCCAAGGATCTTGAGATTGAACCGCCATTGAACGTAGATAAACATGATACCCAAGGCCAATGCGGACATGGAAAGGCTCTGCACCAGATTGTGGATGGGCAACCCACCGGTTTCCGCTCCCAGAAGCACAACGCTCACCAGATGAAGCACCACGGCAGCCGCTGTGAGAACAAAGGCGGATTTCTGGATCCGGTCTTTCTGATGAAACAGGTAACACAGATATCCGGCCATGCTTATAAAATAGAGCAGTGCCGACCCTTGCAGTAATATATTGGAAATCGTCATCAAATTCTTCCTAACGCCTATTCAGCGGCACCTGTTAAGGATTTTGTCTTAGGGACCAGTTCTTCAAAGATATAGCCGGGACCCACCACCTCCGCCAGCACCGCATCGATTCGGGCAGTCTCCTTCTTGGCGATCATATCCACAAGGCCGCCTTCCACCAAGGCAGTGAAAATCTTTTTATGCCCCTTTGGATCATGGCCTTTGGTAAGCAGCCTGGATCTGATATTGGCCATCAGCGTCAGCATCACCCCATATTCCGGTCCGAATTCGCGCGCCAACTCTCCTTTTAACTGTTTGGCCAGTGCAGGGCTGGCACCGCAGGTGGATACGGCAATCAAAAGATCGTCCCGGGCCACCACCGATGGTAAAATAAAGTCCCCTTTATCCTGGCCGTCCGCAATATTGCACAGAATGCCTTTACTGCGCGCAGCTTCCCGGACCGTTGCGTTCAACGCCTGATTGTCGGTGGCAGCAAACACCAGACTGACACCCTCCAAATCTGCCTCGTCGAACGCTTTTTTTTCAAGACCGATTTTCCCGTCCCCGGCCGCTTCAAGCTCCGGGGAAAACTGCGGGCTGACCACCGTTACAATGGCCCCTGCCCTTGCCAGCCCTTTGGCCTTTCGTACCCCCACCCTGCCGCCGCCCACCACCAGGCAGGCTTTGTCTTTTACATCCAGAAATATGGGGTAATACTTCATAATTTCAAACTCTAACCAGTTTTCCAAATCCGGGCTCTGCAAACCGATGCAATACCAATACGTGAATAAAGCATCCTTGTTTGAATAAGGGATTTAATATATAGTGTCGCTTGAATTTTTTCAATATTTATTAAACTTGAGGGCAGTGCAGTGATCATTGATTCCCATACCCATCTCTTTCCGGCATCGGTTCAAAAAGACAGGACACCCTACTTTCAAAACGAACCGGAGTTTAAGCTCCTTTACAACTCCCCGCGGGCAAAAATCACAACGGTTGAAGACCTTTTGGCGGTTATGGACACCCACCGGGTAGACCTTTCCGTGGTCAGCGGGTTTCCCTGGCGCAACCCGGATTATGCAAGAATGACCAACGATGCGGTGATCGAGGCGGTCCGGGCACACCCGGACAGAATCCGAGGCCTGGCCTGTTTCGATCTGGCCTGGGAGGGTGCGGCGAACGAGGCATCACGCTGTATTGATGAAGGACTGTCCGGGGTGGGAGAACTTGCCTTTTACCTTTCCGGTATTGATGCCAGGGCCATCCGCCTGCTGGAACCGGTGATGGACCTGCTCAGGCAAAAAGGCAACCTGCCCTGTATGATCCACACCAACGAACCCCTGGGCCACCCCTACCCGGGCAAGACCCCGGTGACCCTTGAACAGATCGACGGCCTTGCCAGGGCATTTCCGGACAACAAGATCATCCTGGCCCACTGGGGCGGGGGTATCTTCTTTTACCATATCATGAAAAAAGAGATGAAGGAGCGGCTGAAAAACGTCTGGTATGATACGGCGGCATCGGTATTTTTATATGATGCCTCGGTGTACAGGATGGCAAAGGCGGCAGGTGTTCTGGACAAGGTATTGTTCGGAACGGACTTTCCTTTGCTCACACCGGACCGGTATTACAAGGATCTTGATGACAGCGGCCTTGCAGGAGAAGAAAAAGCGATGGTCTTGGGCACCAATGCCATGCCCCTGTACCCGAATCTTACGCCCGTGTTTTAAAGCCGAAGCTTTATTCGCACTCCGCTGCCTGGGTCAACTATTCCGGCCCACCGGCATCGAAATGGTAAAGCAGGTGCCCCTGCCCCGCTGGCTGTCCACCTCAATGCGGCCGTTGTGGTATTGGACGATATGCTTTACGATTGCCAAGCCCAAACCTGTGCCGCCAAAGACACGAGTGTTCGAGTTGTCGATTTGCGAAAACCGCTCGAAGAGATGATCGCTTCGCTCTTGGGCGATGCCAATGCCCGTGTCTTCAACCTCGAAGCGAATCCTCATTGTGTCGACAGAGGATTCGAGTCGTCTGCATCGAAGGGTGACCTGACCC
>CAJWHT010000311.1 GCA_913041495.1 uncultured Desulfobacteraceae bacterium | reverse complement strand
CTCCACCGATGAAAAACTGGCCCGGTTCTGCGTGACGCCGGGCTGTGAAAACTATGGACAGTCCAAAAGCTGTCCGCCCCATGTGGAAGGACCGGCAATATTCACGCAATGGTTGTCCGACTATACCCGGGCCCTGTTCTTCAAAATCGAAGTGCCGTCGGAATTGTTGTTTTCCCATGACCGCAGAGAGCTATTCGAGCTGCTCCACAGGGCGGCCGCTGCCATAGAGATTGAGGCCAAGGCCATGGGATTTTCCCGGGCAAAGGGATTTGCCGGCGGCTCCTGTAAAGCCACCTTCTGCCACGACAAGTTGTCCTGCCGGGTTATCGGATCAAACGATGGCCGTCACGAAGGCACCTGCCGGTTTCCGGACGTCGCCCGGCCTTCCATGTCCGGTTACGGTGTCAACGTCAGCGAATTGATCACGGCGGCCGGCTGGGACGAAGAGCCTCTCATGGCCGGAGAGCAGGCCAAAAACACCTCAGGGCTATACGGCCTGGTGCTGATCCGATAAGGAAGAACCGATGTCTCTACTGGAACACCGTATCCGACGATCCGAAGCCCTGAGCCGAATCGCAGGCCCCTGCTGATTTTTGGCAGCGGACTGGCCTTGAATAAATTCCCCTCGAACAACTGATCCAAAGGCAATAAATTCAATCAGTTGCCCACCAGACCCACCGTTGCCACATTTTTTAACAAATTGCCACAAATTACCGACAGACACAGCCACGGTCCGTGTATATACTGTGTCCAACATCTTAAGGGGAACCTGCCCTTAAAGATTGTGGAGGGAAATATGGGAAACACATTATACACATTAATATTTTCGAACGGACCAGCCGCACTATCCGGCCTTGGCATCATCAGTATCTGCATCCTCTGGCATCAGATCCGCTGCATCTGGAACGAGGAGATATAATTTGACCGGAAATGCCGAATCGGGTAGCATTACAGACGATCAATCGCAGGTTCCGGAACGCGTTTTATGATACTGCAGCAACTTAGCATCATAAACGTTCATAGGGACGGTTTTCAAACGGACAGCACCGACGACCAATTTAGACCTATTTTTTTATAAGGAGGAGCAGATGATCACATCTTACAGTTTCGGAAAAATGACCATCGGTCCCCGGAGCTTTTCTTCGGATCTGATCATCTTTCCAAACGGTGACATCCGGGATAATTGGTACCGAAAATCCGGACACCTGCTGGTGATGGATGACCTGACCTCCCTGCTGGCCGAAAAGCCGGAAATCATCGTTGCCGGCACCGGTGCCAACGGCCGGATGGCCTTGGACAAGACCCTGGAATCTGACCTTGAAGCCTTAGGCGTTGAACTAAGAGCCATGGATACGGCCCGGGCGGTTTCTCTCTACAACCGGATGGTTCAACAGCATGTGGACAAGCGGCTGGGGGCCTGTTTCCATCTGACCTGTTAAAAAACGAATTTCACACTGACAAAGATCTGCCATGGTACCCTCTTGCGATTCCAATCCCAACAGCAGCCGGTTCACCCATTGCCCGGACTGCGGCCGCCCGGATCTCAAGGCCGACAGTTTTAAGTCTTTTGCCTGCCGCAGCTGCGGGTTTCAGTTTTTCATCAATTGTGCCGCAGCGGTCATGGGCCTGATTCTGGATGACAAAAACCGGCTGCTGGTGACCCGCCGCAAATATGCTCCTGCCCGCGGCAGCCTGGACCTGCCAGGAGGCTTTGCCGATCCGGGTGAAGGCATCGAAGAAAGCCTTAAACGGGAGCTTGCCGAAGAACTGAACCTTAAAGCCGTTGAAATGACGTATCTATGCTCCTATCCCAACACTTATACCTACGGTCCGGTAACCTACCCGATCACGGATATGGCCTTCATCTGCCGGGTGGAAAGCTTTGGCGCCATCCAGGCCAATGATGATGTGGCGGATTTTTTGTTTATCCCGGTGAACGCGCTTGATCCCTTAAGGTTCGGCATGGCCTCTGCCCGGAAGGTGATCTCCCGCTTCAAGCAATTCTCCGCAATAAAAGGTACGGAATAAAAGGCATTAGGTATCTGTTAATTCGTCCTTTTATTTCGGGTGGGGTGAGCGATCTGTATTGCGCTTTCACCGGAATTATGGTTTATTCTCCTCCATGAAAAAGCGATATAACCGTCCCGGCCGCAGGCCGTCCAGAAAAAAAACAAATGGAAAATCAGACCGCCGCCCGAACATCACACCGGGCGTGGACAAAGGTCTGCAAAAAATCTTCAGCCAGATCGGGGTGCCGGAGAAAAAAACCTTTAAACCCGACCCCTTTCAGCTTGAGGCCCTTGAGGCCATCAAAAAGGCGGACTGCCTGGTCACCGCCCCCACCGGGGCCGGGAAAACCTGGATCGCAGAGCAGGCCGCCAAAGAGGTCATGGACGAAGGCGGCAAGGTCTGGTACGCCACCCCCCTAAAGGCCCTTACCAACTCCATCCATGCCGGATTTTCAAAGATTTTCGGCCCTGAAAAGGTGGGCATCCTCACCGGTGACATCAAGGAAAACACCGATGCCCAGATCATTATCGGCACCACGGAAATCCTGAGAAACCAGCTCTATGATGCCATGTACACCGGGGAAAACATGGCCGAAATCACGCCCCACGGAAACCCCGCGCTAATATCAGAAATAATAGATATCAAAATGAATTAGAATGGAGTACAACTTTTGGATCCGGAAACAATAGATTAAATATAAGCCCTACAGCTTTTATGGTTGATTTGTGTAATAAGGTTTATTTATCGGGTTGGGGAGATATTGAGGCAGGAATATTTTACGGTACGAGAAATATGCCTTTAACCAATGATGCATATGATTCAACAAGTTTAGGATTAGATTTTTATTTGATGGTACTCGAGAGTGACGCCTCCAGTTTGGTTTATGGTTCCTATTTTGGAGGAGACGAAAGTAGTGAGCATGTTGATGGAGGAACATCGCGATTTGATGAAAAGGGTATAATGTATCAATCGGTATGTGCTGGTTGTGAGGAAAATAATGATTTCCCCATTAAACCCTCTGATGCTGTTGGTCCTGTAAATAATAGTTCATGTAATAATGGTGTTTTTAAATTCGATTTTGGTATTCCAATGGTTGTAGCGGATTTTGAAATCTCGGATTTTTATTGTCTTTCAGATTCAATATATCCAGTTAACACCAGTAAAATTCTGGATGCTACTTCTTATTTATGGGATTTTGGAGATGGTACTTTTAGTACGGATTCTAACCCCTCTCATTTTTATAATTCACCAGATACTTATGAAATTGTGTTAACAATAGTTGACTCAACTGCATGTAATTTTTCAGATAGTATTTCAAAAACTATAATTATTGAGGGGGTTGTTAAGGATGTAAAAGCTTATGGAGATACGATTGTTTGTAACCATATTCCTGAGGTTATTGTGTATAATGAAACGGAAAGTAACATCATTCATCACTGGAGTAACAATATTGAATTTTCAGATACTTTACTTTTTGGATTGGATGAGAACGAGGTTCTGATTCAGTCCTCTCTGGGTGAAAATTACTTGTATGTTAAAGTAGAGGATTCATTGGGCTGTTACGATATTGATAGTGTTTTCATAGGAGTTTATCAATACGATATTAACTATGAAAATGATTTAAAAGTTTTTGCCGCGTATTTA
>CAJWHT010000310.1 GCA_913041495.1 uncultured Desulfobacteraceae bacterium | reverse complement strand
CCCACGGAACATGATGATGAAGGGGTTGAAAAAACCCCTGGTCTTTTATTCAGTCACCGCCATTCACAGTCCGGATTTCAACGTCTCCCTGACCTCAGCCAGACATCTGCCCAGTTGCATCCCCATCAGAATTCCATTTGTTTGCCGTACCATCCAGGAGAAAAAAGTAAGCCCGCTTCCGATTTCCGGGGAAACCCTTGCCATGGACGGTAAAAATATCTATGCCCGCACCGCAACCCCGGTGCCCCCCTATACCGATGTGAAGCTGGAACTGGATTTCTGTATTGACGCCCATTGCTTTGGAGACATCTATGCAAAAACCATGGAGCAGGATCCGGACCCGTCACGCCAAGGGCAGACAAGGTTTTCCATCACCGCCATGGGGCAGAGGGATCAAAAGCTGCTGAACACGTGGATCAATCAGGCTTCCGACTAGGCCGCACGGACGGCCAAACCGCCTTTTTGGCTTGACAACCCGGATAATTTATAATTGGATGACGGGTAGTACGAAACGTCTCACACATACGACACACAATAGGGGGTCACTATGAAACAAATAATGCTTTCCCCTGTAAAAGGCTTAAGTATATTTTTTATCGTACTTTGTCTGGGTCTTGCCGGCGCCTTTCCGCTTTTCGCCCAAGAATCCCCCCGGACCATCACCAATGACATCGGCATGACCTTCATCAAGGTCTCCCCCGGTTCCTTTATCATGGGAAGCCCTGTGACCGAGCGGCTGCGGGACAGGGATGAACAACAACATACCGTCACCATTAAAGCGGCCTTCTATCTTCAGGAGACAGAGGTAACACTTGAGCAGTGGCGGGCGGTCATGGGCAAGCGATGGCTAAGCAAACGAAAAGGGGTGGACGACAGTCCCGTTACGAAGGTTTCCTGGTATGATTGTGACAAGTACATCAATAAGCTGAATAAAAAGAGCAGGTATACCTACCGGCTGCCCACCGAGGAAGAATGGGAATATGCCTGCAGGGCCGGTACCACAACAGCATACAGTTGGGGAGACGGCATCGATTGCAGCAAGGCCATGTACGGCAACAACACCAAAAAAGACCAAGAGTGTATTTTGTTCTACGAGTCCATGAAGATTCGGCCCAACGGTCCGGCACCAGTGAAAACCTTTGCCCCCAACCCCTGGGGATTCTACGATATGCACGGCAATGTCTGGGAGTGGTGTGCCAACGTATACAAAAGCTATTTTGCCGAACCGGAATCCTCCGACTATTCCACAATGGATTCCGAATCCAGGGTACGTCGCGGGGGAAGCTGGTACAAACATGCCCATTATCTGCGCAGCGCCAACCGCACCTACGGCCACCCCAATGCAAAATTTCAAACCACCGGATTCAGATTGGTTCTTGAGGCAAGTGAATGAAAACAAAACTCCTTGATCTTCTCAAAGTCTATGAGGAAGAAATCAGTCTTCTTCTCTGGACAACCGCGCTTTTGTTCATTATCCGATCCTCGGGTATCATCCTGAATAACTATGCCGAAACCGCATTTTTAAAACGCTACGGGGTGGAGTTCATGCCCGTGGTCAACATGCTCAACGCCGTGGTCACCTTCTTTGTCACCGGGTTTCTGACCGGCCTGCTCAACCGGGTCTCCGGTGCAAAGCTTCTGGCCTGGATATTTCTTGCCTCCGGTATCATTGTCACTGTCATCCGTCTTATGATTCCCATGGGGTTTGACATTCTTTACCCGGTATTGTTCATGCTCAAAAGCCAGTTTGAACTGCTCCAGGCCCTGCTGTTCTGGAACATGTGCAACGATCTTTTCAATACCCGCCAGTCAAAACGGCTCTTTCCCCTGCTGACGGCCGGCGGGGTCATCGGCCTGATCTTAGGGTCTGTGGGCACCCCCTACTTTGCCAAGTGGTTCAACCTGGACAACCTGCTCTACCTGTATCTTATGACCACGGTGACAGGAATGTTTATTGTTCAGGCCATGGGCCGCAGCTACGGCTCCCTCATTTACCAGGAAAAATCCGGGGAAGGCAAATCCAAAAAGAAGAAGTCCATGGTGGCAGAGATGAAGGATGTCTATCCCCTTCTCAAGGATTCGTTGCTTGTCAAGATCGTACTGGTGCTGACCTTTATGCCCAATGTGGTCATTCCTATCATGAACTATCAGTTCAACTACGCCATTGACGATCAGTTTGCCTCCGAGGCGGCCATGATTCAGTTTTTCGGCTATTTCCGGGGGGCATTGTACACCGTCAGCCTCTTCATCCTGCTCTTTGTGGGACGGATTTACGGCCGGTGGGGGCTTCCCGTGGCCCTGATGTTTCACCCCTTTAACTACATGATCGCCTTTTTTGCATTCCTTTTCCGGTTTGACATGTTTTCGGCCATGTACGCAAGGATGTCCACCAACATCATCCGGACAACCATCAACGTACCGGCCAACGGCATTCTCATCGGCCTGTTTCCCGAATCTTACCGGAATATGATCAGACCGTTCCTGAGGGGCACCGTTGTAAGAATCGCCCTGTTTGCAGGATCCAGTCTTATCCTGATTTCAGATTCTTTTTTCCACCCAAGATACCTGACCCTGGTGGCCCTGCCTTTTGTGCTGGCCTGGCTTGCCGCCCCCATTATCCTTAAGGCGAAATACGCCACTATTTTAAAAGATTTGATTTCAAACAACCTGTTGGACATCAAAAGCTTTGGCACCAAGGAGCTGGCCCAAATATTCAAGCAGGACAAAAAAGTACTCACCGACATGGAGACCTCTTTTTTAAACGCCACAGGCGAAGATGCGATCTGGTACGGCAACCTTTTGAAAAACTTTTCCCAGGCTTCCCTGGACAAAAATATTCTCGTGACCCTGCCACGGCAGGATGAGGCCACCCAGGTGGCACTGATCAAAATGATTTCACCGGAATCCAGACCGGGTGCCGCCGCCACCCTGGTGGATCACCTGGATTCCAAGCGGCCGGAAACCACCATTGCCATTCTTAAGCTGGTTTGCCAGGAAGGCTTCACTGCCGCCAGAGATGTGGATTTGACCCCTTATCTGGAAAGTACGCACCCGGTGGTTAGAGGCTTTGCCGCAGCCTGCCGGTATTCCCAGAGTCCCGCCGATACACTGCCCTTAATTGAAACCTGGATTAACACCCGGGATATGGACCAGCGCCAGTCCGGCATCATCTGCGCAGGTCTGATCCGGAAACACAGCTTTATCGACCGGCTGCTGGAAATCCTGTCCGAAAAAGATATTGATCCCATTATTCCGGATATTATCATTGCCCTTTCCAGGCTGGACGCCAGGGAATTGAATACGGTCATCTCCTCTTACCTTTCCTACGAGATTAAAGCCGTAAGAATGGCCGCACTGGATGCGCTGGTCATTGACAATGACACCGCACTGAAAAAAGCCATTTCCCTCTTAGGAGACAGTTCCGAGCAAATCCACGACTTTGCCAAGGAAAAGATCAAAACCGCTGAATACAGGAACAATAAACTCCTTGTAGAATCTTTGGGGTTTCCCAGTTCAAAGATCAGACGCGGTATTTTCGAGCTGCTGGAACATATGGATATCAAGGAATTTGACATCCTGATATTTGCTAAAAATCAAATCCTGAAGAGTTATACCAGCCTGGCCATGGGCGTAAAACTCAAACAATCCCCCCAAAGCCCGGTGGTGGAAATGGTCCGCGACCATTTGCTCCAAAAAAAGGAACTGATCCTGGAAAACCTCATCCGCGTCCT
>CAJWHT010000309.1 GCA_913041495.1 uncultured Desulfobacteraceae bacterium | reverse complement strand
TGACCGCAGCAGCCGAACCGCCCTCTGACTCGCCCTCGGCGCTCGCTTCGGCAGAGACTAACGCACCGTTCATTCCGACATGCGTCACGACTTCAGACTTGCCACTCGGGAGAACCTCCGCACTGCGTAAAGTGTGAACGCTCGGACACCCAAGCAACGCAACCGTTAACCCCAAGACGACGAGACGTGCGTGCTTCATGTAACCTCCAAAGACGAGAATTAAGTTCGTGTACAGCAGCTTAGGTAGGACCTGAGTGCGTGACAAGACTCGCTAAATGTACAGATTCATCCGCTCACCATTCGCAAATCCAGCGAGTTGAATCTGAGCGGTTCGACACGTCTTGACTGCAAGGTCGCTCGGTGCCCCGACGGCGACCAAAGCGTCCACTCCTGCAGCCCATGCTTTCGCTGCAATCTCGAAGCCGACACGGCTGGTTACGGCTAAGATCGCCGCTGATTCGAGGCATTCTCTTCTCAGGGCTTCACCGAGTACTTTATCGACCGCATTGTGCCTGCCGACGTCTTCGCGAACCACTTGCAGTGCGCCGTTCGCATCAGACCAGGCTGCGGCGTGGGTTGCACCGGTTGCACTGTGAATGGGCTGGGCCTGGCGCAGTTGCCGGCCGGCCAGAAGGAAGGTGTCATCTGCGGGAGGCACCGGTTGTTTGGACACAGTCAACACCTGGTGGTCCTTGCTGCCGTCCCGGTAAATGGTGACGCCCTTGCATCCGGCCTTATGGGCTTGGTCATAGATAAATCTGACATCCGCGCGGGTGGCCTCGTGGGGCAGGTTCACCGTCTTTGACACCGCATTGTCCGTAAATTTTTGAAAGGCGGCCTGCATTTTAATATGGTGGGACGGGGGGATGTCGTGGGCGGTCACAAACACCCGTTGAATATCGGATGGCACATTCGGGTTCTCTTTTACGGTGCCCTTGCCTGCAATCTCATCCATCAGGGCATCACTGTAAAACCCGCCCTCAACCGCGGCCTGTTTGAATACCGGGTTGACTTCCACAAGCCGGTCATTGTCCATGACGGTTCTCACGTAACTCAGTGCAAAGGCAGGCTCAATACCACTTGAACAGCCGGCAATGATACTCAAGGTGCCGGTGGGCGCAATGGTTGTGGTGGTGGCATTGCGCATCTGCTTGTCTTTTTTGTCTTTGAATATGCTCCGGCTGATATTGGGGAAGGCCCCCCTGACCTGTGCCAGGTTGCAGGAGGCCGCATGGGATTCGTCCCGGACAAAGGACATGATATCTTCGGCCAATACCAGCGCCTCATCCGAGTCATAGGGAATGCCCAGCATAAAAAGCAGATCGGCAAATCCCATGATGCCCAGCCCGATCTTCCGGTTGGCACGGACCATCGAATCGATCTCATTTATGGGATACACCGACATATCGATGGTGTTGTCCAGAAACCGCACGGAAAGGTGGATGGTCTCCCGCAAGCTGTCATAATCCACCACAGGGCCGTCCTCTTTTTCCATCACGAACCGGGTCAGGTTTACGGATCCCAGGTTGCAGGCTTCCATTGGCAGCAGAGGCTGTTCACCGCAGGGGTTCGTAGATTCGATGGCACCGACCTCAGGGGTCGTATTAAAGCGGTTGATCTCATCCAGGAAGATAATACCCGGATCTCCGGTGGCCCAGGCCTGGTTGATGAGTTCGTCATAAACGGCCGCAGCGCTGAGGCGGCCCACGGCTTTGAAGGTCTTGGGATCAATCAGGTCATATTCCCTGTCCCGGGCCACAGCGGTCATGAATTCATCCGTCACCCCCACAGAGATATTAAAGTTGTTCAGTTCATTTTTACCCGCCTTGCAGGTGATAAAGGACATGATATCCGGATGATCCACCCGGAGCACAGCCATGTTCGCCCCCCTCCGGGTCCCTCCCTGCTTGATCTGCTCCGTTGCCGTATTGAAAATCTTCATGAAAGAGACCGGACCCGAGGCCACCCCGCCCGTGGACCCGACCCTGCTGTTCTCAGGACGCAGCCGTGAAAAGGAAAACCCGGTCCCGCCGCCTGACTTATGAATGATGGCGGCGTTTTTCACCGCCTCAAAGATACCGTCGATACTGTCTTCCACCGGGAGAACAAAACAGGCCGCAAGCTGCCCCAGGGACCTGCCCGCATTCATCAGGGTCGGAGAGTTGGGCAGAAATCTGAATTCCGCCATCAGGGTGTAAAAGGCTTCTTCAATATCCGTTACGTCCACATCCTGATCGTAATTTTCCTCCGCCCGGGCAATATGGGCAGCCACCCGCCGGAACATCTGCGCCGGTGTTTCAATGACATTTCCGGCATCATCTTTTTTTAAATACCGTCTTTCCAACACGGTTCTGGCATTTTCGGTCAGAAAATTTATCTGCGCCGTATCCTTGAGATCACTGTTCATCGCTAAAACTCCTGCTATAAGGATTGATAAACAACACAAAACATATGACGTCTCCCGCCGAAAAACACTATATATTGTAACACCCGGACGAACAGCACACAATATGAAGCACCACGTTAAATTAATTCCTTTTCCCCCCAGCCGGCCTGTGCTATGGTCACATTCGCCCCTTTTCACCGGGGCATTGGAACCTTTTAACTGAAAGCTTTTTCAATGACGGCGCACCCCACATCCGGCCGGACAGGAACTGGCCTCGTACTCAGGATATTTCTCCCCTTTGCCCTGGGGTATTTTCTCTCCTATCTCTTCCGGGTGGTCAATGCGGTCATCGCTCCGGACCTGGTGGGTGATCTTGGCATTGATCCTTCGGAACTGGGGCTGCTGACCGCCACTTATTTTATTGCCTTTGCCTCCTCCCAGCTGCCCCTTGGCATCATGCTGGACCGGTTCGGCCCACGGATCGTGGAGGCCTTTCTCCTGCTGTTTGCCGCAGCAGGTGCTGCCCTTTTTGCCGCGTCCGACAATCTGGCCGGGGTCATTGCCGGCCGGGCGCTCATCGGCTTCGGGGTATCGGCATGCCTGATGGCGGCGTTCAAGTCCTACGTACTCTGGTTTCCGGCCGATATCCTGTCCCGGGTGAACGGTTTTCAGATGGCGGCCGGGGGATTGGGGGCGCTGGCAGCTACCGTCCCCGTTGAATGGGCCCTAAACTTCACGGACTGGCGGGGGCTTTTCTGGGGACTGGCACTGCTCTCTTTTATCACTGCGCTCATCGTATTTTCCGTTGTCCCGGGCTCTGCGAACCGCCCGGACCCCGAACGGCTGAGCGACCAGATCCGTGGTATCATCCGGGTGTTTAAAAGCCCGGTATTCTGGCGAATCGCTCCCCTGACCACCTTGTCCCAGGCGGGATACATCTCCCTTCAGGGACTCTGGGCCGGCCCCTGGCTGCGGGATGTGGCAGGCATCCCCAGAGAAGGGGTGGCACGGTATCTATCCTGGTCGGCCATGGCCATGATCACGGGGTTCATCGCCCTGGGATACCTGGCCGAACGCCTTGCCGCAAGGGGGATTTCCGTGCGCACCACCGCGGTGTCCGGCATGACTGTCTTTCTTTTTGTCCAGGGGCTGATGACCTTCAACGCCCCTGTTCCGGCGCCGCTGTTAATGACCATGTTCGGCTTTTTCGGCACCTCCGGCATCCTGGCCTATACCGCCCTGACCGTATCCTTTCCCATGTCCCTGTCCGGCAGGGTGACCACGGGGATCAACATGCTGGTGTTCATCGCCGCCTTCGGGGTGCAATGGGCCATCGGAGCCATCATCAACCTCTGGGAGGTCTCTGCGGCAAACACCTATGATCCGGCAGGGTACCGGGCCGGTTTCCTGGCGCTGCTGGCCTGCCAGTTCCTGTGCCTGGTATGGTTTCTGATTTCCCCGCGAAAATCCTGATCACCGAAAGCAGGTGTGCTGTCATCTTTCATTCTTGCATTACTATTGAAAATGATTAGCTTTGTTATCAATAGTTTTGAATCATTCAGGCACCTGGTTTATCCTGACGATTTCGCCTTACATTCTTTCAGAAAG
>CAJWHT010000308.1 GCA_913041495.1 uncultured Desulfobacteraceae bacterium | reverse complement strand
TAAAACGCGGTATTCACGCCACAAAAACATACAGCGGCACCCAGTCTATCCAGACACTGCGCAATAGGGATTTTCACTGTGCCGTTCTTGATTTGAAAATGGAGGACATGGACGGTATCGAGGTGTTGAAGATCTTTAAGAAAATGGCACCGGACATGGCAGTGATCATGCTGACCGGTCACGGATGTGAAGAATCAGCTCAGGAAGGCATGGCACTCGGGGCATCCGCCTATCTGATCAAGCCATGCGGACTTGAGGAACTAATAGCCACCATACGTAAAACCATTGGAACAGCAAGATGAATAGAGAACCCATGGACATCATGTTCATTGATGATGAAAAGGATTATCTGGAAGTGCTTTTAAAGCGCCTTGAGAGAAGAAATATCCGGGCCTGTGCTGTCAATAGTGGGGTAGAAGGACTGAACCATTTACGCCGGGCCCCCAAGGACATTGTTGTACTTGATGTGTGTATGCCGGGAATGGACGGCCTTACGACCCTGCGGCAGATAAAGCGGGAGAATCCATTGTCAGAGGTGATCCTGCTGACAGGCCATGCCTGTGTTAAAGCCGCACGGCAGGGAATGGACGAGGGGGCATTTGATTACCTGATGAAGCCCGTGGAGATTGATGATCTCATTTACAGGCTTGAGGATGCATACGACAAAGTACAACTGATGAAACACAGAGGATAGGGCCACAGGTTCTGCCAAAACAGCCAGACCGGGTATTGTTCTCACGGATAATGAACGATTTTACAAAGGAGACAGGATTAATGAATTTTTTTAAACAATGGGGCCGGTTTATGATGCTGGGAGCCCAGGCACACGCCCGTTGGGAATTAAATGTGTCAACCACCATTCTCAAGGACAAAAAAAGACTGATGCTTCTGATGCTCTTGCTGTTCCCAATCATTCTGGGGGGCTGGGCATTTGCAGATGATATCGCAGGAACGCTTCCCGAATTACTGGGGGGGAAGAAAGCCTATAGTCCGGCCTTTTACTCCACCGGTATTTTTATCGTTTCGATTCTCATCGGCCTGGGCGCCGGCCTGATTACCGGCTGTATCGGTGCCGGCGGCGGATTTATCATCGCCCCTGCCCTGATGAGTGCCGGAATCAAAGGTATTCTTGCGGTGGGCACCGATCTGTTCCACATTTTTGCCAAAGCCATTATGGGCAGCGTCATTCACAGAAAGCTTGGCAATGTAAATGTGATGCTGGCACTGGTATTTCTCATCGGGGCGATCATTGGTGCCACGGCCGGCGGTCTGATCAACCGAGTCCTCTATGAAATCAACCCGGTGCTCAGTGATGCTTTTATCACCACTGTTTATTCCCTGATGCTCGGTTTCTTGGGCTTTTATGCGCTCTTTGATTTTCTGAAAGCCAGAAAATCTGGGGATGCCGGCGCCTCTGATCCCCATGGGGGAGAAGGCATAGAGATGGGCAATCTGCCCAAAAAACTCCAGGCCGTTAACATCCCGCCCATGGTCAAATTTGATCAGGACCTGGTTCCCGGCGGCAGAAGTATCTCCTGGGTATTCCTGGTACTCAGCGGCGCCCTGGTGGGCCTGGCTGCAGGTATCATGGGCGTGGGCGGCGGCTTCCTGACCTTCCCCATCTTTGTTTACATGCTTGGGGTCTCGTCCATGACAACCGTGGGCACGGATATCTTTCAGATCGTATTTACCGCAGGGTATGCGGGCATCAGCCAGTATGCCGTGTACGGTTTTATTTTCTATACGCTGGCCATGGGCATGCTGCTGGGGTCTTTGCTGGGTGTTCAGCTCGGCGCCATGGTGACAAAGGTCGTCAAAGGGGTCACCATCCGGGGTTTCTACGCTATGGCCGTGCTGGCCGGTTTTGTTAACCGTATCTTCGCCCTGCCGGGCAAACTGGGTGAAATGGGAGTGATTCCCATTTCAAAGCAGGTCGGTGATATATTGAATACCATCGGTATTTGGGCATTTTTCATTGTAATTGGCCTGTTCAGCGTCTGGGTAATCGGCACATTTTTCAAAAACATCGGTAAACTCAAGGGAGGAGAGTAGACAAGATGAAATCCCAAAAATCAACATTAATCAAAGGCATCGCCCTCATGGCCTCTTTTGCGGCTGTATTTGTCCTGATTTTTATGCCGCTGTTCGGCGGTGGCAAAAACGGCCTTGAATACCTGGACAACCTCTATAACACCATATCCAAAGGCTCTGCGTACTATGTGCCGGAACTCAAATACGCGTCAAAAACCCTGGCCGGAGAACAGGTTTCTTTGACTCTGGAAATGGACTCCGCCTCTTCGGCCCAGCAGGCGATGTCGCTGGTCAAATATGCCGGCGCGGATGTCCGCCAGGACGGATCGGTACTCCAGGTGGCGGGGGACTTAGGCAAACTGCTTGATAATTGTCTTGAAGATGTGGATCTGATGTACCACAATAAAGGGACCGAGGTCAGGAACAAGTACGATATGGATGAACGCCAAGCCTTGTATACCTGGTGGACGCTAACCAAACTCATGGACAAGGACCTTAAAAAGCAAAAGCTTTTCAAAGCGTCCAAAGTCGTGACCACCGTCAGCAAGAAGGGGGTGGAAACATCCTACAATTTCTACAAGATCGAACCACGAAAGATCTCGGAAAAGTTGGGCGTTGTGGTGTTTTCCCTTGTGTTTTATGTGATTTACACCGTCTGGTACGGCTTTGCGATCATGTTCCTTTTCGAAGGCATGGGGCTTCGTCTGGAACATTAAAGGACCTTGTTTCCTGCGGGGGGACCCAAAGCTCCCCCCGCATACCCATAAAAAAATGGCGCTTTCGATCCTTCATAAAATAAAACATCTGTTTTCAGGTCATCCATCTTCCCGGATTGAAAACCCGGAAGGGATGCGCCTGGATTTTAAGAAACGCTACTTTTATTTCAGACAACTGATTACAGCCAATAACAGTGCCCTAGAAGGGTTTGCAGAAATTGAACGGCTGCTGAAAGACCCCGCGCCTTTCGGCATGTCGGTGGTCCGGGCCAACGTTACCGCCGTGCTTGTTTCCGTATACCGCATGATTCGAAAAATGGACAGGCTGGCACCGGGGAAATATCCGCAACTCCAAGCGGCGCACCACCGTATATCCCAAAAAATCGATGCCGGACTGACCCGCGCCTTCGGCAGTCGGGATAAACGGCTGATCATCGGTATGGAGGACATCGACAGAACACTTTCTGACTGTGTGGGACAGAAAATGGCCAATCTGGGAGAGTTGAAAAACCGTCTCGCTCTGAATGTGCCGGACGGATTTGTCATGACCGCAGCGGCCGGTAACCTGTTTTTCCGACAAAACGAACTTGAGACGGAAATCAACCGGCGTTTTAAAGCACAATTCTCCGAAGACCTTGGCCGGATGCACGCCCTGAGCAAAGAACTCCAGGCCCTGATCTGCGAAGCTCCGCTACCAGCTACCTTGGCAGAAGCCATTACCGCCGCAGTAAACAAAATTCAGGACAACCACCACGGGGACGTCTGCTTTGCAATTAGAAGCAGTGCCCTTGGCGAAGATTCCCTGGATGCCTCCTTCGCAGGCCAATACAAGACGCTACTCAATGTCAAAGGGGCAGATGTCCTTTCGGCCTACAAAGAGGTCCTGGCTGCCAAATACAGTGTAACAGCAGTTCAATACCGCCTTAACCGGGGCTTCAGGGATGAAGACGTGGATATGTGCGTTGGCTGTATTGCCATGGTGGATGCATCCTCCGGCGGTGTGGCTTATACCCGTCACCCCTTTGACATTCGGGATGACGCCATCTACATCCAGTCAACCTGGGGCCTGCCAAAGGCAGTGGTGGACGGATCGGTCAACTGCGACCTATTTGTGGTTGCCAGAGGAGAGAATCCAAAGGTATTACAGAAAGATGTACAAAAAAAAGAAAAAAAATTCATCTGCTTTGCAGACCAGGGGGAATGCCGGCTGGATTTCGTTGATGATATGCAGTCCCAACCGTCACTCACCGAA
>CAJWHT010000307.1 GCA_913041495.1 uncultured Desulfobacteraceae bacterium | reverse complement strand
AACTCCATTTTCACCAGAAATATGACTAACATCATATGCTTCAATTTTATTAATTTCTTGTTGGCCTACATACCCACAAAGCTCATTTAAAGCAAAGGTATATTTATCCTCTTTACTTATATGATTCTTTATAACTTGTTGAGCATTAAGCTTACATAAATTAAAAATTGGTCTAATAGACTTGCTTGGTGAATGTATAATCCTCACTTTCTTTTCATGCTTGCTCTCAAACATATCTTCAAGAATTTTTTTATCTTCTAATTCATATGCGCACAAAACTTTTTTAGGAATATCTAATTGGTTTTCATAAAACATCTTTTCCCTTTCCCTCTTCAATGGTGATGGGTTTACCGAGTTTGGGCATGGTTTTCTTGCAGGATTTATAGGTGGCGTTTTCAAAGGTCAGGCAGCACATGAGCCTTCCGCAGACCCCCGATATTTTGGTGGGGTTCAAGGATAGCCCCTGTTCCTTGGCCATTTTGATGGACACAGGTTCAAAGGACTGCATGAACGAGGAGCAGCACAGCTCCCTGCCGCATTTGCCCAGGCCCCCGCAGTGTTTGGACAGATTCCGGATACCCACCTGGCGCATTTCTATGCGGATGCTGTACTCTTTTACCAGCAGTTTGATCAGCTCCCTGAAATCAATCCGTCCGTCCGCCGTATAAAAGAAGGTCAGCTTATTGCGGTCGAAGGTGGACTCCACACTGAACAGGTTCATCAGCAGGCCAAGATCGTTGATACACTTTATACAGAAATCAAAGGCCCTTTTTTCCAGCAGTTTGAGTTCCTCGCGCTTGATGAAGTCCTCTTTGGTGGCCAGGCGGACAATGCTTTTAAGCTTTTTGTCCTTTGCCTCAATTTCTTTGGGAGGGCAGGCGATGGTGCCGAATCCCAATCCCTGCTCGGTTTCCACAATCACCCGGTCTCCGGGGTTCAGGACAAACGCTCCGCTTTTAAAGTCGTATATTTTTCCTGCGGTTTTAAATCTGACACCGGCAACTTTGATCATATGCGTCCCTTTGGTAAAGACAATTTCAGGAAAAAACGGTCCAGGGTCAACCGGGGGCCGCTGTTGGAACCCAGTCTCTTTTCCGTGTCGTGGAAGGCTGTCATCCATTCGAGAAATGTCGGGTAAGTGTACATCCCACTAATATCTGCAAATGCGTCGAAAAAATCAAGGTTAACTATCTGGGAGGGATCATATCTTCGCACACAGATATCCCGCAGCAGGGTCCTGAGAATGGCCATGGCGTCATCGAGCTGATCAGGACGGGCGGCAAGTGTCCGGGACAGGTTCAGTCCCTTTTCGGCGGCTGCGGCACCACTGCCCCGGATCAGGTCCAGCACCTCGCCTATGAGCCAGGTGCGCAGGTTTTGCCACGTAACCCGGTCGCCGGGCGGTGTTTGATCCTCGGGGTCTGATTCCGGCGGTTTTCCGGCACAGATCAACGCCTGCCGGATATCCGGGGGCAGGGTTTTGGCCAGAATGTGTGCGGTTTGGGGGGATATCCCGTGGCCGGTCACCAGTGTTTCCTTTAAGCGTCCCGGAGACATGGGCCGGAAACGGAACAGCCTGCACCGGGAAAGGATGGTGGGCAGCAACCGGGCCGTCCCTTCCGCCGTCAGGATAAAAAGGGTCCGCTCTGGCGGCTCCTCTAATACCTTGAGCAAGGCGTTCTGGGCCTGGACATTCATCCGGTCGGCATCCCGGATCAGCACCATCCGAAATGCGGCTTCGTTGGGGCGGACCGAGATCAAACGTCCCACATCACGGATCTGTGCGATGGTCAGATTTTTTTTTGCATCTTCCAGGCCCACGCAGATCATATCCGGATGCATGCCGGACCGGATCTTTTTGCAGGCGGTGCAGATCCCGCAGGCGGTAGGGCCTTTTGCCAGGCAGTTGGCCTGGCTGGCAAAGGCATATGCCGTCTTCTTTTTTCCGGTACCCGGGGCACCGGAAAAAAGAAGTGCATTGGGAATCCTGCCTGTCTGAATGAGTTGTGTTAATTCAGTTAAGGGGGTGTCTGTGACACCGTCCGCACTGGGAGGCGCAAAGGTGCCGGAACGCTCGGAATGTTGCTCATGGGTCAGCATTCATCCATTGAGCGTTTAGTAATCGACCCGCTCTTTTAATTCTTTGCCGCATTTGAAAAACGGCAGGCGTTTGGGGGGGATGTCGACCTTCTGTCCGGTTTTGGGGTTCCGTCCCACATAGCTTTTATACTCTTTGATATGAAAGCTGCACAAACCGCGGATTTCAACCCGTTCACCCTTGACAAATGAATCGGCCAGGGAGTCAAAAAATATTTTAATTACTTCGGCAGCCTCTGCTTTGGTCAGGTCTGCTCTGTCCTTTAACGTGGATATTAACTCAAGCTTGTTCATAGAACCTCAAAATATGTAAACGAAATCTTAATTTGTGTCAGGGTTTTAAAGAAAATTCAATAAAAAGTCAAGGAGTTATGATATTAGATTTGGGATTTTTTCCACATTATCCAAATCCACTTCCAGACCGGCATATTGCCCTAAAAGATCGATTTTGACGATAACCCGCCCCTGACCCTTATACCGGAAGAATTCGCCTTTTAAACCGGCCATGGGGCCTTCCAGTATCACCACGGGGTCTCCTTTCTTTAGCTGAACGATGGCGCCTGTGATCAGATCCTGGGAGGTGGAGGTCAGAAGTTTCAGTGCTTCGATCTGGTGCTC
This sequence comes from uncultured Desulfobacteraceae bacterium, assembly GCA_913041495.1. Lineage (GTDB taxonomy): Bacteria > Desulfobacterota > Desulfobacteria > Desulfobacterales > Desulfobacteraceae > Desulfobacter. The sequence continues at coordinate 1,329 of CAJWHT010000307.1, read as the reverse complement.
GGGCACGGGAATCGGTCCCTTGGCGGACCCTAAAAGCCTGACGGCCCCCGTTGTTTTCAGAATCTGTAACTGGTCCTGGGGGGCTGTTGTGGACCGGACAAATATGTACCCGGGAAAAAGCGGGGTCTCAATCATCAGTTTTCTGTCTTTGCGTTTGCTTTGCTTGCGCATTTTGGGAAGAAATGCGTCAATTTTTTTCTGGCAGACCTTTGTGTATACGGTCTGCTCAAAGTTGCTCCGGGTTAACAGAGCGAACCAGTGGTGCGACTTTATCATTTGCTGCCGAATTCTCCTATGCCTTTGAGGGTAACCATGAAGGCGATGGTTTTGTCTGCGGAGGAATCTTTAAATTCCAGGGCCAGTCTCCAGCATTCCTTGTCAAACCGGAGACCGGCAAGGGTTTCGATGGTCTTGTTGTCATCCAGGTCATTTTCAAACGAGTAGTAGGCCATCAGGTAACTTGTGATCATGGCGTTGAACCGGGTCAGCCAGGAATGGGTGGTGCTGCTCTCGTAGCGGTAGGCGGTGTGAATGCTGTCGCCCCGTGTATCCTTCACCGTGGCCCCGACCTTTACCTCTTTAAAATGTTGGTTGTTGGGGTCCAATGCGATCTCGCCGTCACTTTTAAGATAGGTGCAGGGGTAAAGCTCGTATTTGAGTTTCAGATCCTGCCATGGGTCGTCCGCAGCATTGCTTCCATCACGTTCGTACTTGATATTGTAATCCTGGTATAATTTGATCCAGGCAACTTCCTTGTAACTGTTTTCAGGTGTGCCGTCCGGTTTTGTTATAGTGGACCGGGTGGTGAACGTGTTGGTCAAAGACCAGGTGACAAGGTTTTCATCCGTGATTTCGTCAATGGCATCGAATATGGGTTGGTCCTCTTCATGCTCCTCGGATACAAACCGGTATTCGATTTTGGGTATGATCTTGTGCTTGACTTTGTCCACCGTGCCGCTGTTAAGGGAGAAGACCCGGTCGAATCCGGTTGACAGGTGGGCGCCGGCCTCATAAATTCCCCGGGTTCTGACATTTTCGTCGTCACCGCCGGCATCGGTGTAATCCCTGGCATGCCAGGCGGTTCCCCGGGCACCGATAAAGGGGTCAAAGGAGAGGTATTTACCCAATTTGGCCGGATAGTAGAGTCTGGGGTAAAGATCAAATCGTTGACCTGTTACTTTGGGTTCTGCTGCGGTTTCATCCGTGTCTTGCCTGTAAAAGGATCTGAATTCGGAGTCCAGGCGGTAGTGGAAACCGGTGTTGCCAAGCTTTTGCCGATGCGCATCAAACTCTATGGCCGGCAGGGTTTGAAGGGTGGTATCATCGGTA
>CAJWHT010000306.1 GCA_913041495.1 uncultured Desulfobacteraceae bacterium | reverse complement strand
CACTATGTCGCAGGGGCGATACTAAAAAGTGGGCAGGAGGCTGTCGAAACCTGAATCCAGTATGCCACAATGTGGCACAAAATCAGGCGTTTTTTGTAAAAAAGGTGATAAAATGAGGCAAAATGGTATACCACCAGTATTCCGGCAATCTTGGCCCATGAATACCACCCTTAATTACCCTGACCTCAAAGATTCTCTATTATGGTCCCCCTGGGGCGTGTTTGTATCTGAACACATACACTGCTACACCGATGATTACCGGTTTGAATCTATTTGGAGAAAACCGGAACTGTCCCTGAAACGAGTCCTGGACCTTAATCTTGTGATTGCCCCTGACTATTCCGTGTACCTGGACGCCCCGGCCATCGTAAACCGCTGGCAGTTGTACCGGTCCTTGGCTGTGTTCTCCTATTGGCAGAACATGGGCGTCCGGGTTGTTCCATCCATATCATGGATCTCTCCTGAACAGATCCGGCAGGATAGGGATCTTTATCCGGGATTTTCTGTAATAGCCGTCCGGTGTCCAAATCGAAAATATTTGGATACCTGGTATTCCGGCGCTGAAACTGTCCGTGATCTGGTAAAGCCTGAAACAGTTCTTCATTTCGGTACCACCCTTGGTTCGGAAATATGGACAGATAGCCAGGTTTATCACTTTAATTTACGCCCCACGATTCCGCGCACAAATTGAGGGTAGTTTGACTTCAAAAGCCTTACATATTAATGATTTACCCAAATTTAACTTTGGGGGTTGTTGTATGAAAGGTAGCATTTACACACGTCAAAAATGTTTTCTCTGTCAAAGTAGCGGTGAAAAAGGAACTCTGAAATACGTTGACGGACACGGTTTTTTACAATGCCCGGTGCATTCAGATGTCGTTTGGTCTGGTTCCTGTCAGGTTCGTTTTGGTAAGGAACACCATAAACGCTTTCAAACAACTGTCGAAGCTGAACGGCATCTGACATTTTTAAGAGTTCAAGAGGATCGGGGGGAGTTTGATCAAAGGCAATGGGCGAAGGATAATCCTTTGTCCTTTCTTTCTTTGCGCCTAAAGTTCGTTAAGGTCAAAAAAACTAAGGATATTAAGCCAGATCAAATCTATCGGATAAATAGAGCATTGGAAAGGGCAGGGGGCTTCAAAAGTGACCATCACGGTATACCTTGGGATCAACTTCAAATCCAGCAAATTTCTGATGCTGAAATTGATGACTTTTTGTCTTTTGATCACCGTGTGATTAGGAAAAAACGTCTGCCCAATGGAAAGGTTAAGTTGGTTGACCAGGGGCCAATGTCAAAGAAAACAATCGCCGGGCTTCGTTCTGTTCTAAATGACTTTTTTAAATGGGTTGTCCGTAGAGAGAAGCGCCGTTCTGGTCTTCAAATGCCAGATATTCCTGAAATCAGCTATAAAATGAAAATGCGTACCATTGTGTCGGTCGAGGATCAGCAAGCGGTTTTAGATGAGTTGAAGCATTTGACTTGGGATAAAAATCCCCGGATCTGGCTTGGTGTAAAACTGCTTTCCCTCTATCCCAAGGTTCGACCCGGAGAAATGCGGGAAGTCCAGGAAGGCCACATTAACCTTTCTGATGGTTGGATTGTTTTCCCACAACCCAAAGAACAAGCTCCTAAGTTTATTCATTTACTCCCTGAGCATTGTGACATGATTAAAGATATTCGTGATATGGTTCCTCCAACCATGCCTGATGTGTATTTCTTCCGTCATCTTAAGACTGGCCGGGGTAAAAAGGCCGGTGGGCAGTTTGGTGATCAATACTTCAATGAGTGGTGGAAAAAAGCTGCCGGTAACCTGGGGATTGAATCCGTTCCGGTCTATCCAGGTACGAAACATTCCACAACCACTGCCTTGGGGAAAATCATGTCACCTGAGCAAATAAAAAATAATGTGACCGGCCATTCCTCCGATGCTTTTTATCGCTATTTTTTGCCGGATCATGAGGACGCGATAACTGCCACTCGTAAGCTCGCCGAAATGCAAAATTCCACACGTAAAGCCGGTAAACTTTTGGTAAACCTTTTTGGGGGTGAAAAGAAAGTTAACTAATTGAATTTATAGATAAAATATGTCTTGGGGATGGGGAATTCCACCCCGCCCTGAGAATAACACACGATGGGGGTCTTACTTCAGGGCGGCCGGGAAGTCAATGAAATTCATCAAATTACTTAAACAGGGCAGACACACTTTCCCCGGTATGGATCCGCTGGATGGCCTTGGAAAAGAGTGGGGCCACAGACAAAACCGTCAGTCCGGGGAACTGCTTTTTTTCGGGGACATCCACGGTGTTGGCCACAACGATTTCCTTGATGGGGGACTTGCTCAGGTTTTCAACGGCATTGCCGCAGAGCACCGGATGGGTGGCGCCCACGTAAATGTCCCTGGCACCGGCAGCTTTAAGCGTTTCCACGGTGGTAACCAGGGTGCCGCCGGTGGAGATCTCATCATCAAAAATAATGGCATCATGTCCCTGTACATTGCCCACCACAAGGCCTTGTTTGACATCGGAGTCGCTGAGGCGGCGTTTGTCTATGATGGCAAGGGAGGTATTGAGGCGTTTGGCAAAGCGGCCGGCCCGTTTGGCACCGCCGGCATCCGTGGCCACCACCACCACGTTGGACAGGTCCAGGTGCTGGGCAAAATAATCGCAGATGGTGGGCATGGCAGAAAGATGATCCACGGGCATGCTGAAAAAACCGTGGACGGAATCGGCGTGCAGATCCATGGTCAGTACACGGTTGGCCCCCGCGGTTTTGAGCAGGTCTGCAATAAGGCGGCCGGCAATGGAAATCCGCGGGGCGTCTTTTTTGTCCGAGCGGGCGTAAGAGTAATAAGGGATAACCGCGGTGATCCGTTTGGCTGAAGCGCTTCTCAGGGCGTCCAGGGTCAGCATCAAGGACATAATATTGTCACTGGCCGGCTGGGTGAAAGACTGTACCACAAATACATCCTCCTCCCGGACGCTTTCCCCCACCTGAACAAATAAATTGTCATTGGAAAACCGGGAGGTGGAAAGGGGGCTCAAGGGAATTCCGATATCATCGCAGATGGCCTGGGCAAGGCTGGCATTGGAACCGCCTGAAAACACTTTTAAATCATTTTTCATGGGTGTATCCTGATTTAAAAAAAGGTTATCCCCGCAATGGGAGGGTGCTTTTTTTCTTATCAGTTTTGAGCGAAAAATGCCAGGTGCAGGCCCCGGGGAAACCCCTTGAACGGCTGCAAATACCATGTCTTTTTAAATCATAACAAAAACCTAATCTTTTTTAGGTGGAAGAACGGTCTATTTTCTTTTTTCGAACCTGAATCAATTAAACGATTCAAGGGGGCAAGGCTTGGAAAAATAATACCCCTGGGCAAATTCACATTTCAGGTGTTTGAGGGTATCCAGTTGCCTTCGGGTTTCCACACCTTCTGCCACCGTGGTCAGCCCCAAGCCTTTGGAAAGGGACAACACCGCCTTGACAATGGCATCGCTTTCCCGCCGGCTGTCCATGGAATGAATAAAAGACCGGTCGATCTTGATCTGATCAATGGGAAACTGCTGCAGGTAGGAGAGGGAGGAATACCCGGTGCCGAAGTCATCAATCACCAGGGTAAACCCTTCGGCTTTGAGGGCCATAAGTTTTTCAACGGCAGAGGCCGTATGGGCCATCAACAGGGATTCGGTGAACTCCAGCTTGATGGCGGACGGATCTATGCCACTGTCCGATACCGTACGGATCATCTCCTCGGCAAAATGGTTGCGCAGGAATTGCTTGATGGAGACGTTGACACTCATGGTCAGGTGGGTACCGAAAAGGCTTTGCAGTTTTTTAAGCGCCCAGCAGGCCTCGGCAATGATCCAGTCCCCGATGGGGCTGATCAGGCCGGTCTCCTCGGCCAGCGGAATAAACTCGCCCGGCCCCAGCAGCCCCCGCTCCGGGTGGCGCCGGAGGGCGCGGCGGCGGACGGCGTGCGGCTGCTCCTCGCGGCGGGCTCCGACCGCGAGGCGGTCACCAAATGGGGGGCGACGATTGTTGATACTCCAGAGGAAGCATCG
>CAJWHT010000305.1 GCA_913041495.1 uncultured Desulfobacteraceae bacterium | reverse complement strand
GTGAAGCGCATCGTTGTGGCCAACCGGACCTTTAAAAACGCCCTTGCCCTTGCCCAGAAGTTCAACGGGGAAGCCGTGCATTTTGAAGAGCGGGAAGCGGCCCTTGCCCATGTGGATATCATCATCAGTTCCACCGGCGCCACGGAATACGTGCTCACCCGGGATCAGGTAAAGCGGGCCATGAAGCTTCGGAATCACAATACCATTTTCTTTATAGACATTGCCGTGCCCCGGGATATCGATCCCCGGATCAACAAAATTTCCAACGCCTATGTCTATGATATCGACGATCTGAAAAATATCGTCGAAACCAATATCCAGCAACGGGAGCATGAAACCGTTAAAGCCCGCCGGTTTGTGGAAGAGGCTGTGGTGGTTTTCCGGCAATGGCTGGACAGTCTGGCCATTGTGCCCACCATCAAGGCCATCAACGATAAGATGACCTCCATTGTGGATATCGAGCTTGAAAAAACCCTGGGCAGCCTTTCTCATTTGTCTGAGTCTGATGCGGCTGCCATCCGGCGCATGACCCGGGCCATTGCTTCCAGAGCCATTCATGATCCCATACTTTTCCTGCGCAATACCGGCGATCATCGGGATGACTCCCTTTACCTGAACGTGGCACGCCAATTATTCAATCTGGATATTCCGGATCAGAACTGATCCCGGTGGTAAAAAATTAGGCAAGAAAAACAATTCGAAGACGGATTAAGCTTGCCGGATGTGACGGTATTCACTATATTAGGAGAATGCTAAAAGCTTTACTTTGGAACTTGATCTGTTATAATGCTGGTTTCTGACGCTCTGAGAGCTGTATTTTTAAGTGGAGGACATTGCCATGAAAAAAGAAGAACTTGATTATTTTAAGGATCTTTTGACTGACCGTCTCAATGAACTGCTCTCCCATGCCGACTCCACCGTGACCGGCATGACCAAACCCAAGGAGAACTTTGCCGATCCTACGGACCGTGCATCCCATGAGGCTGAGAGAAGTTTTGAGCTCCGCATCAGAGACCGGGAACACAAACTGATCAAGAAGATCAAGAAGGCATTGACTCGGATTGAAAACGGCACTTTTGGTGTGTGCGACGGTTGTGAGGAAGATATCTCCATCGCCCGCCTGAAGGCCAGACCCGTGACCACCCAGTGTATTGAGTGCAAGACCCGGGAAGAGAGCATGGAAAAGGCCCTGGGGATTTAATCTCCCAGGACAGGGCAGGCATCACTTTTTGTCTGTTCAACTGCCATGTAAGACTGTGAACGTTTAACTTTTGATAGATCTTCATATACATTCCACTGCGTCAGACGGGTCTTACGCCCCTGAGCAAATCCTTAAGCTTGCGCAGAAGGGAGGTCTCAGGGCCATTTCCCTGACTGACCACGATTCCATTGCCGGGATCAAAGAAATATATTCCGCCATTCATTCCTACCCAATTGAGTTTATCTCCGGAGTTGAAATATCCTGTGAGCCCCCCGAGGGCTTCAGGCAGCTTGGCAGTATTCACATGCTGGGATACGGGTTTTCAATCTACGACCGCAGGCTGAACCAGGTGCTGGCGGATGCGGTAACTGCCCGCGAAAAGCGGAATCCCATGATCATCCAGCGCCTGAATGACCTTGGGTTTGACATTTCCATGGCAGAGGTGGTGGAACGGTTCGGCGCAGACCAGACCGGGCGGCCCCATATTGCCGAACTCCTGGTGGAAAAGGGATATGTGGAAAATTTCAGGGCTGCCTTTGACCTGTACATGGGCAAAGGCAAGCCCGCCTATGTGGACAAGTACAAAATCTCCTGTGAAGACGCCATACGGATCATTCTGGATGCCGGCGGCCTGCCGGTGCTGGCACATCCGGGGCTTCTGGACTTCGAAGATGAGGGGGGACTTGAGGCCTTTGTTGACCTGCTGGCAGGTTTGGGCTTAGAAGGGCTTGAGGTCTACTATACGGACCATGATGCAGCCCAGGTCCGCACATTGGAATCTTTGGCGCGCAAAAAGCACCTGCTGACCACCGGCGGGTCGGACTTTCACGGTGAGTTTAACCGGGGGGTCGAACTTGGCCGGGGCAAAGGAGCGCTTTGCGTCTGCACATCTGTGTTCAAAGCACTGACAGAGCGCCTTGTGGAACTGCGGACCCAGCCCCGTCTCGGGTTGCTGGAAACCAATCTTAACTATCGGTTTAAAGATAGGTCTCTCTTGTCCAACGCCCTTTGCCACAGGTCCTACCTGAACGAAAATCAAAGTTCCTGTGAAAGCGATAATGAGCGTCTGGAATTTTTAGGGGATGCCGTACTCGGCTTGTGCGTAGGGCATATGCTGATGGCGGGGGACCCTGAAAAGCAGGAAGGGGAATTGTCCAAGCTGCGGTCCAACCTGGTGAGTGAACCCGGCCTCGCTGTCATGGCACGTAAGATTGACCTGGGGCGCTTTATCAAACTTGGCAAAGGAGAGTTCCTGTCCGGCGGCGGTGATAAAAATTCCATCCTTTCGGATGCATTTGAAGCGGTCATTGCGGCGGTTTATCTGGATGCAGGATTTGACCGCACAAAGGCCATGCTGGATGCCCTGTTTGAGACTCCGGTTCAAAAGACGCTGATTTCAAGCAAAACAGTGGATTATAAGAGCACGATCCAGGAATATGCTCAGGAACACTACGGCAGCACCCCCGAATATGTCGTGGAAAAGGAAATCGGGCCGGACCATGATAAAACCTTTGAAATCAGCATCTGTATGGATGCGGTAAAGGCCCTTGGCCGGGGAAAAACCAAGAAGGCAGCAGAGCAGGATGCGGCCAGGAACGCCCTGATCCTGATCAATCCGGACTTTACCTGAGTCAGGTATGCCGGCTCCTCTGATTATTCCCTATTTCATTCCCCACCGGGGATGTCCCCACCAGTGTATCTTCTGTAATCAGCATTTAATTACTTCCGTTTCAAGCGAAAGCTGCCAGATGCCTGATCTGGAAGCCACCATCGAGGCATATTTAGGGTATAAGGGGGCGCGTTCCCGGGTGGAGCTGGCTTTTTTCGGCGGCAATTTTCTAGGGCTGCCCCAGTCAGACATTCTTGGGCTTCTCCGCAGGGTTCACCCTTACATGGAAAGGGGCCAGATTCACGGTGTCCGCTGTTCTACCCGGCCGGACACGGTGACCCGGAAGCATCTTGAGCTTGTGGCCCCGCTGGGGATGACCCTGGTGGAGCTCGGGGTGCAGTCCATGGATGACAAGGTGCTTAAAAGGGCCGGCAGGGGGCATACCCGTGCGGATACCGTGGCGGCTGTTGACCTGCTGCGGGAGAAGGGCATTGATGTCGGTGTCCAGGTGATGGCAGGGCTGCCCGGTGACACCTCTGCTACGGCCCTGGAATCCTGCCGCGCCCTTGCCGCAATGAAACCGGATCTGGCAAGAATTTACCCCGTGCTGGTCCTGGCCGGCAGCCGTCTTGCCCGGTGGTACGAAAAGGGGCGTTATGAGCCGCTTGCCCTGGAACAGGCAGTGGCCCAGGTGGCTGATATGTGGAGGATTTTTTCCGGGGCAGGGGTAAACGTGGTGCGCATGGGGCTTCAGGCAAGCGAGATGATGGATGATCCTTCACAGGTGCTGGCCGGGCCATGGCATCCGGCATTCGGGCATCTGGTCTATTCTGAGCTGATGTTCGAAAAGGTGTGCGGCAAGATGGATCTGCTTTTACAGGGTGATGCGAATCGGTCCGGCCGGGTTCTCTTGTGTGTTCATCCAAAATCGGTATCGCGGCTCCAGGGGAATCGCAAGGAGAATCTCGATAAGCTGCGGCGCAGATTTCCTGAGGTCAAATTTCTGGTCCGGACAAGTGACGGGGTGCATCCGGACCAGATATCTGTTGAGTGGGATTAAAGCCCTTCTTTAAACAGGTCCTCTGATCCGGATACGGCATCCGGTTTCGGGGTGTATTCTGTGGGCACGGTGCCTTCTTTAAAGGCTTCAAATATGGTCTTTTCGCTCTCTTCAATTGGCAGAAGGCCGGTTTTCGCATCGATCCTGGCAAATACGATTCCTTCCGGGACGTTGAATGTGCGGACCGGTTTGCCTTCCAGGGCGTTTTGCATGTACTCCAGCCAGATGGGGCTTGCGGCCCTGGAGCCGGTTTCTCCCTTGCCCAGCGGTGCCTCCTGGTCCAGG
>CAJWHT010000304.1 GCA_913041495.1 uncultured Desulfobacteraceae bacterium | reverse complement strand
TTGTAGTATGAACTTGCCTTGGGATTGCGGGGCTGGTAAACATCAAAATTATGTATTAAACAATAAAACCGTTTAGCACACACTGGAACCTATGAATAAACTCTTTATTTTTCTCGTCTTTTCGGCGGTTGTCTTTGCCGGCTGGCAGCAGATCCATTTTATCCCGGGTCAGGCAGATCAGATGCCCATGGAGATTCTATCAAAAGCCATGATTGATTCCGCCGGGGCTGCTGTTGAACTGGCCATTGGCCTGATTGGGGTCATGGCCCTTTTCCTGGGCTTGATGAAGGTGGCTGAGGCTGGTGGGATGTTGACCATTCTGGCCAAATTAATCCGGCCACTGATGGTCCGGCTCTTTCCGGAAGTACCGGCTGATCATCCGGCAATGGGAGCGATGATCCTGAATCTGGCTGCCAATGCCCTGGGCCTGGGCAATGCCGCGACCCCTTTCGGCATAAGGGCCATGCAGGAGCTGGACCGGCTCAACCCGGTGGAAGGTCAGGCCACAAATGCCATGGCGCTTTTCATGGCCATTAATACCTCTTCGGTGACCCTTCTGCCCACAGGTGTGATCGCCCTAAGGGCAGCGGCCGGGTCTGCTGACCCGGCAGCGATCCTACCCACCACCTTGTTTGCCACCCTCGGTTCCACAGTCATTGCAATTATTGCCTGTAAATTTTATCAGCGTATATTTAAACAGAACCCGGCAGAACAAAGCCAAAACAATAAAAGGATGCACCGGGATAAAGAACCTGAGACGCCTTTGGAACAAGGATCCAAAGGATATCCCCTCTGGGTTTCCATTTTGGCCTTTGGTCTTCTGGTTTTAATGATTCCGGCTGCTGTTTTTTTCGGCCGGTCCATCTCTTCCTGGATTCTGCCGGGGCTGATGGCAGGATTCCTGGGATTTGGCTGGTATAGAAAGGTTCTGGTGTACGAAGTCTTTGTGGAAGGCGCCAAAGAAGGGTTCCAAGTCGCATTGCGAATCATACCGTATATGGTTGCCATCCTGGTTGCTGTAGGCATGCTCAAGGCCAGCGGCGTGCTGCAGTTGCTTGTTACGGCGATTTCCCGTGTCACCTCGGGATTCGGCCTTCCGGCAGAGGCCCTGCCCATGGCCATCATGCGTCCGCTATCCGGTTCCGGAGCATATGCGATCCTGGCCTCCATTATCAATGACCCGGCCATCGGGCCTGACAGCTATACAGGACTTCTGGTATCCACCCTTCAGGGATCAACGGAAACCACCTTTTATGTCATGGCAGTCTATTTTGGTGCCGTACAGATCAGAAAAATTCGCCACGCTCTGGCCGCAGCCCTGACCGCAGATATCGCAGGTATTGTTTTCGCCGTCCTGGCCTGCTCCATGTTTATTAACTAAGCCGCCCGGACTTCTTTGCTGAAGGTGCCGCGCCGGTTGCATCAAATAGCCTTTTTTACCGGATATCAAATAATAGTATAGATTGTTCGGCTTTTGGGGGCCACCGCACTCGTCTCCTGCAGACTGATTCGCAAAACGTGTCATCAAGAGCACGACGATCAAAAACAGAAGAAAGGAGGAGGAACACATGGATAAAAATCTGGCACAAGAGCAGCCGGTCTGGCCAAAAAAAACCCGAGAGCTATACAACCATCATATGGATTCCACCTTCTGGAACGGGTTTCCATTCCGGGAGGATGATATTGTGATTGGCACCCATATAAAATCCGGCACCACCTGGGTGCAACAGATCGTAACCCAGTTAATCTGGAACGGTGCCGAGGATCTCCCAGTGGCTCAACTCTCTCCGTGGATCGATCTTAGAGTTCCTGAAAAAGCGGTGAAACTTGCCGCTGTAGAAGCCCAGGCACACCGTCGGGTGTTAAAGACCCACCTGCCGGTTGATGCCCTGGTGTTTTCTCCATAGGCCAAATACATATATATCGCCAGGGACGGACGTGATGTGGTCTGGAGCCTGTACAATCATCATGCCAATGCCAGCGAATGTTACTACAAGACGGTGAATGAGACGCCCGGACGCATTGGGCCACCGCTTGCCCCTCCAGTCGCGTCGATCCGGCAGTATTTTCTGGAGTGGCTGGCTCGCGATGGGTATCCCTATTGGCCGTTCTGGGAGAATATCAAATCATGGTGGGACATCAGACACTTGCCGAATGTTCTGCTCCTGCATTACGCAAATCTGACAAAGAATATGCCAGGGGAAATCCGGCGAATCGCAACCTTTCTTGATATTGACATTGATCCTAAGACCTGGCCAGTGATCTTGGAACATTGTTCCATGGACTACATGCGGGCCCATGGTGATCGTATTGTTCCGCTTGAGGGGGCGTTCTGGACGAAAGGGGCGCGGACGTTTATTCATAAAGGGACAAATGGCCGTTGGAAACAGACCCTGACAGATGATGATATCCGGCTATACCGTGACCATGCCATCGCTGTTCTGGGAGTCGAATGTGCCAGATGGTTAGAAACGGGAACGGGTATGACGGCATCGGGGAACACACTTGTGTAGTTTTTAGCCTATGTAACCTGCTTCCCGGCCATCTGTATCCAATAAGCTGATTTCAAAGTCCAAACTGCCCATGGCTGTAAGCTTTTAAGGCATGAGCCTGTTCTTCCCGGCGGTAAAAGCGCAGCGAACCTTATATGTGCTGATGCATTTCCCTTCGATTCAAAAGCACCGGATGATCAGGTAAAAATCAGAAAATTAAATGATTTCATGATTGAACTTTTCCTTTGAATTTACTATGCCATTAATAAAATCCATCCATCGCATCCCCACGTAATGGACAGGGCGGAGCTATTCCCTAAAAATCAAGAGGGCTCTTAGTTTCCTTAATAGTCTTTGACCTCACCGTATGGGTATAAATCATGGTGGTTCTAAGATCACTGTGGCCGAGAAGCTCCTGGATTGTTCTGATATCATAATTTGCCTGGAGCAAATGGCTGGCGAAACTATGGCGAAAGGTGTGAGCGGTTGCCCTTTTTGCTAACTGAGCCCTGTTTACAGCCGACTTAATGGCGCGCTGCACATGGCGGTCATGGAGATGGGCTCTGCGGTATTCCCCGGGTTCCGGAACCCAGGTCAATTCCTTTGCCGGGAAAAACCACTGCCAGTGGAACTCCCGGCCCGCATTTTTATATTTTTTCTCTATGGATTCAAACATAAACACACCTGCGGTTTCCTCTTCAAGATCCTGCCGGTGAATTTCCCTTACAATCTCAAACTGCCGGTTTATCTCCGGCATGATCGTTAAAGGCAAAGGTACGGTCCGGTCTTTTTTCCCTTTGCCGTCATGAATGGTTAACACCCCCATGTCTATATTAAAATTATTTATCCTTATGTTCATACACTCGGCAAGTCGCAGCCCGCATCCGTACAGCAATTTCACGACCAGGCTGTATGGATATCTCAATTTTCCAATGACCCTGTCAATCTCAGAGCGGGACAGAACAACGGGAATATAGGGTTTTCTTTTCGCCCTGACCACCCCATCTACCTTACCGAACTCTTTTCCAAGGACATGGCGGAAGAAAAATAGCAATGAATTAAATGCCTGGTTCTGCGAAGAAGCTGCGACCTTCTGGTCCACGGCAAGATAGGTCAAAAACGATTTCACATCTTCAACATCCAGGGCATCCGGTGATTTGTTCTTTAAAAACTGCTGGAACTTCCTGACCCAATTGCGATACGCTTTATGTGTTTTTGGGGAGTAATGCCGGACCTTGATCTCATTACCCAGTTTCCCATATATTGGTTCCCAAGCGTCATGAAGGCGTCTATTGCCTGAGGAATAAGCGGCGGCTTGTTCCCTCACAAGATCCGCAGCCGGATGGTTTTCCAGCCATCCTGGACGGATAGCATACAAATCATAATACACAAGAACACTATGATAGGCCTGCTTTTGAAACGGCTCGGGCTGATTTTTTTCTCTCAGTTTATTGATGAAGTCAGGCAGGCTATCGGAATTCCGAGGGTCTTTTCTGTATTTCGTGCAAAAATCGAGATAAAACCGTAGCCATTTCCGGTAAAACCCATGGAGGTCCGGAGAAATGTTTCTTACAGTTAATCTCTCATCAAATTGTTTTAACAATTCTTGTGAAGGGTGTTGAAATCGATGACTCTAATTAAATGAAATATAGCAAGTTTTCAGTCGGTTAGAAGTTGAAAAAGCCTCTGTTTAGTTGTAACTTTCAA
>CAJWHT010000303.1 GCA_913041495.1 uncultured Desulfobacteraceae bacterium | reverse complement strand
AGGACCGGGACCCGCTTCCTGATGAAGATCCTGGAAACCGCCCAAAAAACACGGTTCAGCCGCCGTTATCCCGGATATACCCGGGTACTGGTGACAGCGTATCAACGGGCCCTGATCGCCATGATCCGGCGGGACGGCAAAGACCTGGTGGAGGCTTTTAAAATGGGCCGGGTTCTGGACGATCTTGAAAAACGGATCAACCGGCCGGAGGTCAATGCCGCCTGGGGGCGGTTGAGTTCCGGTATCCTGGGCGAAGAGGCCGAAAATCCCATGGCCATGAAAGGCAGGGCCTTTAATTCCCGGGCAGAAGCATATTACGGCAAGATCCTGAGGCAGGGCCACATCGGCCAGGGATTTGACCGGCTTGAAAAGGCCTTTGAAAAAATGGACCTCTGGGCCCGGTACCGGGACGTGGCCTACGGTAACGCCATCACCCAGATTCTGGGTGAAGAGGATATGTTCAAATTCCTTAAACGCATGCGCCAGGACTTCATCGATGAAAAGCATTCCGCAGACCGCCTCAAAAAGCTGATCTATCTGATTATTCTGGTGGTGCAAAGGGACATGCAGACCTGGGACGATGCGATCCGCCAGTAGATCCTCATTTTTCAAATCCGGATCACACGTGATCTTAGCGGCGGTGTAATGATTTTAAAACAATCCCGTAGCATAATCCCCCGGATGAAGACGATGAAACATCAGTATATAGAACGTGAAACACGTCAGGTGCGCACCGAGGCACTGGTGGGGGATCCGGTGGTCAACGCCATCTACTCCTCGGTGAGGGAAAATGCCTCGGTGGTATTCAATCTCCTTGTGTCCCGGCAGATGTCAGCCCTGTTAGGGGCGGTCTCCTACGATCTGCCGTTCCGGCATCCGCCGGTAAATCACAAGGCCTTTATGGCCTCCCACGGTATCGATCTGTCCGAAGTGGACGGTGATTCTTCCTGCCTGGACTCCTACCGGAAGGTCTTTGAGCGTCATATCCGGTATTGGGAACTGCGCCCCATGCCCGGGGCTGAAGATACTGTGGTGTCTCCTGCGGATTCCAGGATGCTGATGGGATCATTTGCCCGGGAAAAAGCCATATTCATCAAGGATAAATTCTTTGCATTTACCGAACTTTTGGGGCCGGATAAACCTGCCTGGTGCAACGCTTTTGAAGACGGGGATTACGCCGTCTGCCGTCTGACACCGGACAAATACCACTTCAACCATACGCCGGTGGCAGGCCGTGTGGAAGATATCTACGAGATTAACGGAAGCTACCACTCCTGCAACCCGGGGGCTGTGGTCCGGGAAGTCACCCCCTATTCCAAGAACCGCCGGGTGGTCACGGTTATCAATACCGATGTGCCGGGTGGCACCGGTATCGGTCTTTTGGCCATGGTGGAAGTGGTGGCCATGATGATCGGCAGAATCGTTCAATGCTACAGCAAGGACCGGTACCATGATCCGGTGAATGTGGTTCCCGGTCTGTTTTTGCATAAAGGCTGCCCCAAAAGCCTTTTCAGACCGGGCAGTTCCACCACCATCCTGATGTTTCAAAAGGACAAGATACGGTTTTCCCGGGATCTTCTGGACAATCTACACCGAACGGATGCGGCCAGCCGGTTTTCAGCCGGGTTCGGCCGTCCTCTGGTGGAAACGGACTTGCAGGTCAGATCCGAAATTGCCCGGCGTGTTAACAATACACCACCGTTTTTTTGACCAACGCGATCTTACGACTAGGAGACAACGCATGAGCTTAACTTTATTTATCATCGTTCTGGCCATCATTATTTTTGCAGTCCTGGGATGGGGATTTATGACCCTGCCCAAAGAGCGCTGGCAGATGGTGGCGGCCCTGCCCTTGAGAAAAAGCGGCAAGGGGGAATGGAAGGGACTGAACCTGACCTGGTACGGCCTGCTCTCTGCCAACGCCTATACCTTCGGCGTGGCCATCGCCATCGTCCTTGCGGCATCTGCCCAGGTGCCCATCCCGGCACTGGTGTTGATTACACTGCTGCTGCTGGGGGTCACCATCCCGTCTTCCAAGATTATCGCCAGGATCGTTGAAAAGAAGAAAGGCACCCTGACTGTCGGCGGTGCCGTATTTGCCGGGGCGGTTACGGCACCCTGGCTCATCGCCATGGTGAATCAGACCCTGGGGAATACATACGGGTTTTATGTGCCGGTGGCCGTCATGATGGCCTGCGTCAGCATTGCCTACACCTTTGGGGAAAGTCTGGGGCGCCTGGCCTGCCTGAGTTTCGGCTGCTGTTACGGCAAACCCCTTTGTCAGTGCTCTTCCAGGACCCAGAAGATCTTTTCCCGGTTTAACGTGGTATTCACCGGGAAAACTAAAAAGGTGGCCTATGCCTCCGGGCTGGACGGGGAAAAAATGATTCCCATCCAGATCATCACGGCGGTTATTTATGCGGTAGCTGGCCTTTTCGGCACCTGGCTCTTCCTTGACGGCATGGCAGGGCTGGCCCTGATGGAAACCATGCTGGTGACCCAGGTCTGGCGGGTGGTGTCCGAGTTTTACCGGGCGGATTACCGGGGGGACAGCAAATTTTCCATGTACCAGATTATGGCCCTGGCCGCTATTGCTTATATCGCCATAATGCTTGTGATCTTTCCGGAAACCCGGGAGGCGGTCATCGTCCTGGACACCGGCCTGAACGCCCTGCCCATTGTTGCCCTGCTTACCTTTCTGGTTGGCGCCGTGGTTGCGTTTCTTGGCGCGACAGTTCTTGAAGACTTTGGCGCAACCATTTACACCGTGGATCTGGTGGCGTTCTCGTTCCTGCGGGAGTTCGGCGTGCTTCTGGCCGCCATCCTGCTGGCCGGCCGCACCGCCAGTGCATTCACCGCACAGATTGGCGCCATGAAGGTCAATGAAGAACTCGACGCCATTCGCACCCTGGGGCTTAATCCGGTGGAACTGTTGGTGGTTCCCCGGGTATTGGCGATGATGTTCAGCCTCCCCATTCTCACCTTTATCGGCATGATCTCCGGGATGGTTGGCGGGGCCATGGTTTGCGCTCTGGCACTGGACATTCCCCCCAGCCAGTTCATTGCCATTGTCGAACGGGATATCGCCCTGAAGCACTTCCTGGTCGGCCTTGGCAAGGCGCCGGTGTTCGCATTTCTGATCGCCGTCATTGGTTGCCTGGAAGGCTTCAAAGTGGCCGGCAGTGCTCAGTCTGTCGGGGAACACACCACCTCCAGCGTGGTGCAGTCTATCTTTATGGTGATACTGCTGGATTCCGTGGCAGCGCTGTTTTTCATGGAAATGGGTTGGTAAAGCATGGCGGATCATCCGGTCATACAGGTACGCGCACTCGACAACCGGTTCGGCAGCCACATCGTTCATGAGAAACTCGATCTGGATCTGTATCCCCGGGAGATTCTGGGTGTGGTCGGCGGTTCCGGCACCGGCAAGTCCGTTCTTTTGCGCAGTATAGTTGGCCTGAATCCACCGTCCGGCGGGCATATCACCGTTTTTGGTGAAGATTTGACGGAATTATCCGCCACCGAACGATCTCGCTATGAGCAACGTTTCGGGGTTCTGTTTCAGGGCGGTGCCTTGTTCACCTCACTGAACCTTGAGCAGAACATCGCGCTGCCGCTGATTGAACACGCCCGGCTGTCGCGGGCCGAAGCGGAGGAACTGGCCCGAATGAAACTGGCCTTGACCGGCCTGCCACCAGAAGCCGCCACGAAATACCCGGCCGAACTCTCCGGCGGTATGGTCAAGCGGGCGGCCCTGGCCCGGGCGCTGGCGCTGGACCCGGAAATCCTGTTTCTGGATGAACCAACCGCCGGTCTGGACCCGATCGGCGCTGCCGCCTTTGACGAGCTGATTGTCACCCTTCGCAACGCACTGGGCCTGACGGTATTTCTTGTTACCCACGATCTGGATACCCTGTACACCACCTGTGACCGTGTTGCGGTTCTGTCTCAACGCAGGGTGCTGGTTGCCGATACTCTGGAAAAGGTGGCACAAACCGACGACCGCTGGATTCAGGATTACTTCCACGGCCCCCGTGGCCGCGCGGCGATTACAGCCCACAACAGGCTAACCAAACAGGAGCCCGGTTAATGGAGCCCAAGGCCCATCACGTTATCATCGGATTCTTCACGCTTGCGGCAGTCAGCGCTGCCTTGCTGTTTGCCCTGTGGCTTGGAAAATCATCTACCGACACCAACTGGGCCTATTACCGGATCGGGTTTGATCACCC
>CAJWHT010000302.1 GCA_913041495.1 uncultured Desulfobacteraceae bacterium | reverse complement strand
TCAATTCGCACAACTCACCCATGTCCCAAGCCCTATAAAACTGGCCTTTCGGATACCAGAACCGTTCCAAAAATACTTTTGGCCACGGCAAAAGAGATCCCCCCCCCTGCAGCGTGCGGAAACGGAAAAAAAGGAAAAGGAATACCCGGACATCAACGGGCAGTCAGGGTGCAAAATCACCAGGCTGACCCGCGCCCATAAAAAACAGTTCTTCATGGATTTGGCGTTTATCACTGATAAATATACCGATTTAATCGGAGATAAAATCATGGACGGGTCAAAAGAGATCATCGGAACATGCCACAGTCTGCGGTTATGTTGGGGGGGATTAATGTATCGGCTGTGGTTTCAGCCGGTTGCAGAACCGATTGCTTAAAGGCGACAGTAGCGGTTTTACGATTAACTAACGCATGGATGCGACCGGCCGCCCCTGAAAAGGTCGCAAGATTGCGCCCTTTCAGGGGCGGCCGGAATTCAGGGTAACTATCGCGGTGCCCAGAGCACCTGACGCGGTTTTTTCTCAAGGGCTTTCCCCAGTTCGGACACCGGGCCAAAATGCATACAGGCAGCCATGCAGTGGGTAACACAGGCCGGTGCCAGGCCCTTCTTGATGCGTTTAGGGCACAGTACGCAGAGTTCGGTGGGCATGGGGACAAAACTTAAGTATGCTTTCCCCTTGGGCAGATCCTGGACGATTTCGTGAACCTTAATGCCGGTAAGCGGGGCTTCCCATCCATGTTCCTGGCAGCAGGCCACCTGACAGGCAAAACAGCCTGTACAGTATTCATAATCAATGAGAAGACCGTTTCGTTTGGTGTCGGTCATGTCAGGCCTCCTTTTTTTTGATGGTGCACAACAGGTGTTTGATAGGGGCGCCCAGCCCGTCCTCACCCTGGTTGTTCATGGGAATCAGCATATTGATGTTGGAACTGTAAGTGTCAAACAGGGGATCTTCCTTCTTTTCCGGGAACCACCAGCCATGGGTGGCCATGACCATCCATGGGGGAACGATTTTGGTCACTTTGGCCTTGAATCGGGCCTGGCCCATCCAATTTTCAAGGGTTACCCACTCACCGTTGGACACGTTGTACTGCTCTGCCGTTTTCGGGTGGATCTCCACCACCGGGTCCGGGTCAAGGGTTCTCAGCCACGGTATGTTTCGGTGTTCGGCATGGAAAAAAGCCGGAGATCTCCGTCCGGTACTTAGAATCAACGGATATTTTTCAAATAGGTCCGGCCGGGACACAGGGGTGAACGGCGGTTCTTTGTGATAGGGCATGGGGTCAAGTCCCCAGTCTTCTCGCAACGTGGCATACAGTTCATATTTGCCTGAAGGGGTGGAAAAGCCGGGCTTTCCGTCGGATCGAAGCAGTCCCCTTTTATGCCGGTGATAAGGCCGTGACGGGTGGCCTTCCGGCGGCAGGGCCCAGCCTTTTTTCGATAAGGTGTCAAAGCTCATGCCAGAAGGCTTTAAAATATCGTCGAAAAGATCATGGATTTTTTCCCAGGAAAAGTCCGGATCAAACCGTCTGGCCAGTTCAAAATTGATTTCAACATCCGGTTTGCATCCGCCCACCTTGACGGCTTTGTTGATGGTCTGCAGCGGTACCCACCAGGAGCGGACCCCGTCTTTTTCCAGGAATGTGGCTGCCGGCAGGATAACGTCTGCATAACGTAAAGAAGCTGTCATGAACAGATCCACACCCACGATGAAATCCAGCTTTTCCAAAGCCTTTTCCCAGCGTTTGGGATCAAGTCCGATACCGGTTAACGGATTGCAGGTCTGCATCCAAAGCCCTTTGACCGGATAAGGGGTATCACTGAAAATCTGATCGATGACCTTATCGGTCTGGCAGCGCCAGATGAACTGGTTGAACGGTCCGTACTCGTCTCTGCCGATCCGGGGGATATCGTCCTGTTCGTTTTTCAACTTGATTACACCTTCGGCGCCGGGCAGGGCATAGGCCACGGCATTAAAGGCGGCCCGGGTAAAAACGTTGCCGCCGGGAACATCCAGGTTGCCCGTGATGGCCCACAAGGCAGAAATGGCATGGCACAACGGAGATACTTCCGGTGTCATGTCAATGGGAACCCCCCAGTGGATAGACGCCGGCCGGCTTTTTCCATAAAGCCGCGCAGCCTTTACAACCAGGTCGGCTTCAATGCCTGTGATCTGCGCCACCTTGTCAGGGGTGTAGTCGGCGCACCGGGCCGTGAACACCTGCCAGGCCGGCCGGCAGGATATGGATTTACCTGTTCTAAGAGTGACCTGAACCTCGTGATCAATTACCGGAGAGCAGTCTTCAAGCTCATAGGCCTGGTTGTCCGTGCTCCAGATCACAGGCTGATCCGACTGTCTGTCAAACACCACAAAGTCGGTGTCGGATCCACCTTCAACCACATCCGATGCCCGCAATAACTTGCCGGTGTCATTCCGGATCAGGCGCGGTGCATCGGTAAAATCGGCAACAAAGGATTTATCGTAAAGCTGTTCTGCAATGATAATGTTTAAAAATCCCATGGCAAGGGCGGCGTCGGTGCCCGGACGAATGGGCAGCCAGTGTTTGGCCCGGGATGTAAAAAAGGTCAGACGCGGATCAATGGCAATGATTTTGGTCCCTTTTTTCATCAGGTCCGTGATCCAGTGACCGAACAGATTGTCCGGGCAGGTGGCAGATATATTATATCCCCAGATGATCATGCATTTCGGTACCTGATATTCAGGATTGTCGTAGCCGCCGTCCAGCCACTGGCCGGCGTCAAACACGCAATAATCCCCCTGGACCGTGTCCAGCGCTGAAATTCTGGGGCTGTAGCAGGCGTTCCCGCTCAAGGCAAACATGACATTCGGGCTGCCGAATGCATAGGCCAGCATGCAGATCCAGGGGCCGATATCTCTTCCTGTACCCATGGAAAAGATCATGCTTTCAGGTCCGAATTCGTCCCTGATGCCTTTCATCTTTTTTTCGATCAGGTCGTAGGCCTCTTCCCAGCTGATTTCTTCAAACTTGTCTTCTCCCCGTTTGCCCACTCTTTTCAAAGGCATTTTCAGCCGGTCGTCATGGTCAATATACTGGGTCATGGCAAGCGCCCTGGCGCACAGCCGCCCCCGGTTCCAGGGATGGTCGGGATCGCCTTCAATTTTCACCAACTTTCCGTCCCTGATATGGGCCTGAACGCCGCATCCGCCATGACACCCGGGTCCTGCGGACCAGGTGGTGGTTTTAACGATGGTTGTTTTGTCAGTCATTTTTTATGTCCTGTGTTATTCGTGTGCCCCGCATTGTTGCGAGATCTGCCGGGCAAGCGCTGCCGTTTTTCGGCCGTAGATGTCTGCCAGATCCTCCCCAAAGGTGCCCACCAGCACAACCGCGGCGCATACCCGGTTGTTGTGATCGAATACCGGGGCACTGACCGCTGTGATGCCCCGGGTGACTTCGCCGATGTCAGCGGCATATCCTTTTTTCCGGCACTCAGCCAGCTGGGCTTCAAGCATTTTCATGTCCCATGGCATATGGCTGCCGTAAAATTCAAGGCGGCCGGCAGAGATAATCGATTGCTTTTCATCAGGCGGAAGATGGGCAAATATGGCCTTGCCGTGGGCACCGTGGGTGATGTGCAGACTCTGGTTCTCACGGACGGTCAGGGCAATGGCGGTGTTACCGTCATGTTTGGCCACCACATAAAAATGGTGGTTGGCAATAGTGCCGATCAATACACTGCTGCGGGTTTCTTCTGCCAGAATCCTGGGCAGGTCTCCAGCGGCATGGAGGATGGGCAGATTCTTTTTTGCTTTTGATGCCATGGGAATGAGGGCCGGCCCCAGGCTGTACGCCTTGGACACGGGATTTTTAATCACGATCCCGTGGGTCATCAGCGAATGCAAAATCGCATAGCCTTTGCTTTTGTGGATGCCCACAAGATTGCACAGCCGGGTCAAAGAAACGTCGCTTTTGTCCTGTTGCACCAGACACTTGAGCACCTGGGCGGCCTGGTCTACTGCCGGAGATCCCGGGGTATATTTACTTTTTGCTGCTGCCATATCCTGTCACCATTTTGATTTACTATAAGTTCTGTATGCAGAACCGATGTTTTGTCATTAGAACATCACGACAGATGAGTTGTCAATAGTTTGATCAGTTTCAGTGGAATTCATACCGCAATCTTGAAAATGATGTTCCTTAAAAAGATTTTTAGCCTGCCTGCCGGGAACCAACCGTTGCAAAGATTGTCAGACGGCTTGAGTTGGAACTGTTGATCGGCGTCA
>CAJWHT010000301.1 GCA_913041495.1 uncultured Desulfobacteraceae bacterium | reverse complement strand
CTCCTGGTCCGTTTGATTTCTTGCAAAATAGTCCTAAAAATTAAGGGTTTCCCTGATTGATTTATAATCTTGCCTGGGATAAATTTTATCCATCAGATTCAGAAGTTCAGAACGATTCCGCCGTATTTTCGTTTTCAGGATTCGGGGTTTTTCACACCAGTTTATTCAAGGCAAAGGAGGCCCACATGATTAAAAAGGCTCGTACAAAATGGTTTGTTCTCGCCATATCACTATTGGTGGCGTGCATCGTTACCCAGGCAAATGCCTCTGGGGAGAAGGTGAACATTAATACTGCCGGTAAAGAGATTCTTATGACTTTGAAAGGTGTCGGCGACAAGATCGCTGACCGGATTATCGCTTACAGGCAGAAACACCCTTTTAAAGTGCCGGAAGACATCATGAATGTGAAAGGAATTGGGCAAAAAGTGTTTGAGGCAAACAAGGAGATCATTACCGTTCAAGATGGATGACAGTGACATCGTAAACAAAAAGCCCTGAATCCTGATTCTCCGCTTTACTTGAT
Source organism: uncultured Desulfobacteraceae bacterium (assembly GCA_913041495.1). Lineage (GTDB taxonomy): Bacteria > Desulfobacterota > Desulfobacteria > Desulfobacterales > Desulfobacteraceae > Desulfobacter. Next base: position 3,830 of record CAJWHT010000301.1, on the reverse strand, counting down.
AGCACCAAATTTTGTATTATTATAAATTACCATGTTGAATGAAACAGCATGGTTTTTTTATTGTTGCAGATGATGTGAATTAAAAACATAAGGGTGTCATTATCAATGTTCAAGAGATATCAAAAAAGATCGTTTTGGGTAATCATTTTACTGATGGCATTGGTTGGCGGAGGAATAAGTGCGGGATTCTTCTACGGTGTGAATTGGCTTAATGCGACTCATGGCTCCCAGGGAGGCGCCTGGCTGTCTGATCAGATTCGGGAGCTGGTTGAGCTGGGACTGAAAGCTGATTTCTATACGATGATACTGCCCGCAACGATCCTGGCGTTTCTTTTACTGGGCGTCGTGGTGTGGATGATTCTTACGCTATTCATATCCGGTGTGTTTAAGGACAGTGATGAAGAGCAGGGCCAACCCGCCCCCCAGGCTACCAAAAAGAAGAAAGATTTCATTGACCATAAGATAGAACAGGAACGAAAGCGGAGAGTCTACCTGCATACATTGTCTGTGCTACAGAGGGAAGGGCGTCTGCTTGATTTTTTTGATGAAAATTTGAACAACTACGATGATAGCCAGATCGGCGCTGCCGTCAGGAGTATTCAGGAAGATTGTAAAAAGGCGATGAAAAAATATATTGACCCGAAACCCGTTTTATCCGGTGTGGAAGGCGATGAGATCTCCATTGAAGACGGATTTGATATAGACGCAATCAATCTGGTGGGAAACGTGTCCGGCAAACCGCCATTCAAAGGTATTATAAAACATCCCGGCTGGAAAGCCGGTAAAAAAGAGGTGCCCAAATTATCGGATATTCAGGATCCCGGAATAATGACACCTGCCGAAGTCGAAGTTCAATAGTTATAGAAATTAAACAGGAGTTGGTTTGGATTTTAAGGATAAGCAATTTGTAATCGGCATCGACCTGGGGACAACGAATTCCGCAGTATCCTATGCCGATGTGGGAGCCTTAAGGCAGATAATTGATCAGCGGCGGGATATGCCGGACAAAGACAAGGTCATAAAGGTATTCAACGTCCCCCAGCTCACGGGCCATGGAGAGTTCACGCGCATCCCTGTCCTGCCATCCTTCTTATATATTCCCGGGGAATATGATATCTCCAAAGACGTACTCAAGCACCCCTGGAAAAAAAGAGAAGATCTGTTTGCCGGTAGTTTTGCCAGAGATCATGGGTCAAAAATTCCGTCTCGGTTGGTTTCCTCCGCAAAAAGCTGGCTATGCAATCCTCTGGCCGACCGCAAGGCCAAAATTCTGCCCTGGGGTGCTGAAGGTGTGGATAAGGTGTCTCCGGTTACCGCAACCGCTGAATATCTTCTGCATATCAGAAGCGCTTGGAATCATTTTGTTAAAGATGAGGATAGCTTTTTAGAGAATCAGTTCGTTGTGATTACGGTGCCTGCGTCTTTTAATGAAGAGGCAAGGGATTTGACCATGGAGGCCGTCAGATTGGCGGGATTAGGCAACTCGGTTACCCTGCTCGAAGAGCCTCTGGCTGCCTTTTACAGTTGGCTTATCTCACACGAGGCGGACTGGCAAACCCATGTGGACCAGAATGATCTGATTCTCGTTTGTGACGTTGGCGGCGGCACTACGGACTTTAGCCTGATTACCCTGAAAGAAACCGATGGCTCCCCCCGGTTTGAGCGTGTTGCGGTGGGGGATCATCTGATTCTTGGCGGGGATAACATTGATTTATCTTTAGCCAAGATTGTTGAAAAAAAATTTCAGTCAAATACATCTCTGTCATCGGACAAGTGGAAAACCTTGTGCCATCGGTGTCGGGAAGCCAAAGAAAGGATTCTTGAACACGGTGAGCGGTCAGTTCGGATAACTCTGAAAGGAGAGGGGCGGGCTTTGATTGCCGGTACTTTGGCCGCCGATCTCACCAGGGGGGATGTGGAATCCGTCCTGCGGTCAGAATTTTTCGGTGATGTTCTCACCTCAGAATTCAGCGAAGCAAGCGATGGAAAAGAAATTGCCGATTTCGGACTGCCCTATGAAAAAGACGCCTCTGTTACCAAACATATTATCCGTTTTCTTGAAACCCACAGGGAAACCGTCAAGAACGTTCTGGGAAAGGACGTGCCGATGCCGGATTTTATCCTGTTTAATGGTGGTACGCTGAAGCCAAATCTGGTGCAGTCCCGTATCAAAGAATCCATCCGGCGTTGGTTTAAAACCAGTGAGCAGGCAAAACCGGTGCTCCTTGAGAACAATCGGCCGGATCTTGCCGTAGGCGTTGGTGCTTCCTATTACGGATTGGTGAAGCAGGGAATCGGTGTGCGGGTCGGCAGCGGCAGTCCCAGAAGCTATTACCTTGGCATTGCCACGCCTGATCAAAATGCAAAACAAGCGGTTTGTCTGGTCGAGCGGGGGCTTGATGAGGGCTCGGTCATTGATATGCAGGAGATGTCGTTTGAGGTGCTGGCCAACCAACCGGTAAGTTTCGATATGTACAGTTCCAGTTTCAGATCCGGTGATTCGTCTGGCAGCATCATCCCGGTTGATGGATCATTGACGCGGATGGCACCGCTTCAAACAATCATAAAATTCGGGAAAAGCGGTGAGCGAAAACAGATTCCTGTCACCATCGGGGCTGAGTATACTGAAATGGGTAGCCTTCTTATGTTTTGCAGGTCTGCGGTCAGTGACCACCGGTGGAAGCTTCAATTCCAGCTCAGGTCATCCGGCCAAAGCGCAGAAGCTGCGGAAACAGAGGTTTATGACGATGCTCTGATCCAGAGGGTATGTGATTTAATTGGGTATGCCTTTTCAGATGCCCCGGAGGCCACAGACACGCTGAAGTCCATAGCAAAACGCATCGAATCCATTGTGGACCAGAAAAAAGGCAACTGGCCGTTGTCTTTCATACGGCGTTTGGCAGATAAGCTGATTGAGGTGGAAGCATCGCGGTCGATCTCTGCTGAACATGAGGCCAGGTGGTTGAACCTTACAGGGTTTTGTATGCGCCCTGGGTTCGGAGATGCCTTTGACGAGGAGCGGGCAAGAAAGCTTTGGAAAGTTTACCTCAAAGGCCAGACTTTCGATAAATTGCCCCAGAACAGGCTGGAATGGTGGATTTTCATCCGTCGTATTGCAGCCGGGTTGAAAGCAGGTCAACAGCGGCAGTTTTTCCAGGATACGTCAGCTCTGCTCACCAAAGGTAACAAAGCAAAGTTATCGCCCCAGGAGTTGACGGAACTGTGGATGACGGCGGGGAATATGGAACGATTGCTGGTAAAAGATAAGGTTGTTCTTGCCAAAGCGATTCTCCCGCAGCTTAAATCCGGTAAAAAGATGGATCGGATGTTCTGGACACTGTCAAGATTGGGTGCCAGAGATTTGTTGTATGGATCCGTCGATCGGGTGATTCCACCGGTTGAAGTGAGCCGGTGGATAGGGCAGATTATAAAGAAAAAGTGGCAGTCCTCCGATCCTGTACCGGCCATGATTGCCTCTTTGGCGAGAAAAACAGGAGACCGAACCCGAGATATCTCTGACGACACAGCCGATCAGATTCTTTCCTGGATGGATGACGTTCGTGCCGGAAAGAAATATAAGGTCTCGGTGAGAGAAAAAACAGGCCAGGACATGGCTGATAAAAGTCAGCAGTTCGGAGAGCGTCTGCCGGCGGGTCTCATATTAAAATGAAATTAGTTGATAAAAAGTGTTTGACAAATTAATTTCTTTCCTGTATTCTTCCTGAGTTCTTTTCGAGAGAAAATGTTTTTATCGAAGCGAACAATTTGATTGAAAGTTTGATCTTTGAAAATTGGTCAGTGAAAAAAGCAATGAGCGGGTCACAAAACAT
>CAJWHT010000300.1 GCA_913041495.1 uncultured Desulfobacteraceae bacterium | reverse complement strand
GGGGAATCTCCCGGCAGCGTTACTGGGGCACACCCATTCCTGTGATTCACTGCCCGGCCTGCGGTGTGGTGCCGGTGCCTGAAAAAGATCTGCCCATTACCCTGCCTGAAGATGCCAACCTGGGTCCCCGGGGCGGCTCTCCCTTGCCCGGCCTGGACTACTTTGCAAAGACCCAATGTCCTGCCTGCGGCAGGGCGGATGCAAAAAGGGACACCGATACCATGGACACCTTTGTGGAGTCCTCCTGGTATTACTTAAGATATTGTTCGCCCCGGTTTGAAGAGGGGATGTTCGATCCTGAGGCTGTCAAGTACTGGGCGCCGGTGGATCAGTACATCGGCGGGGTGGAGCATGCCGTACTGCATCTGCTTTACTCCAGATACTTTATGCGGGTGCTCAATGACCTGGGGATGATTGACTTCAAGGAGCCGTTCACACGGCTGTTAACCCAGGGCATGGTCTGCAAGGAAACCATGACATGCCCGGAACACGGCTATCTTTTCCCCGAACAGGCCGAGCGCAAAGGCGAAGATCTTGCCTGCACCCTCTGCGGCAGTGATGTGGAAGTGGGCCGGGTGATCAAGATGTCCAAGTCCAAGAAAAACGTGGTGGATCCCAACGAGTTGCTGGAAAAATACGGTGCCGACGTTACCCGTCTGTTCTGCCTCTTTGCCGCCCCCCCGGAAAGAGATCTCGAGTGGAGTGAAGACGGGGTGGAAGGCAGCAACCGTTTTGTTAACCGCGTCTGGCGCCTGGCCATCACCTGTATGGAGGAGATTCAAGGCATTGCTCCGTTTGGCGGGGCGGCAGCCGATCTTACGTCCGGTGCGGCCAAAGAGCTTTATATTAAAGCCAACCAGACCATCCAGAAGGTCACCCAGGATATCGACAAGAGTTTCCACTTCAATACGGCCATTTCAGCCGTCATGGAGCTGGTGAACGCCATGTACACGGTGGATATCCCGTCGGCTGACGATGAAATGAAGTCCGTTCTCTGGTTCTGCATGGAGAGTGTGCTGCTTCTGCTCAGCCCGATCCTTCCTCATTTCTGTGAGGAACTGTTTAGACGCATGGGGCATGACGGTTCTGTTCTGGAGCAGTCCTGGCCCGACCACAGGGAGGATTCCCTTGAAACCGACGAGATGCTGGTGGTGGTTCAGGTGAACGGTAAGCTGCGTGCCAAGTTCAACATGGGCGCCGATGCCCAAGAAGAGGAAATCAAGACAGCAGCCCTGGCAGATGAAAATATCATCAGGCATGTCGGGGATAAACCGGTGCGCAAGATGATTGTGATCCGGAAAAAACAAACCCTCGTGAATATTGTGGTGTAATTTATGAAACCTATGTCACGGATGATGGCAATTTTCGGGGTATTGGCTGTGGTGGCCGCAGTCTCAGGCTGCGGGTACCGCATGGCCGAAAGCGGTTATCTGAATGAATCGGTAACCCGGGTGGCCGTGGTGGTGTTTGAGAACAATACGTCTGAATCCAGGGCCGGTGTCAGTTTTTCCAATGAACTGATCCGGGAGATCACCCAGAGATCCGACACGGAAGTGGTGAGTGTGGACAAGGCCACGCGGGTGGTTGAAGGCACTGTCAAGGCCATTACCTTTTCCACCCAGTCCAGATCTTCCGATGAAACCGTCACGGAACGGGAGGTAACTGCACGGGTTGATGTGAAACTGAAGGGGCCGGAGGGAAAAATCCTCTGGTCGGTCAAGGATTTTACCTCATCTGAATCCTATACGGTATCCTCGGATTTTGAGGATGATCAGGCCAGCAGGAATGAGGCTGTGGAAACCATCGCGGAACGGGTGGCTGAACGGCTGGTCAGCCTGATGTTAAGCCGGTTCTAAACAACAAAAGACAGGCGCTGTATGAGCTTTTAATTCTCATACAGCGCCTGTCTTTAATATCGCGTGTGTCGGATATCGCCTGTATTGGCTGTCTGGACCGGCTGTGCTAATCTAGGCTGAAACGCGCAACGCAATCACTTACGCATTCACGTGTTTGAAAAGTCTAGAAATTTTTCTGGAGGCGGTTTTCTGATGAATTACGCCTTTTTTGGCAGCCTTGTGAAGGGCGGACTGGGTCTGTTTCATCAGTTCGTCAGTGTTTTCACCGGCGTCCTTGGCCGCACGCAGGCTTTTTTCCAGTGTTTTCAGGTTGCTTTTGGTGGATTTGTTTCTCAGCCGTCTTACCTGGCTCTGCTTTGCACGTTTCTTTGCGGATTTATGGTTAGCCAACTTGGTCTAGCTCCTTATTGTTTAAGTCAAAAAATTAATACAAACCATATTTCAAATTCGATAACATATACGGATTGTTGGGTTTTGTCAAGGAAAACCTGTGGTTAAACTATATAAAAAGGCAGCGTCCATATCTTTGCTTACCCTGGCCTCCCGGATACTCGGGGTGGTGCGGGACGCACTGATCGCTTTTGTCTTCGGTGCCTCTGCCGTATCCGACATATTTTTTGTGGTTTTCAGGCCCTTTGACCTGCTCCGGAAGATGATGTCTGAGGGCATTTTAAGTATTTCCTTTGTACCTGAATTTGCACGGCTTCTGGCCCAGTGTGAACAAGAGTGTGATGCTAATATAGGAAAGGAGAAGGCCGGGGGCATGGCGTTGTCCGCGCTGTTCTGGGTATCTTTCTTTTCTGCAATCCTGGTCTGTCTGGGGCTCTGGCTTGCACCGCTTGCGGTCCCTTTGCTGGCACCGGGATATGCAGATGATCCTTATGCGGGTGTTCTGGCGGCTATGCTTTTAAAGATCATGCTGCCCTACGGGGCAATCATTGTGATTGTCGCCTTGTCCATGGGGGTGCTCAATGCCCTGGGCAACTTTGCGGCCCCGGCGGCCACGCCTTTGCTGCTGAACCTGACCATTATCGGTGCCACTCTTTTGTTAGAAGATGTCTTTGATCCCGGTGTGATGGTCCTGGCCTTTGGCGTTACCCTGGGCGGGGTGATGCAACTGCTGTTTCAACTGCCATGGCTGCGGGGACACGGGCTGTTTTCCTTCCGTTATTTTTCTCTGTGCCATCCCGGGGTGATCCGGGCCGGGCGGGCCCTGCTGCCGTCCATGATCGGGGCTGCCGCTTTTCAAATCAACATACTTGTGGCAGGGCTGATCGCCACCACCCTGATCCCCGGCAGCGTGTCCTGCCTCTACTATGCCGAACGCCTGGTCCAGTTTCCCCTGGCCCTGTTCGTCACTTCGGTGTCCACAGTCTTTTTACCCCTGTTGTCCAAAAACGCTGCACGCTCTGATATGAACGCCGTATCCCCCGCCTTTGAATCTGCCATGCGTCTGGTCTTTTTCCTGGCTATTCCGGCCATGGCCGGGATCATGGCGCTGGATGCGCCCATTGTCTCTTTTCTCTTCGGCAGGGGGGCCTTTGACGCTGCGGCAGCCGAGCGGACGGCCCGGTGCCTGTTTTTTCTGGCTTCCGGGCTCTGGGCCGTTGCCGGAACCCGGCTGTTCATCACCTACCACTATGCGGTGGGAGATATCCGTTTTCCTTTCTATGCCGGGATTTTGAGCGTGCTTGTTAACTTAGGGGCAGGTTGCCTGCTGGTCGGTCCCATGGGGGTGGAAGGGCTTGCCATAAGCGTTTCCCTGGCTGCTGCCGCGGGATTCGCCTTCCTTTTGGTTTGTTCGGGCACCGGTATCAACAGGGGGGGGCTTCTGGTTTCAGCTTGCAGATCGCTTTTTTTATCTGGTATAATGGCCTTTCTTGTGGGCTGGCTGGGACCGATATGGATCACAGGTTCCGGGCTCACCCGGGGGCTTGGACTTTTCGCCGTCGTTGCCGCTGGGGCAGGGTGCTTCTTTACAGGAGCCCTGCTTACAAAATCCCCAGAGCTGGCATTGGCCGGAAAGGTGCTCTTAAAACGAAAACGAAAGTGATGGGACATGCCATCACCCTGGCCGGAAAGGGCTGTTAGAACCAAAAATGACAACAGTTGAAAAAATAGGGTTTTATCTGGGAATCGGTGCTGCGGTGATTCTTCTGGGTATGATTTTTTTTTCAACCAACGGTGTCATGGATTACCGGGTGCTGAAGGATAAAGAGGCGCGTGTGGCTGCCCAGGCGGACAAGGAGGCGGCCGAGAATCGCAAGATTGAAAAAGAGATTAAAAGCCTGAAACACGATATCAACTATATAAAACACCTGGCCAAGCACGAACACGAAATGGCTGAGCCGGATGAATTGATTTTCAAGGAAAAATCCGAAGGGAAGGAAGAGGCGCAATGAGCAAAAAATTCGCCAGTATCGAACTTGCCCGTCTATACGAAACCCAGGGGTATCTTGAGGATGCCCTGGCCATGTATAAAAGCCTGAATGACGACGTGCTCAAAGGAGGGGCGGAAGTCAGGGCCGCCGT
>CAJWHT010000299.1 GCA_913041495.1 uncultured Desulfobacteraceae bacterium | reverse complement strand
CTTGCGGTGGAGGTGGATGATCCCACTGGATATGGAAGGATAATCCAGGCAGATGCGCATGGGCTTGTCGCCATCCGGGAAGAGGCCGATGCAAGTGAGGCGGAAAAGAAGATTCGTCTGGTCAATTCCGGCATCTATTGTTTTGAAAAAGGGTTCCTTGAATCAGGGATCAAGCTCATCAACAATGACAATAATCAGTCGGAATATTATCTGACTGATCTTGTGGAAATCGCTGTGGATAAAAAGGCCAAAACCCTTGTCTGCAGTACCTTAGACATTCGCCAGGTAATGGGGGTGAATACCCTTGAGCAACTGGCCCGGGCAGATGGTTTGTTTCGTGAAACACAAAATGAATTACCTTGACTTTCCGCAGGATTGTGAACTATACTGAACGCCAATAAAACACTTTATGAGACTATGAAATTGGGTAATGAGGGTATAAAAACCAAGTTTGATGACATCGACATCCGTGTTGATTTTTTGATAGAAATTTGCCAGTCCCTTCAGGAGGAGAACAAGGACCTCCAGGCAAAGGTCAAGTCCCTGGAAGAGGACCTGGACAAAAAATCAAAAACCGAAGAGACATACGCAGAGCAGGAGAGCCTGATTCAGGCAAAAATCGACGGCCTCCTCACCAAACTGGATGGATTTTCAAACACAATGTCCCAGGATGATGGGTCAAACGCCTGACCATAAAGAACCGGTAAAGGGATCTCTTTGGATGAAATTGTTAAAATTGAGCTTTTTGGGGAAGAATTCAGATTTAAACCGGAGAACGAGCCTGGTGTTGATCCGGTCGCTATTGCAGCACAGGTAAAAGAATATATAGCCGAGGCAGAAGGGTTATTTCAGAACAAGACCAGCAGCAGAAATAAAATTGCCATTCTGCTTCTTGCAGCAATGAATCTTGCCAAGGATTATCAGGAGTTGACGCTGCAGTACTCTGAACTTGAAAAAGACGTAGAACACAGGATTTCATCCTTATTGAAAAAAATTGACAAGGAAATCGAATAAGCAATTATTTGACGGAATATAATAACAAATACCCCCTGCAATGCGCGTGATTGTACAAAGCCTTTGTCCTAACGCATAGAAAAAAGGGAGTTCACCCTGATACTGGTGAGCAGGTTCCTCTCGCTTAAGGAAAAGCCTAAAGGTATTACTGAACACCCACCTTTTGAACCCTTGGTTCAAAGCCTTAAACGCAACACGGCAATTTGTGGGGGTTATTGTTATAACGATCATTATTCCTTTCCTTTCCCCTCCCTTTCCGCCATTATCCCATTCCATAATCTTAATAAGGTTAACACCGGCCGACAGATGCCATGCGTCTGTGCAGCCAATAATTTAGGAGAATGATTGAATGGACGTTACGATGGTGCTTGCATCAATACTGGTAGTCCTGCTTGGGTTCGGCATCGCCGCTTTTTTCGTGATGAGAAAAAAGATGACCCTGGAAAATCTGAATATAGAAGAAGAGCAGAAGCGTATTATCACGGAAGCCAACCGGAAGGCGGAAAACCTTCTCAAGGAGGCGCAGCTGGAAGCCCGGTCCAGGCTTCTGGAAATGAAAAGTGAGTTTGACACCGAAACCGAAGAAACACGCAACGAACTGAAAAAAGAAGAACGCCGGCTGTCCAAGAAGAGTGAAAAACTTGACCGGGTGGAAGATCAGTTTGGCAAACGGGAGCAGGAGATCGCCCGTAAAGAAGCCGAAGCCAGGAAAAAATTGGACACAGCTTCCCAAAAAGAGGAACTATACGAGTCTCTTCTTGAGGAAACAAAGAAGGAACTTGAAAAGGTCTCCGGCCTGACCCTTGAAGAGGCCAAAGAGCTGCTTCTCAAGGCCATGGAGGACGAGGCCAAGCATGAAGGTGCCAAGCTGATTAAACGTATTTCTTCCGAGGCCAAGGAAAAAGCGGATAAAGAGGCGAAGAAAATAATTTCCACCGCAGTTCAGCGCTACGCCGGCGATTATGTGGCCGAGCGTACGGTCTCTGTGGTGCATCTGCCCGGAGATGAAATGAAAGGCCGGATCATTGGCAGGGAAGGGCGGAACATCAGGGCTCTGGAGGCTGCCACCGGAATTGATCTAATCATTGATGATACTCCGGAAGCGGTAATTCTGTCCGGTTTTAACCCGGTGCGCCGTGAGGTGGCAAGACTCTCCCTTGAAAAGTTGATCTCCGACGGCCGTATCCATCCGGCCCGGATCGAGGATGTTGTGGAACGCGCCACCGAAGAGGTGGAAGTCGCCATTAAAGAGGCGGGCGAACAGGCCGCCTTTGACCTGGGTGTACACGGCATTGATCCGGAACTGATCAAGGTTTTGGGTAAGCTGAAGTTCAGAACCTCTTATGCCCAGAATGTGCTCCAGCATTCGGTTGAAGTCGCCTTTCTTTCCGGTGTGATTGCCTCTGAACTGGGGCTCAACGCCAAACTGGCCAAACGGATGGGACTGCTCCATGATATCGGCAAGGCCGTAGATCATGAGGTGGACGGTGCCCATGCCATCATCGGTGCCAAACTGGCCAAAAAGTACGGGGAAATGGAAAATGTGGTCAACGCCATTGCCGCCCATCACGAAGACAGGATGCCTGAAAGCGTTTACGACTTTATTGTCCAGGCTGCCGATGCTCTGTCCGGCGCACGTCCCGGTGCCAGAAAAGAAAGTCTTGAAAACTATGTCAAACGTCTTGAAGATCTGGAAGGTATTGCCAACAGCTTCGACGGTGTGACAAATACCTATGCCATCCAGGCCGGGCGTGAAATCCGTGTGATTACGGAAAGTGAAAAAATTACCGATGACAGTGCCGTGCTTCTCTCCAGGGATATTGCCCGCAAGATTGAAGAAAACCTGACCTTCCCGGGCCAGGTCAAGGTGGTTGTGATTCGGGAAACCAGAGCAGTGGAATACACGAAAAAATAAGAACGAAATAAGAACAGAATAAGAGCGAAATAAGGAAAAAAAGCGGCATGAGCATTTTATCGGTACTGAAAGAACGCGGGTTCATCGAGGCAACCACCCACAACGAGGAACTGGAGGACTACCTGGAGAATAACCGGGCCACCTGTTATATCGGGTTCGATCCCACAGCTTCCAGCCTCCACGTTGGGTCTTTGGTATGCATCATGGCCCTGGCCCACATGCAGCGGGCCGGTCACAGGCCCATCGGCCTTGTGGGTGGCGGCACCGGTCTGATCGGTGACCCTTCTGGAAAGACCGAGCTTAGAAAAGTGCTGACCCAGGATCAGATTGACGAGAACAAAGAGGGCATCCGCAGCCAGTTGTCACGGTTTATCGAGTTTGACGACGACAAAGCCATGATGTTGGACAATGCCGCCTGGCTCACCAAGCTGGAATACATCCCTTTCCTTCGGGATATCGGCCGCCATTTTTCCATTAACAAGATGGTTAAGGCGGAAAGTGTAAAATCCAGAATGGAGTCCGAAGACGGGCTTACATTTATTGAATTCAACTATATGCTGCTCCAGGCCTATGATTTTATGGAACTGGCCAAGACCCACGATTGTCTCCTTCAGATGGGCGGCTCCGATCAATGGGGGAACATCGTGGCCGGCATTGACCTGGTGCGTCGAACTTTGGGTAAGCAGGCCTTCGGCATCACCTTTCCCCTGATCACCACAGCCTCAGGCATCAAGATGGGCAAAACCCACAAAGGTGCTGTCTGGCTTGATCCTGAACGCTTTTCTCCCTACGAGTACTACCAGTTCTGGGTGAACAGTGATGATGCCGATGTGGCAAAATTCCTGGCACTTTTCACCTTCCTGCCCATGGAAGAGATTGAAACCGTAAAGTCCCTTGAAGGGGCGGATTTGAACAAGGCGAAAACCATTCTGGCCTATGAAGCCACAAAGATTTGCCACGGGGAGAAAGAAGCTGTGAAATCCCTGAAGGCCGCCGCCACTGTTTTCGGTTCCATTGACGTGCCGCAAGGATTACTGCCCTCAGCCACCATCCCCAGAGGCAAGCACTCCGCCGGCGCAGATGAGTCCGTACCGTCCTCCACGTATAATAAAGAAGAGGTGGTGGGGGTAAAGCCTGTGGTGGACCTGTTCTGTGAAACCGGCCTGTGTAAGTCCAAGTCGGATGCCCGCCGCCTGGTAAAGCAAGGGGGGGCGTATATCAATGGAGAACGTCTGTCCGCTTTTGATCAGATCGTGGCGGAAGGGGATCTGGACGGTGCTGAAATCCTGCTGCGGGCAGGAAAAAAGAAGTATCACAAAATTATTTTAGAATAATTAAAAAAGTGTTTGACAAGCCAAGGCAATACGAGTATATTGTCCTGGTTTGTCGGGCAGGAAAGCCCAACACAAACAACCCGGAAGTTAAGGGTTTGATCTTTGAAAATTGGTCAGTGAAAAAAGCAATGAGCGGGTCACAAAACATC
>CAJWHT010000298.1 GCA_913041495.1 uncultured Desulfobacteraceae bacterium | reverse complement strand
GTAAGACCCCTGCAGCACATGAATGTTGCGGTCTGGGGACCCTCAGATCCTTGGAACAACGGAGATTTCCTCGGGGCGCATTGGCTGTTTTGGGCGGTCCAGCAACCAAGCAATACCGCAGCTGCGCTGTTCTACCCATGGGGAGAGCTCGATACGTGGACGTCCTTTCCCAATCCTTTCGATGCCGAATTTGTTTCCGAGTCCCGCCGACGCCGATTTGTTTTTCCGAATCCCGCTGACCGGCCGAATTTTTTTTTCTGCATTCCGCAACAATATCCTCTACAAGTTTCTGGGGAAGGCAGCCGTAATTAAAGTCTGAAAATATGAGCAGATCCTGGTCTGACAGGATGTCAAACAGCTCTGACTTCATTCTCTGCTGAATCTCTTTGCTGACCGGATGCTGCCGCAAATGATTGACCCGCAGCAGTGTTTTTCCGGCACTCCGGTAGCGTTGCTTGAGTATCGTGGGGCGGGTATCATCGGAAAACAAGCGGGCATTCACCTGTGCATCTGCCAGCTTTTTCCTTGCAAACCCGACCATTTCGTCATCACCTGTAACTGAAAAAAAAGAAACCGCCGCCCCAAGATTACTGGCATGGGCGGCCACGATGCCTGCGCCACCCAGGAACAATTCCACCCCTACAGGTGTCACCACAATGGTGGGATCCTCCTGGCTCATCCCCAAGGAATCACAGGTAATGTACTCATCGACAATCAGATCCCCGATCACAACCACCTTCAGTGTTCTGAAGCGGTTAAGTATGCCATCAATCTGGGCCCATGAAAAATTATGGCGTCCCATGAACCGGTCATTGCGCACAAAAGAGCTGGTGACAATTCTCTGGGACTCATCCTGGAGCAGTTCGGCCAGGGAAAAACTCATATCCCCGGACCCAAAGAGCATCTTGCCGCCGTAAGAGGCAACAGCCTCCGCTTCAGGGTTGACCGCATTCTCATGTTCCTTTCCCTTCACTACAACTGCAGGTTCCAAGGCCCTGATAATGTCAGCGGTTTTATCTTTCAGCACGAAGGAATAATCCACCAGCCGATAAGCGTTTATCCCTTCCAGGCGGACCTCTTCGTCGATAAGAGAATCCCCCAGTTCATCCCCGTAAACCCCCACCACCAGAAAATCACCGCACTCGGCCGCAAATCGCAGAAGCCTCAAGTGACCGGGATGTACAATGTTGAAGAACCCGGAAACAAAAACAAGTTTCCGCTCTTTTCCAACGCGGCTTTTTATGTCATCTATGGCGTGTTGTGATGAACGAGACAGCGTCATTTAGATCAACCTTGGGTGTAAGTTTTTTCTATGGAACAAGCAATATGTTCGGCAGTCAATCCGGTCATCTGCCTGGCATTTTCCTGGGTGCCGGATTTATGAACAAACGCATCGTTGATGCCGAAACGAAGCAGTTTGGGGTTCCGGGTGGAGTAATCCACCATCCACTCGGCAACAGCAGCACCAAAGCCACCGATCAGCGAATGTTCTTCAACGGTACAGATAAGTTGAAACCGACGGAACCGTTCTTTTAAAAGCGCATCATCCAGCGGTTTCACCGTATGCATGCTGACAACTTCGGTATCTATCCCCCTCTTGTCCAGTTGTGCTGCAGCATCGAGTGCCACCGGCGTTATATTACCACAGCTTAAAATGCAAACCTTGTCCCCTTGTTTGAGAACAACCCCCTCTCCCAGAGTCAAGTCAGGGGGCGTATCATGAACAACAGGCTCGTTTTTCTTGCCCAGGCGTATATACGCAGGTTTTCCAAGCCGAACCGCTTCTCTGAGACAAAGCCCCACTTCAACCGCATCCGCAGGACACATAATATGCATGTTCGGCAGCACCCGCATGATTGCAATATCTTCAAAAGAATGGTGTGTGGCCCCTAAGCCGGCATATGACAGACCCGCCCCGACACCGACAACGATAACCGGCAGATTGTGGTAGCAGATATCAATCTTGATCTGCTCATAGCAGCGGGACGTATTGAACGGGGTGATGGTATAGGTGATCGGATGAAGACCATTCATGGCCATACCGGCAGCCATGGACGCCATATTTGCCTCAGATACGCCGCAGTTATAAAAGCGGTCGGGGAATTTTTCCTTATATGGGTTAAACAGCCTGTTTCCAATATCTCCCGACAGCAGGACCACCCTATTGTTCTCTTCGGCAATCGCTTCTATTTCCCTGGCAAATGCATTTCTCATTGATGTACCACCCTTTGCGAAGGCATTAATCGTGAAGGTGAATCAGGCACCGCCCTGCCGTGTCGCCGTTGATCATTTTCTCAATGGCCAGATTGATCTCTTCAAGCTGGAAATGGTCGGTGATCAGCGGGTCCAAGTCCAGCTTCCGATGGCCATACAGCCGGCCGTATCTTGGTATGTCTTTTTCCGGTTCCGCCTCACCGCCGTGTGATCCGGTGATGGTCTTCTCAAAATGGAGATCCAGGGAATAGATATTGATATTATCCCCTTTCTTAGGCACGCCCACCAGCACCGTTCTGCCATCCGGTCTGGTGAGCCTGTATGCCAGCCCGATCATCTCCGTGTTACCCGTGTTGTCAATGACCACATCGGCTCCGGTATCGCCTACAATTGCCTTCACGGCATCTGAAAGATCAGCGTTACCTGTGGTGTTGATTACATGGGTGGCACCGAATTGCGTGGCCATATCCAGACGGTTGTCGTGGATGTCCACGGCCACAATCGGGTGGGCGGAGCACATCCGGGCACCCTGGATCATATTCAGCCCCACACCGCCAGCCCCCAGAATGACCACAGACTCCCCGATTCTCACTTTGGCGTTGTTGTTGATCACCCCAAGACCCGTGGTAACCGCACATCCCATGAGGGGGCCGATTTCCATGGGCATACCTTCCGGCATCTTTGTCAGGCGGTTTTCAGAGACAATCGCGTACTGATTAAAGGTGGTCACGAAACCGGCATTCAGCCGTTTTCCCCGCCAGGTAAACACAGGCGGCGGTGCGTCCAGGCCGGCGCCTTTCCGCCAGTGCAGCACCACCCGGTCACCGGGGGAAACCAACGAAACCCCCTGCCCTGTTGACACCACTTCTCCTGACCCTTCATGGCCCAGAAGATGAGGCAGGAACCTGTCTTCCCCTTTGACACCTTTGATCTCCCCAATCTGGGAGCCGCAGATCCCGCTGAAAAGCACTTTAACCATCACCTGCCCTGGCATCAACGTCCCGGGTAAGCAGACCTCATCCACAATCAATGGCTGATTCAGTTCAGCCAGAATGGCCGCTTTCATCTTTTTCGGCATTGTCATCGTGTGCGAACCGCCTTACTCAAAATATATAAAGGAATGATCACCGGTATAGTTGCAGGATGAAAACCACCACTGCCATTCCTCCGGGGTGCAGAACATTTCACAGGTGACCTGCCAATAGAGTAGATTCACCTTTTCCTCCTCATTCCGGTAGGACTCTACACAAATGTACTTGTTCTTTCTGCCCACCCGCTCAATTTCCAGCAGCGCCTTGTGAAGGTCATGGCAGTAAAGGTTGTGCAGGGTATTTATGGAGACCACCAGATCAAAGGCATCGGTTTCAAAGGGCAATTGCTTTGCATGTCCCACCTGCACTCGGTCTTTGATCTCTTCCTTGGCGTTTTCAATGGCGTAATCGGAAATATCAATTCCGGTCACATCAAGGCCGGGAAGCACCTGGGTAAAATCATAGAGTAAAAACCCCTTCCCGCATCCGATATCCAGTATCCTGTCGCCCGGCCTGAGATCATAGTGATCCGCCATTGCCTGGGCCACCTTTTTCCAGCGCCCGTCGTAGGTGTAGCCTCCGTAACAAATTTTCCGGTCACCATCCCAATAGTCATACCCCCAGTTTTTAGCCTTCCGGGCGGCTTCAGCTTTGGGATACTCATTCACCCTTGCCACATAATCCCGTTTGGTACTTTTATGTACCTGGGATAAAAAATCCACATACGCCATTGCGTTATTCCTTTGATAATTCCCTTTTTATTTTAAAGATATGTATTGGCATACTTTATTGCCTTTTTCAACTGTGCCCCCCGCCTGTCCTTGCCGGAAAGGGCAAATGCCCGCCGGTCCCGGTCACCGGGGAGGAACTCATTTAATTGAATGCAGACCCACTTTATTCTGTAAATGGGCATCAGGTCTCTGACGTTGTCAAGTATATCACCGCCCATCCCCGACAGATCTCCCACCCGCCCGGCGATGTCCGCCATGCAATCCACGGGTATGGGGATTTCCGGCTGGCACAAAAAATCGCAGACAAGCTTTATCGGGCCATCCCATCCGGCATACTCAAAATCGAAAAAAGACAGTCCTTTTTCCGTACGAATGGCGTTGTGAAATCCGAAATCCGAAGGGGATAGAACCCGGAGGTTTCGTTCATTCGGCCAGTCCTTGGTCTGTGTAAAAAACACATTTTGATATTTTTCCCACGCCGGAAT
>CAJWHT010000297.1 GCA_913041495.1 uncultured Desulfobacteraceae bacterium | reverse complement strand
GCTTCTATCGTGCTAAAGTTGTACTTATGCCTGAAAGCAGCGTCGGTGAGAGCACTTCCAATTTCATAGAAATTTCTCATAATCAGTTTACCGAACTATCACAAAGCTGAGTCTACTTAATGCCCTGATATCTTGATCACTCAGCAGTACAAAGGCTTGCAAAGGCGACTAGGCAGCCGGTGGCGGAGTGATCCTAAGCGGCGTAAATTTTCGGGGCGTCATGGACTGAAAGAACCGGAAATTTCCGCTATTTCGACGCTCAGGACGAGCGGCGGAATTTTAGCGTGGGTTCACTGCGGTGCCTGCTGCCGGGTAAATGCAATGAAATCACTGCCCCCTTGGTTTGCCGAAGGATTGCTCCTTGCCATGCATGCTTTCTTTTATGCCCTGTTTAGGTGACAAACTCACTGGTATATAATCCGAATACAAAAGTATGTTGAGATTCAAGGTGTTTTTTCCTGCTAAAGATGCTATAAAGAGACTTTAATCACAATATACGCATAGGTTGATATCATTATGAGTTCTTTCAAAGCCGATACACGCCCCCTGCTGGTGGGCAGTCTGCCCATGACCGATCATGAGGCGGCCGCGCGCCTGGTCATGGACCATACCCCCGACATTCCCCTCTGGGTTCAGCTTCCCCTGTACAGAGCGGAGGGGATGGTGGAGCAATTTCTCCCCGGGCTTCCCGGGCTGACCCGTGAGGGAGACAAAAGCTGCCTGAATACGGAGGCGGTAAATTTCGACGAAGAGTTCCTGGCCTTTTTTGAGGATTACCTAGCCCTGTCGGAGCCGGAGGCAGACCTGGACGGCAGCCGGTTCGCCTTTACCGAAGAAACCGGGAAGGGCTTTGCCGAATTCATCCGCCAGGTGGATGGCAGCGGCAAATCGTTTATTGCCCTCAAAGGCCAGGTGACTGGCCCCATTACCTTTGCCACAGCGGTTAAAGACCAAGACGGCAGGGATATCTTTTACAATGAGCAGCTCAGGGATGCTGCGGTAAAACGGCTTGCCCTGAATGCCGGATGGCAGGCCAGAACCTTTGCCAAACGATCGGCCACCCCGATCATTTTCCTGGATGAGCCGGCCCTGGCCGGATTCGGCACCTCCGCCTACATCACTATCACCAGAGAAGACGTGACCTCTTCTGTTGAGGAGATCACAGAGTTTATCCACAGGGAAGGCGGACTTGCCGGCGTCCATGTCTGCGCCAATACCGAATGGGACATGCTGCTGGAGAGCAATATCGACATCATCAGCTTTGATGCTTTTTCCTACTTTGATAAATTCATGCTCTACCCGGAACAGGTCAGGGCATTTCTGGCCCGCGGCGGGATACTGGCCCTGGGCATCGTCCCCACGGCCAAGGCGGAAATCATCGCGGAACAGACCGTGGATACGTTGAAGGAAAAATTCGAAGACCAGGTATCACAACTTACCGCACTGGGATTTGACCGGGAAACTGTCCTTTCCCAGATGTTCATTACCCCGAGCTGCGGCACCGGGTCCCTGGATTTTGATTCGGCAAAGCGGGTCCTTGAACTGACCCGGGATCTGTCTGCCGCCATCCGGAACGGCTGATCCCCCAAAGCCATATTACCCCGGTGTCCGGTTGACCCGGATACCGGGGTTATTCATCTGATCTTTCTGCCTTTGCCTCTTCACTGAAATTTCCCTGCATCGTATCCACATCTTCAAAATATTTTGGATAGGTCTTGCGGCATGCCGTAAGAATCCTGTCCCAGGGCAGATCCGCAAACCACCCGTGGTCATTCACATACTCCATATGGCGGTTGCCTCTGGTGTCAAAGGGATGAAAGATGGAATCTTCGGTGCCGTCAAATTCCAGGGGTTTGACGCCGAATGCCTGGCACAATGAAAGGTTGAAGGCCGGCGTGGCCTTTACCCAGCGATTTTCCAGGAAGACATCCGTGTACCCGTGCCAGACAAAAAGATCTGTTCCCATTTTCTCCCTGAGTTTGTCCGTGGTCAGATGGTTCCTTACGTCGGCAAACCCGAGGCGGGCCGGAATACCCGTGGTTCTCAGACAGGCGGCCAGGAGCACCGCCTTTGCCACACAATAGCCTTCCCCCCGGGACAGGATGCCGGAGGCTTTCATGGCCGCCCTCCTGGGTTCGATGCTGTAGGGGTTATACCGGATCTTGTCCCTGACGGCGTAGTAAAGGGATACGGCGTTCTCTTTCTGGGAGGCGCCCTCCCGGGTATGGGTCCGGGAAAAGGCGATGATATCCGGATGATCGGCGTCGATAAAATAAGTGGGGCTGCAATAGTTTTCCATGATCAGGTCCTGATTTAAGGGACTCGGTAAAAAATAAATCCCCCATCTTGCTTGCCTTTTTGTCCGCATTCCGCGTTACACCAAAAGGCACATATTTCAATATGCTCCTTTTGGCGAGCCTTGAATGCGAACAAAAATTCGACGCAATATTGTGGCATTTACTTATTCCGAGTCCCTAATCCGTTGCAGGTTGCGATTGATACCTGAATAGTCCTATATCTTTCCCCGGGCGTAAAAGCAATCCCCCACCATGAATTGCGGCGGCCCCCTGTATCAAGACACACTTTTGTGCCAGGTTTGAGACAAAGAAAACCGGCATAAGCCTGGATTTAGGCCCCAGACCCTGACAAAAATAATCTGGCATGCTTTATGCTTTTTTTTGGAACTTAACAAGTTACGATTGTTTTTGGTTACCGACGAAATACTTACCGATTGCTTAACAGGCACAATAAAAAACGAGACGCCCTATGAAACCATACGGCAGAAAAACCAAAAAAAAGGTCATGGACATTCTTGAAACCGCACCGCGAACAGAGGCGCTCAAACGCCTTGCAAAGATTCCGGACGAACAGCTTGTGGGCCATTTGTTTTCCCATTTTTACCATATGAACGAGCTGATCAAGTTCAGAAGCGTTGCGGCCATGGGGGAACTGGCCCTGCGGATATCAGGCCATTCCATGGAAAAGGCAAGAATTATTCTGCGGCGGATCATGTGGAACCTGAACGATGAATCCGGCGGCATCGGGTGGGGTTCCCCCGAAGCCATGGGGGAAATCCTGAGTAAAAGCCCGGAGCTGGCCAATGAGTTCAAATCCATCCTGTTCTCCTACCTGGATCACCGCGGAAACCACATTGAACATGAAATGCTCCAGCGCGGCGTCCTCTGGGGAATCGGCACCTATCTGGAGGCGGCCCCGGACGACCTGACCGACACCACAAAAACCCAGATCTTTGCCCATTTGCACTCAGAAGATCCCGTAAAACGCGGGTACGCCATCCGGGCATTGATCAACGCCAAAAGCTTCAACTGCCGGATCCTGCCGGAACATCTCCTGAACGACACAAGCGCGATTGACATATTTACCGGCTGGAATTTCATCAACACCCGGATATCGGACATGTGCCATGCCTGTGAACGTCGGCAGATGTCCGCATAGCCCCAAAATCGGCCCGGACATCCGGCAGACAAAAGACGAAAGAGAAGACCTATGCTGAAAAAAAAATGCGATAACAACATTGCCCGCACCATTGCCCTGGCCCAGGAAATGATTGAACTGGCCCAGGAAGGGTACGAGCATCAGGAAGACCCGGGGTGCGGGGTGCTATACGGAATCCTGCTGGATTCGGGCTACCGCATCCTGGACCTGGCCAAAAAGGAAAAAGACGCCCATGTCCAAAAGGGATGGTGGGACAACACCGTGAATAAGGAGACCATATGAAGCGACCTGTTCTGGATATGGCGGAATGCATCCTCTGCGAAGTCTGCATCGACCTGGCACCCCATGCCTTCCAGATCAACGATGCCGGATTTGTAGAAGTCCTTGATCTAAAAGATTACAGCGATGATGACATCAACGAAGCCGTAAAAAACTGCCCCAAAGACTGTATCACCTGGGAAGAATCCCCCTGATTCCCGTAACATCCCCCGGCCGGCCTGATCATACCCTATTCATACCGGGGCCACGGCCGGGGGACGGACTGTCTCAGACCCCGCCCCAATACCGGTTTAATTTCCAGCCGCAGGCCACAGGTTCTGCCCCCCCACCGCCATACCAAGTGCTTAAATTCCTGACGTCCCCCATAAAAACCCTTGCAGAAAAATCCGCCACCTGATACACAAATGTGTCATCCGGGGAAGGTATGAACCCCTTGCCCCTTTAACTGTAAAGACGCCTGAATACGAGAGACTGCCGGATATACTGATATGAAAAACTTTACCCACTCCCTGCTGGACCGTGACAACCTCAACCTGGTTCTGGACAACCTTCAGTTGGGCGTCATCGCCCATACCCCGGAACGGATCATCACGGTTTTCAACAAAGAAGCTGAAAAAATAACCGGTTATACAAAGGAAGAAGCCATCGGCCAGGACTGTCACATCGTGTTTCAGTCCCCCTTTTGCGGCGGGAAATGCTCCTTTTGCAACGGCACCCCGGATCTGAGTAGCGAAACAAAAGAATACCCTGTCACCATCATCACCAAGTCCGGGGAAACCCG
>CAJWHT010000296.1 GCA_913041495.1 uncultured Desulfobacteraceae bacterium | reverse complement strand
TAATAACCGGACAGTTTATGTGCTACAAAAGCGGACAACTCATTTGCTCCCAACAGCCTGCTTGCCCGGTCTTGCTTTCATCCCGGTTTTGACATATTATTTGCGCAATAATATCAGTTCACCAATCGGATTCGAGATTTCGATGTCTTCACGGCAAAAAATCATTAGGGAGGCGAAACCTATGCTGATGCGGGGGGCCCTTTGACGATACTGACTTCCATGGATGTGCGCTCTTTGCTGATTGCGCTGGCCGTCGTCTCAATAACCCTTTCTCTTTGCCTGTTTCACTTCATGGCCTCAAGAAAGACCTATCCCGGGTTTTCAAAATGGCCCCTGGCTTTTATCTGGCTCTCCGTCGGGGTGCTTTTTATCAGTTTGCAAGGACTTCTTCCTATGGAAATTGCCGTGGGATTCGGCAACACCATTGTCTTTTTCGGGGCTTACCTGTTTTATACCGGGTTTGTTATTTTTTCCGGGCGCACACCAGTCAAAACCCCACATCAGATCGGCTTTGGAATCTACTTCTGCCTGTATTTGACCTTTCTTTTTATATTTCCCAGCCTGCACATACGAATCAGCCTGGTGTCCATCGTTTTAGCCCTATACTTAGGTCTAAGCCTGATGATGCTGATCCGGTATATTCATCCCGCACTTGACCGCCCCAACTGGATTCTGGGCACAGCCCTCGGAACTGGGTGCCTTTATTTTACTTCCAGGGCAATCTTTTACCTGATATCCCTTCCCGGAACAGACAGTATACTGACCAGCAGCACCGTTGAGTTGGCACTGCTCCCCCTGGTACTTATTGCCCTGTCGGTCCTTTTGGTGATGGGACTGATCCAGCTGAGCTACCAGAAACTGGAATCCGAATACATGGCCGGTTACAGGGCCCTGGAATCCGCAAAAGAGCTTGCGGAATCCGCCACCCACGCAAAATCCGAGTTCCTTGCCAACATGAGCCATGAAATCCGTACCCCCATGAACGGCGTCATCGGGATGCTGGATTTATTGTCCGCCACCGAGCTTGCACCGGAGCAGAAAGATTTCTCCCTATCTGCCCAGGAAAGCGCAGATGCCCTGCTCTATCTGATCAACGACATCCTCGATTTTTCCAAGATCGAAGCCAGAATGCTGGAACTGGAATCCATTGATTTCAACCTGGCAGTTACCATGGACTCATTCTCAGATCTCGTTGGTGTAAAAGCATACGATAAGGGACTCGAATTCGCCTGTCTTGTGGAACCGGATGTACCGCTGAACCTCACCGGAGATCCGGGCCGGCTGAGACAGGTGCTCACCAATCTGGCAGGCAATGCCGTCAAGTTTACCGAAAGAGGGGAAATTTTCATCCGGGTGTCGGTTCAGGACAAAACCCGTGATACGGTCGAACTCAAATTCATGGTAAAGGACAGCGGCATCGGCATCCCGGCCGATAAGGTGCCGTCGCTGTTTGAGTCGTTTACCCAGGTGGATACATCCACCACCAGAAAATACGGGGGCACGGGCTTAGGTCTTGCCATCTGCAGGCAATTGGTGGAACTCATGCAGGGGCGCATTTGGGTGGAAACAGATGCGGAACAAGGCTCCGCCTTCTTTTTTACTGCGGTATTCAAACGATGTGCAGATTCTGCCCCTTCTCCTGCACCCCCTAAGGATATCCGCGGTATGCAGATTCTAGTGGTAGACGACAATCCCATGAACCAGACTGTGTTCAAGGCCTTCTTAGGCGCTCTTGGCTGCAGCTACCATGGTGCCGGAAACGGCGGCCAAGCCCTTGAAATGCTGGAAGACTCCCTGAGCGACCAAGGTTTTGATATGGTGCTGGTGGATTTCCAGATGCCGGAAATGTCAGGCAGGGAACTGGGGCGGCAAATCAGAAAAAATCCCGCCTTTGACACCCTTCCCTTAGTGATGCTGTCTTCAGTGGGCGTGAGGGGCGATGCCGCCATCCTTCAGGAGATCGGATTCCAGGCCTTTCTCACCAAACCGGTTAAAAAGGCACGGCTTGCCGACTGCATCAGGGCTGTCACAAATGCAAAACATTCCGGCCACAGCCCCTCCCCCATGGTCACCCGCTTTACCCTGGATGAAATCCAGAAAAAACAAAGTGAAGGCAAAGAGCAGTCCCTTCACATCCTTCTTGTTGAAGACAATAAAATCAACCGGAAAGTCGCCTTGAAAATGCTCGAATCCATGGGACACACGGTTACCGTTGCCGAAAACGGCAGGCTTGCCGTCGATCTGATTCAGGCCGCACCTTCAGGATTTGACCTGGTGCTGATGGATATCCAGATGCCGGTGATGGGCGGCGAGGAAGCGACCCGGAAAATCCGCGAACTGGAAGAAGGCGCCCCTTTCCGGACCCCCATCATCGCATTGACCGCCAACGCGATGAAGGGGGACAGGGAAAGGTTCCTGGCAGCGGGCATGGACGATTACCTGCCCAAGCCCGTCAAGAAAAATGATCTGATCAGGGCTTTCTCTTATCTTTGAGAATACTGTTGGAAATGACGATACGCTGGATCTCACTGGTGCCTTCGTATATGGTGAACACCCTGGCATCCCGGTAGAACCGCTCCACATCGTAATCTTTTGTAAATCCGTATCCGCCGTGCATCTGTATGGCCCGCGCCGTCACGTCCTGAACCATTTCAGAGGCAAAAAGCTTGGCAATGGACGCCTCCCGGGTAAATCTTTCGCCCCGGTCCTTCATGGAAGCGGCGGACAGTACAAGCTGGCGGGCCGCCTCAATCTGGGTGGCCATATCCGCGATCTGGAAACGAATGGCCTGGTGTTTGGTAACGGCCACGCCGAACTGCTTTCTCTTTTTGGCATATTTCAATGCGGCGTCAAAGGCGGCCTGGGCCACTCCCAGAGACTGGGCCGCAATACCGATACGGCCGCTGTCCAGGCCGGACATGGCGATCTTGAACCCGTCGCCCTCCTTGCCCAACAAATTTGCCGCCGGCACCCGGCAGTTTTCAAAAATCAGGTCGGTGGTATCCGAGGCCCGCAGCCCCATCTTATCTTCCATATGTCCCACCACAAGGCCGTCGGTGCCCTTGGGTACGATAAAACAGGAAATCCCTTTATGTCCGGCCGCTTCATCGGTCTTGGCCGTCACCAGCACCACCTGGCAGTTTTCGCCCGATGTAATAAACCGTTTGGTGCCGTTGATGACATAGTGGTCTCCGTCCTTTTCCGCCGTGGTGGCCTGGCTCACGGGGTCAGAACCTGCATCGGGTTCTGTCAGTGCAAAGGCACCGATCCATTCCCCGGACGCCAGGGGCTCCAAGAACTCCTGTTTCTGATCATCCGAACCGAACTTGTTAAGGCTTTCGCATACGATGGAATTCTGCACGGACATCACCACAGAGGTGGACGCACAGGAATAGGCGATCTCGGACAGGGCCAGGACATACGACACCGCGTCGGCCGCCTCCCCCCCGTATTCCTCGGGGATCATCATGCCCATGAGGCCCAACTCCCCCATCTGCTTGAAATTATCTGCGGGAAATTCCTTGGTTTTATCCCGCTCCGCAGCGGTGGGTGCAATCACCTTCCGTGAAAATTCGCGGACCATATTCTGGATCATGACTTGTTCATCGGTCAGCTTGAATAGCATGGCAACTCCTTTTCAATAGCATAAAATCTAAAGGGGCACTTCGCATCCGCACGCACAGCGATGGCGGCGGTTTAAAATGGCCTGCCCCCTCGTTCAGGGGTTAGGGTGCGTAAACCACCACAATCAGTTCGGCGTCTTGCTCGCCTGTGTTGCGCAGGTCATGCTTGATCCCTGAATTGAAATGGAGAGACTCTCCCGCTTTCAAGGTATTGACATGATCCCCCACCTGGATTTCCACCTCACCGCTCAGCACGTAGGAAAACTCCTCGCCCTCGTGTTGAAAACCGACGCCTTCATGGCTGGCACCGGCTTCCACCACAATGCGGAAGGCTTTGAGATGCTTATTCTCCGCCCCGGGTGTCAGAGGCGTATAGGCATAGTTATCCGTACGTTTGGTATAGGCGTCGGCCCGTTCTTCCAGTGTGTCTTCCTGTTCCTTGAGCAGGTAGCCCGAATCCAGTTGCAGGGTTCTTGAGATCTGGAGAAGCGTCCCCACCGAGGGACGCTTTTCTCCGCCTTCTATTTCTTTGATGAACGCTTTGGACAGACCGGTTTCATTTGCCATGGTATCCAGGCTCATTTTCTTGTCGAGCCTGACCCGTCTGATCCGTTTTCCTATGGGGGTCATTTCTTGCTTTTTAGCCATTTCATCTCCAATAGTTTGAGGGTGATCAAACTCCATCTTTGACTGAGCGCTCGTTCAGCGCTGCTGGTCTAAAAAATCCGTTGTTAAAAATCGACACACCGCCTGTCCTGGCCGGGTTTAATCGATGGTTTCTATCCAGCCTTCTGTATCTTCTGCTTTGCCGTACTGAATGGATGTCAGGGCATTGTAGAATTTCATGGAAGTCTCACCGGGAGTACCGTCACCGATGTTCATAACGCGGTCGCCGTAACGGATTTCCCCCACCGGAGAGATAACGGCGGCCTTACCGGAGCCGAACACCTC
>CAJWHT010000295.1 GCA_913041495.1 uncultured Desulfobacteraceae bacterium | reverse complement strand
AATTAATTTCTATTAAGTCATCTAATTTAAACATATTTGCATTTATACCATCTTGTATATCATGGTTATTGTAAGCTATATCATCAGATATATTAGAAATCTGCGCTTCTAATGATGGATAAGTATTAAATTTAATTAAATTTTTAAAATTTTTAATACCAACTAGATTATCTACTGTTGTTAAGTCTTTTAAAGGACCATTATGTTTTATTAGTCCTTCTAATGTTTCTACAGAAAGATTTAATCCATCAAACTTTAGATATTTGTTTTCCAAAAACATAACTATTCTTAAAGTTTGCAAGTTATGATCAAAACCACCATACCCGCTCATACAGTTATTTAATGCAGCTTCACCGGCGTGACCAAAGGGCGGGTTACCGATGTCATGGCCCAGGCGTTTGCCCATCTGTTCAAGGCGGATCCCCACCGTCTTCTGCGCTGGACCCTGAAAGAAAAACCCGAGTTTCTTGAATTCTTTTTATTCCATCACATGTCTGTGGTGGTGCGGGAACATGATGAGCCGCCGCCGTCGGACTTTGAAGACTACATCACTTTGGATGACAAGTTCTACTTCAGATTTCCCGTAAAATCGGCAGAGAATGACGACGGGGATGGAGAGACAATCCTGCCGGATGCACCGCCCGAAGAGACACGTCCCTATGAAGACACCCCGGAACTCATAGAAAATATGCTCAGGTCCCTTGCGGAAATGGATCTTTCCGTATTCCACGGGCTGCTCTTGGAAACCACGGCCCTGCTGCCGTCAGAAGCCGAAGAAGAACAATACCGGCAACGGAACATCCGGCTGGCAGAAAAAGGATTCGAACCGCCCCACGAAGCCGTCGGCATTTACCAGCCGGTCCGATCGGGAACGCTGCGAAAACGGCCTGACACCCGGTCTAACACACCGGCATATGATCCGGAAATCCCCCTGCCCCCTCAGTTCTTCACCCCTTTTATCGACGGGGAGGATCTGTTTACAGCGGCCCTTGCACGGGTGGATGAGGCGGAAAAAGCATTTGTGTTCCAGGGCGAACTGGCCGCGCTGATCAACAAAATCATCTCGGCGGACCGGGTCAAACTTCGTAAAAAAGAAACGGTCCGGGACGTCATGAAAAAGGCGACGGCCTACCTGAGCCTCGGACTTGAGGTGATCGCACAAAAAAAAGCCACACCGGATCTTGCGGCCGGTCTGATCCGCACTTACTACCTGGAAGATATCTTCAGAGCCGGCGCAGGCGAAGGTGTCCGGCTCAAGACAGAAGCCCGCACCTGGTACGAAAAAAGCTTCATGGCCCAAAAGAGCCTGCCCTTAAGTTTTCTTGGCGAAACCTATCTGGGGGTTATCGGCGGTCTTTTAATCGAACGCCCCATGTTCTTTGCCAATTATGCAGAAAAAGAGTTGTACCGACACTTTAAAAGCCTTCGGGATATCAGCGCCACCCGGCGGATGCTCGATGAAATCATCCATCTGGACAGCTTTCTGGGCAGCCTTGACGTAGATACGGACACCTTTACCGTGGGCGTGCTTACCTATAAAAGCACCATTCTGACCCTCTGGGCCAAAAACAGGCTGGGCCTGGATGAAAAGTCCCCGGCTGCGCCACTGAACCTGTCACCCATCCCCATGGACCGGTTCAGGTCATTTTTTACGGATCTGTTTAGGGGCGCGGCACGGATTCAGGAATCCGGTGAAACCGACCTGGCACTCTGGGCGGCTGAAGCCGCAGGGATAGAAGCTGCAAACGCATCGAAGTTACCCGCACCGCTTCAATCCGTATTATACGGCCTGGTCAGGGAACTGGAAGAAGAGTACGGCACGGTGACACCATCGGATCTGGATCCGCGGTTTATTCCCCATTTTCTGCTGGAACGAAAAGCTTAGGCAAGTGTGCTGATAAGGGTACTGACATTTTCCTGGTATATTTTTTTGGCCGTTGTGGCGGCATCCGCTGTGTATACCAGGACGTGGTTGGCGGTGTAGACGTAGCGGTCTTCGTCCGAGGCCTGGATGCTTTCGATCTCCGCGTTGATCTTGGTGAAAAAGCCCTCGTCTCCGGACAGTGTGTCGTAGATCTGTCTGAACTTTGACTTGAAGTTGGTCTGGAAATCGGAATCAATACCCAGGGTACCGTCGTTGTTGAGGGTGAGGCCGATCCCGGCCATCCGGGATGCCAGGGTATCCTCATCCGTGTCCGTCACCCGGGGGGTGGCACCGCCGTTATCGTAGATCTTGTACTCACCGTCT
Organism: uncultured Desulfobacteraceae bacterium; assembly: GCA_913041495.1. Classification (GTDB taxonomy): domain Bacteria; phylum Desulfobacterota; class Desulfobacteria; order Desulfobacterales; family Desulfobacteraceae; genus Desulfobacter. The sequence continues at coordinate 2,412 of CAJWHT010000295.1, read as the reverse complement.
ACAACGGCAAAGGTCTTGGCCCCGTTGTCATCAAAATCAACGGTCTGGTTATCAAAAACCCCCGAATTAAAAGAAGAAAACAATTCGGTCTTCAGGGATTTACTGATGAAGTAGGCATTCTCGTCGATCCATGAAATCATGTCGTTATACTGGCCGATGACATTGACCACATGGTCCGAGGCGGCCTCAAACCCGTATTCCGTCTCGATCTGGGTGATGCCGCTCGCACTGACGTCCCCAAGGGCGTCTGCCCTGTCAGACTCCCCCGTCAGGTATGCCTTTACGGCATCCCCGTCGATATCAATGGTGGTGCTGTAAAATTCAAAGGCCTCGCCGTCGATGGTATATTCGCTGTTCCGGCCAAAGGTCAGGGTCTGGCCCAACCCTAATATATCGATGAGATCCCCGGATGTATCTTCGATGAAAAAAGATTCCTCCGATCCGCTGTCCGCGGCAGTCACCTTAAGGGAAGAATAGGTCTCAAGACCGGATTCATCGTCGTAGTATTCGGCGGACACCGCTTTATAGACCTGGCTGACGGTGGCGGTGACATCTGCCCCGCTGCCGTTGATAACGGTGGCAAGTTCCTGGAGCAGGGCATGGTTGGTCAAAGGATCGGTATCGTCGTTGTCCAGGGTATATTCAATGGCGGTGGCCGTCCCGTCCACGGTAAGATCGAATTCATAGGTACCCGAATCAAAACCGGACCGGTCTTCCGATGCCAGGGAAACGGTGGTGTGGGACCTTGTCTGGGCCAGTTCTTCGGCATTGAGCACCCAGACGTTTTCTTCGGCATCTTCATAGGCAATGGCCGTGGCCACATCCGAATTGCTGGTTTTGGCGGTCATGGTAATCCAGGAGAACTCCTGGGAAAAGAAGTAACTTGTGGAAAGCGTATCGGCAAACCCGTCCAGGGTGGACGTCAGGCTGGCCACCAAATCCGAAAAATCGGACCGGTTGTCGTAGGACTCAGCCGTGTAATCCGAGGCTGTCTCTGTTTCGACCAGCGGCGTCTGTGTCTTGCTGACAGATTCAAAGGGAAAATCTGTTGATATGCCGGTATTTTCGTTTACGCCATCCATGGCAAACACCCCTACATACAAGTAACTTATTTCACATTATCACATCTTTTAATATGCAACAATCTGAAAATTCACAAAATTTCAAATCACACAGTTGCCACACAATCATTTACGGGATTGCCAATATAAACCGATTCAGGGTATAAACATCTGCCATGACAGCACGAGAATTTCCCCATATCCTGACCCTTGACCCGGTACCCCATATCCGCATTCAGATCATCCGTATCCCGGACCTGGCCGGGTACCTTCTGACGGAGGCACTCCCGGCAAACTATACGGTCTGCAAACCTTTGGTGTTTGCACCGGAGAATTTTTGCCGGCCCTTTTTATCCCCGGAGGAACTTGAACGGTTGAACCGGTTCAAGGCCCTGAAAAAGCAGGTGGAATGGCTGTGCGGCAGGTTTGCCCTCAAATGGCTGGTCCGGTCGGTGCTCACCCCGGAATCCCGGTTGGCCGGCATCCGCATCAGTTACAGGGAAGAAGGGGCGCCTTTTCTGGATGCCTTGCCCGATCATTGCATCTCCCTTTCCCACAGCAGTGATTACACGGCCGCGGCTGTGGCATTGAAAAAAGACTTTTGCATGGGCATCGACATCGAGGCCATTGGGAAACAGCCGGACAGCGCCTTTTTGAAAACCGCTTTCACGGAAAGGGAAATCTTGGATATGGCCTCCGGCAGACAAGACGGCCCCCGGGCTGTCTTTCGCCACTGGACCCTGAAAGAGGCCTATCTTAAGTATATCGGCAGGGGATTCAACGAGAATCTGCATCAGGTGGAAATTTTAACCAAGGGAATCTTTCACGGCGGCACAAAGGCAGATCTGGCCTGCTGGTCACAAGAGGCGGTGCCGGGTTACATGCTCAGTGCGGTGTTTGATCCCCTGGCTTCGGATCTTTGATCCAAGGTCTAATCGTAATCGAAAATATAGCCCACCGACCGGCGGCTCTTGAAGTAAACCGGCTTTTTGGGTTTGGGCTCAAAATACTTTCTAAACCTTACGATAAAGTTGTCCACGGTCCGGGTGGAGGTATCCCTGGAATAGCCCCATCCGGCGTTGAGAAGCATTTCCCTGGACAGAGGCCGGCCCCGGTTTGCAATAAAAATTTTCAAAAGGGTGACCTCCTGCTCGGTGAGGATGATCTCACCTGCGGCACAGGTGGCCTTGAAGGTGACAAAATCAATGTGGTTGTCGCCAAAGGAATAGCTGTCCCCGTCAAAGAGTTTATGGCTGCCCTTCCGGGCGTTTTCCTGGGGATCGTACCAGCCCTTTTGTTTTATCAATCGTATGCTGTACGCTTAGCTGAGGCGTGACTTTTGAGCCCGTCG
>CAJWHT010000294.1 GCA_913041495.1 uncultured Desulfobacteraceae bacterium | reverse complement strand
CCATGGATTCCCCGCTGTGTTCCGGCAGTATGCCGTATTCCTGCAGAATATCCTCGTAGGAATTGGTGACTCTGAGCTTATTTTCCTCCAGGAAGGGGCTGAAATAAGGATAATACTTTTTCTCCATGGTTTTCATGGCGGCCAGCATGGCCTTGTTGGAAATAAGGCTTAGGTACTTGCCCTCTTTAAACCACTTCTTGAAATATGAGTTGGCAATGATCTGCACGTATTTGTAGTACGGAGTGGTGACCACTTCACCGCCGTTGGCCTCGATAAACCGGATCAGATCCTGGTTCATCACCGCGTTGTCACGGACGTAGAGGTCTCCGAAAATGCCCACCTTGGGACGGTTGCCGGAAATCTTGGGTATCCGGCTGAAAATGGACATGATTTCCCTGAGGGCCTTTTCCTTGGAACCCCCCGTAAGAAATGCACTGCCCATGATGGTGGCCGCAGATTCAAGCGCCCTGTCAGTGTCACCCGGGTTGATCTCGTAGGGCCGGATTTTACACCCGACGTTCCGGAACAATCCCCCGAACATATAGGCAAAATAGGTGTTGGTGGACGCCTTCACCCCGATATCAAACAGGGACAGCTCTCCCCGGTATACCTGGGACTGTTCGAATCCCCCGCCCTCACGCTCAAATATCTTCTGGATGTGGTAGGGATACATCTTGATGTTGCAGGATATTTCCGATTGGTTGAGCCAAAGCACGGACCTGGCAGGATCCAATCCCCGTTTTTTAACGGTATGGATGAACCCGGCTGCTACGGCATTCAGGGGCAGGCACTGGCCGGTGTTTGTAAGCAGCCCTTTTTTGAGGGTTTCCTCGCTTTCCTCCATCAGGACCGCTTCATACCCTTCGTTTTTAAGGATATTGACGATAAGGTGGCCGGTAATGGAATCCCAGTTGGGAAAAACAATGGTTTTATTGGAAAGCTCCCGGGTGAACCTGGGTCTGAACGGGGCGCCTTTGGGAGCCACCACCGGCTCTTTTTTGGATGCATGGTTGGTAAAAGCCCGGACTGCCGCCTCAATACGGGTTTCATACCCGACAGACGAGTCGTGCTCGTCCAGCTCCAGCACCAGATAGGGCTTGTTAAAGCGTTCCATGATCTCCTTAAAGTAATCCACACCGAAAGAATCGGGTGCGCACTTGAATGAGGAGATATACACCGGGTACAGATTTTCGGTGGTGGCCGCCACATAGGCAGCCTTCAGGATGTTGGCCGGGTGTTTCCAGTGGATTTCCTTGAGAAGCGGGGCGATCAGATCATAATCGTAGGCCTTGAGGTCCACCATGTCCTGGAAGAAAGTGTTGATGCCCAGGTTGGAAAAAATGCCAGGAATATTATTGTTCATGGCATTGGATGTCACCGTATAGGGTCTGCCCAGCAGCATCACGTCCACCTTGCCTGAGCCGCCTTTCCGCGTATGTTCTTTGAAAATCCGCCGGTAGGCTTGTCTTTGGCTTTTTTTGGCGGTTACGGCCCGGTCATACGCCTGGGACACGTCAAAAAAGGAAAGGGGCGCCACCGTTTTCAGGCTGGCATAGAGTTCCATCTTGGTGTGGAAACTTGTGTACAGGTAACGGACATTGGGAGAAATGATCCTGTGCTTGTCATCACCTGCACCCAGCACCGCAGGGGTAAACTGGGTATAGTAGCAGTGCTGGCGCCTGGCATCTTCCCGGGTGCGGTCTTCAAAATAGAAGGGCAAAAATACCATGTCCGCCTTTTCAAGCAGGTAATCCACATGGCCGTGCAGAGCCACCACCGGGGCGCAGAATTCCGCCGCAGCCCTTTTTTTGCCCAACTTGACCGGTTCTTTAAGATTCCGGCTGGTCTTGGTTCTGATACCAAGAGTTTTGAAAAAGAGCTGCCAGAATTCAAGATCCTCAGTCATGTGCAGGGCATCGGGCAGACCGATGGTGGGTCCCACCGACTCTGACCGTTTAAGGGTGCCCGGTCGCAGGGCCTTGCGCCGCAGCGCCAGAAGATCGTACCGGTTTTCCTTGTCCACCCGTTTTTTGGTGTCGTAATCCCTGCCGCACAGAAAACCGTATGCCTGGGGACTGCCGTTGACATCTGCAATGGTGATCTTGCAATGGTTGGTGCACAGCTTACACACCTCCTGGCGTACCGGGATTTCCTCCTGCCAGAGGGAAAATCCCCGGAATCCGGTGTGTTTGATCTCCCCTTCGGCCAGCATATCCCTGGCCATCAGGGCAACCCCGAGGGCACCTGTGAGATGGCAGAACCTTGAGACATGGATGGGTTTGCCTAATTTCTGTTCAAATGCGGCCACCAGGGCTTTGTTTCTGGCAGTGGCCCCTTGAAACAACACCTGGCTGCCGATCTTGGCCACGTTGGCCACCTTGGTCAGGTAGTTGTCCCGGACCGAGTGGAGTACCGAAGCCAGAATTTCGTTTTTCTCATATCCTTCGGCGAAGAAATAGTTGATGTCCCGCTCCATGAAGACGGTGCAGCGGTCTGAGGATACCGGTGCCGTCACCCCTTCGGTGCGGGCGGAGTATTCGGACAGCGGACAGTCCAGTTTGGACGCCTGCTCCTCGATGAAGCTGCCGGTTCCGGCGGCACATACGGTATTCATGACCGAAGAGGTGACCATACCGTCTTTAAGCAGGGTGAACTTGGCATCCTGGCCGCCGATTTCGATAATGGTATCCACCTCAGGGTTCAAATTAACGGCGGCAGTGGCATGGGCGGTGATTTCATCGGGTTCGATATCCGCACCGATAATTTTTGCGGAGATCCGCCGGCCGGAACCTGTGGTACCGCAGCCTTTCACCGGAAATTTAAGGTCAAACTTTTGTAAAATCTCGTCACAGGCTTTAAACAGACGCTGGACCGCCTGCACCGGCCGGGATGCGGTTTTGGTATACAGACCCGCCACAGGGATGCCGTCCTGGTCCACCAGGATGCTTTTGGTGGAGGTGGACCCTACGTCCAGGCCCAAAAATCCGTGGGTGATGGTCCGGGCGGCCGGATCATCGTATACGTCCACTTCAACCCCATCCGTATCGTATGAGGCAAATGCCGTAAAATCCGGATATTCCGAAAGTTTCAGTTCCAGTTCGGGATACCGGTATCCGCTTTTTCGGCACTGATCATTGAAATACGTATCCGGTGTGCTGTAGATGGTTACCGGATGATCCCACGCCCCTGAATCCATCTCGTCAAGGAAACAGAGGGCCGCCCCCATGGCCCCGTAGACCAGACCCTTGTCATCCGTGGTAAACCTTTGGCCTGTCAGGGCTTCAAGATGGTTGCGGACAGCCCGGTTTTTTGACACGCCGCCGCAAAACAGCATCCGGCCGGCGGTTGAATCTTTATCAGGCGCATCATTGCCGTGCTGTTTGAACAATGTATTGGCAATGTTTTTGGCAAGCCCATAGCAGAGGCCGTCGCAGATCTGATGGATGTCATAGCCTTCCTGCTGGGCGTGGATCAGGTCGGTTTTGGCAAATACGGCGCACCGGGTGGCTATGTCCGGCCTCTTTTTTTCGTTTTTCAGTGCCATGGCCGAAATTTCGGCAGATCCGGACAGGTGAAGACGGCCGGCCTGCTGGTCCAGGAAGCTGCCCGTACCTGCGGCACAGGAGGTATTGTGCTTGGCCCCGGTGTAGTTTCCGGTGCCGTCAAAATAGCTGAGGTTGAACTTCTCCCCGCCGATATAGAGCACAGCAGCCAAAGGATCAGTATAAAGGTGCCGGGCGGATCTGATCAGTGCCACCTGATCGTCCACAATACTTTCCCCTTTTATATATCCGGGGGTGGATGTGGTTTTGACCACGTGGGTGATGCGGCTTAAGTCCTGGCTGTCAAGCAATTCTCTTAGGGTCTGCCGCACTTCGCCGTGGTGATAGCGGCTGGCGCTGAATTTGAGCGTTCCAGCCCCATCCACTGCAGCGATGGAAACCGACACCGAACCAACGTCTATGCCCAATACCAATTGTCTGTCCATTATATCTGCTCCTTTACTTCATTCCAAAAAGAGGTTACCCCGTCAATCCAGCCGTCCATGAACTTGCGTTCATGGTCCACACCGGTCTCCGCAGTATACCTTCCCAGCTCGTGCGCCTCGTATACATCCTGAAAATAAGACTGGTAATCCGTGTGTCCGATTAATTCATACGTATCTTTGTGATCGTACGTATCTTTATACATGCACGTATCCTTATAATGAACCACGTACAGAAGATCCTCGTAGTGTGCCGACTTGGCCCATCTGATCCCTTCGGCCTTGCCTTCCCTGTAGCAGTTGTTTTCCCAGGCTTGTTTTTCCTCCCGGAGACGCTTGACGATATCGGGCATATCAAATTCTTCGGAGAACCGTTTTTGAAGGGCCTCCTTTTTCTGTATCGCCTCGGTGAGTGCTTCCTGAAAAATCTTTGAAAAATTAAATGAACTGCGCCACTCCGTGAGTTTTTCGTGGAGCATATCCGGAATGCTCAGGGTGATTTTTTGTGCCATATCTTACCTCACCGTCTCTTTTATGCTGTCTTCTTTTATTGCGATTGGTTACGCACGATTGAAGCGTTATTTAAATCCCGGTTTCTGCCAGAATGATGTTGAAACCCTGACCACAGGCCGTCGCTGCCTGGGAAGTCGGCAACGATAGAAACCTGCCGAATCGACCTATACGTATTA
>CAJWHT010000293.1 GCA_913041495.1 uncultured Desulfobacteraceae bacterium | reverse complement strand
TTTTACATCTGGAAGTTCTGTGGCTGAGTGGTATGACTTGAGTGGGCATGGTCACCGTGCAACACAAAGTAATGCAAGCCGTCAGCCTAAACTTGAAGAATCATATGATGGGTTTAATAATAAACCTGCTGTTAAATTTAACACTGCAATCAACTTTCATAAATCAGGCACTCGCATTGTTTTTAAGCATATGAAGACACTCACAAAATTTGGTGTAGAACCCCTACCTGAGAAAGATCAGTGGGTGTATGATTTGACGACAGAGAGTAGCCATTTCCATGCTGGGCCTGGTAAATTGGTTGTACATAACACTGACTCCTGCTTTGTCAGACTAAGTAGGGAGTTTTGCGATGGAAAGGATAATAAAGAGCTTATTGCAAATGCCCATGCTCAAGGGGAGATCATGGCTGCAGATATTACAAAAATGTTTCTTCACCCCATACTGATGGAATACGAGATGGCCTTCGAGCCACCATTTGTGTTAATGAAGAGGAAGAAATATTTTGGCAAGAAATGTGAGCCTGGGAAAGATCCCGGGTACGGAACGGCAGGTGGCCTCCCTTCTGGATGTGACGGAAAAACGACGGGCAGAGGAACGCTGGCAGCGCCTTGAACGCCAGTTGAGAAAATCCCAGAAGATGGAAGCCATAGGGACCCTGGCCGGTGGGATCGCCCATGACCTGAACAATATCCTGAGCCCGGTACTGGGCTATGCCGATATGATTATGCGCAATTCCGAGCCGGACAGCCAGGAATTTCAGCGCAGCGAAAAAATACAAAAGGCAGCCTTACGGGCCGCTGACCTGGTTTCCCAGGTCTTGGCCTTTAACCGGGGCAGAACAGAGGAAAAACGGAGGATCAAGCTTCATCCGGTGGTCAAGGAAGTGGTGAAACTGCTGAAGGGGTCTATCCCCTCGACCATCGAGATCGTTGACAGGGTTGACAGAAATTGCGACGCCGTGCTGGCGGACCCCACCCAGATCCACCAGGTGGTTATGAATCTGTGTACCAATGCCTATCATGCCATGGAAGACACCGGCGGAACACTCACGGTCGGTCTCCGGCAGGTTCAGTTGGAACTGTCCGAACTGGTGGGGTTCCCCAATCTTGCCCAGGCCGCGGGAACCTACCTGGTACTGGAGGTTCGCGATACCGGCTGCGGAATGACCGAAGATATCGTGGAGCGGATTTTCGATCCCTATTTTACCACCAAGGAAGAGGGCAAGGGAACGGGCCTTGGCCTGGCCACCGTTTATAGTATCGTGAAGTCCACCATGGGGGATATTCGTGTCACCAGCATCCCCGGCAAGGGGTCGTGTTTTTCAGTGTATATCCCGGCGGTCAGGCCCGAGCGGGAAACGGCCCCTAAGATCAGTTCATTTGCGGACGCTTTTGCAGGCCAAGGGGAGCGTCTTCTGGTGGTGGACGACGATTACGATATTGCGGCCATGTGCAAAGAAGGGTTTGAGTATCTGGGATACCGGGTTGAAGCCTTTTCTTCGAGCCGGGACGCGTTGGCCTATTTCGAAGACCATCTCAAAGAGATTGACCTTGTGATCACGGATCACACCATGCCGGAAATGACAGGGATTGAGCTGGCCAAGAAAATGCTCCTGCTGCGCCAGGACCTGCCTGTCATCCTGTGCTCCGGATATGCCGCTTCCATTAACCAGCAGGTGGTTGAAAATGCCGGAATAAGGCGTTTCATGATGAAACCCATTACCGTGGACACCATGTCCCGTGAAATTCAGGCATTGCTGAAGCCTTAATACTAACGAACGAAGACTGCAGGAACGATTGGGCGGGTGCCAAGGGCCCGCAACTTAATTTTAAGGATAGTTTATGTCTCCGAAGACACGTTTGTTTATCGTTTTAGATGATGAGCAGAGTATTCGTCAAAGTATCGCCTCCTTTCTTGAAGATGAGGGGTATACGGTGCTTCGCGCGGACAGTGCCGAAGCCGCGATTTCAATAGTGCAAGCCCATCCGGTGGATGCGGCCGTGGTGGATATCCGTCTGCCGGGAAAGGACGGCAATCACTTTATGATTGAAGCAAGGAAGATCAGGCCTGATATCAAATTTGTGGTTCACACCGGGTCGGCCGATTACTCTCCGCCAGAAGAAATTCGGGACCTGGGAGTGACCCGGGAAAAGGTGTTGATCAAACCGGTCCGTGATCTTTCGATTATTCTTGACGCCCTGAAATCCTGATGTGGCCAGTGGAATGAAGGATGGTGAAACAATGAGTGCAAACACGATTGTGTATGAAGACAAAAAAATTCTGGTAATTGACGATGAGGTCTACATTCGCGATTCGGTCATCGGGTTTCTGGAAGACTACGGGTTTCGGGTCATTGAAGCTGAAAACGGCCAGATGGGGCTGGAACAGTTTGAAAAGGAAAAGCCGGACATGATTCTGTGCGACCTTCGCATGCCCGTCATGGACGGCCTTGAGGTTTTGGCGCAGGTCCGGGAACAGGACGAGACCACCCCCATTATCATTGTCTCGGGTGCCGGCAATATTGCCGATACGGTGGAAGCCCTGCGGCTGGGGGCCTGGGATTACATCATCAAACCCATCCAGGACATGAACGTCCTGTTCCATGCGGTGAACAAGGCATTTGAACGCAAGCAGTTCATTGCGGAAAAGACCCGGTATCAGCAGGACCTTGAAACGGCCAACCAGGAATTGAAAGTCTCTTTGGAGACCCTTGAGCAGGCCAGGGACCAGCTGGTGCAGTCGGAAAAGATGGCGGCACTGGGGGAACTTGTGGCAGGGGTGGCCCATGAAATCAATACACCGGTGGGGGTGGGGGTCACCGCTGCCTCCTTTCTGGACGCCAAAACCCGGGAATTCTCCGAAGTCTATGAATCGGGTGAGCTTAAGCGCAGCGAGCTGGAAAGCTATTTGAAAACCGTCCGGGAAGTATCCAACTCCATCCTCATCAACATGGGCCGGGCGGCTGAATTGATTTCGAGTTTTAAACAGGTGGCCGTGGACCAGTCCAGCGAAAAACGGCGGCGGTTCAACCTCAAGGAATACATCGACGAAATCCTTTTGAGCCTGAGACCCAGGTACAAGAAAACCACACATACCATTACGGTGAACTGTGCCCCGGACATTGAGATGACCTCCTATCCCGGCGCTTTTTCCCAGATCCTGAACAATCTGATCATGAATTCGCTGATCCACGGGTTCAAGGATATGGAAGAGGGCAAGATAGAGATGGATATCACCAGGAATGCAGATACCCTTTCTTTTGTTTATAAAGACAACGGGGGCGGCATGACCGAAAAGCAAAAGGAAAAGGCATTTGATCCCTTTTTTACCACCATGCGCGGCAAAGGCGGTACGGGCCTTGGCATGTCCATTGTGTTTAACCTGGTGACCCAAACCCTCAAGGGGCAGATTTCCCTTGACAGTGAACCCGGCCGGGGCGTGGTCTTCACCATGACCTTTCCCGAGCTTGAGATCGTCAACGGATAAATGCAGATTCTGAATCCATCACGGTGGTACCTCCACCCGGTGTTTATTTTCGGTTGCTCCATATTCGCACTGGCCGTCTTCCTTGTGCTGACCGTGGGGCTGTACATGGAGATCCGGTCCGCCCTTGAGATCATTATCCTCAAGTTCCATATTGATCCGCATTCCATTTTCCCATCCAAAACCGGGATGACCATCCTGGCTTTGAGCCTGCTGATTTTCGTCGTCATGGCCGGCCTGTTCCTGGCCTTTATCTACTACCAGAAAACCATGAATCTCTTCCGGCTCCAGCATAACTTTATCTATAATTTCACCCATGAGCTTAAAACGCCTGTGACCTCACTGCGGATTTATCTGGAGACGTTTATCCGCCATCCCATGGAGCCTTCGGATGTGAAAAAATACAGCGAAAATATGCTCAAGGATGTGGCAAGGCTCACGGAAAACATTGACCGGATTTTGAACCTGGCCCGGATTGAAAGCCAGAACTTTGGTTCCAAAGTCACCCGGGACAGCCTGGTCACCCTGGTGGAAGAGTTCTGCCAGAAGAACGCCTCCATGTTCCGGAATCTGGATATCCGGATCGAAAATCCTTCCGGCGGCCGGTTCGAATACCCGGTGAACCTGTTTTTATTTGAAATCCTGCTCATGAACATCGTGTCCAATGCCGTAAAATACAACGAGAGTGACGCGCCTGAGCTGACCATTGAGTTTAAAAGTTTCCTGCAAAAGGTCACCATTGATTTCATTGACAATGGGATCGGGGTGGACCGGGGGGAGGCCAAAAAGATCTTCCGGAAATTTTACCAGGCAGCGGACAGGGACAGTGCCTCCTGCAGCACCAACGGCTCGGGGCTGGGGCTGTACCTGGTGTCGAGCATCGCCATGATCCACGGATGGCGGGCGTCGGTTACAAGCGAGGGCAAAGGCAAGGGGGCAAAATTCACCATCACCATCCCACGGGCAAGCATTGCCAGTGTCAGGGAGAAAAAAATATGGAAGCGGCTGAAAAAAAGCGGATTCTGGTCATAGAGGACGAAGAACACATTGCCGACGGCATACGGTTGAACCTCACCCTACAGGGCTACGAGGTGGCTGTGGCACCGGATGGTATCCAGGGGCTTGAAAAGTGGCGCAGCTGGAACCCGGATCTCATTGTGCTGGATATCATGCTGCCGATGATCGACGGATTTTCCATCCTCAAGACCATCCGCCAGGAGGATGAGAAGATTCCCGTGCTGATCCTTTCCGCCAGGGGG
>CAJWHT010000292.1 GCA_913041495.1 uncultured Desulfobacteraceae bacterium | reverse complement strand
AAAACGCAGGAAACCCATGACACCGTGAAAATGAGATCGGTTTCAACACCCTTTATCAACAATTTAAAAAAAACTATCGTGTTGACTTTTTTCGATTGTGTTAAATTATTGTCATACATGATGACACATCTCAAAATATGGTAATTATAAATTTATCAGGTCAGTTCGCGTGCCAATTATCTTTTCCTGGAGAAATCTCATTTGGTCACGTTCAATACTTGATTGATTTTCTAATTTTATCGGAAGTATGAATAATAGTATATAACTCGACGCAAAACATCAATACTTCACTAAAATGAAGCAAATTGTGAACCAACAATACCGGTATTTTTCGTGATGATTTGAATTTCAAATACAACGACAATTTCCAAAAGAAAAGCTTCGGTTCTTTAAACTGCCAGGCGGTGAGGACGACGTCCAAGGCAGACTCCATTTATGAGGTGACGAAATACCCCACAGGCTTTCCCTTTTAATTTACAGTCATCCAAATTATTTCAAATCAGAGAAAAACGAAGACTGTTTTTTCGGGGGGATTACCAGAATTAGGTAACGCCAATAAACCATTTAAAAATAGAACGTGAACATTCTGATTCGTTTATTTTGGGAATATTGCAGGTTCTGTAAAAACCCAATCACGGCTCTTTACGGGTGTATGGCAGGAAATACAGCTATCAGCACCATCGTTAAAAGGCTCTTGGTTTAATCCCAACCAGCGAGCCCATCCCCACCCATAAGTTTTATGATATTTTTCAGAGTTTTTAAACATGAACTCTGCATGAATAAAATGTCCAGGAACAATAGCAGCTTCCCAATTTTCTAGCTGCATGTCCTTCCAAACAACTTTTCCAATAATGGTACCATCAGGCCATGGGTTTATTTTATCATTACGCACCGCTTTTACTGCAATATCATTACCTATAATTACACGTATTGTTTTGTTATCGGTTCGATGTGAGATTGCTATTGTACTCCAATTTTGCCAACCCTGTGGGTAGACAATCCCATGAGAAGATGCGGGTATTTTATCGGACGCAAAAACAATTGTCGAAAACGTAAACAGGGCGAAAGTTATAAGTATGGTAAAATTTTTCATGAGCTCCCCCTTTTTAATTGTTTAATGAAGGTCAAATTCATTTCACCAAATCTTGACTCATCAAAGTCTGAATGAAATTATTAAAAATAACTTTTCAGAAAATGGAGACCGAATAAAAATACTCTATAGGTTCGTAGGGTTAATGTCAAAAGAATGCATGGACAATATTGGGAAAATTGCAGAATAAAAAGCGTTGAATTATGGTATATAAGGTCTCTTTTTCAATCGTTTATCCAATACCATATATTGTGGCTCTCCCTTGGAGGCGAAAAATCAGGAGTAAAAATCAGGAGTATTGGACACAACCATGAATTCACAGATAACGCAATAACCAGTTTTCAGTATTGATGGGCTGGATGGTCAAGATACGATCATTTGCAAACCCCAAGCGGGCCAGGCAGCCGGTGGCGGAGATGGCCCAGAGCGGCGTCGATTTTCGGGGCGTCAGGACAGACAGAACCGGAAATCGCCGCTATTTCGACGCGAACGGACGCGCGGCGGAATTTTAGCGGCGGGTCACTCCGGTGCCGGCTGCCGGGTATATGCCGAAACCGTAATAGGCGAAGGCGAAAACCATTATAAAAAAGCCCTATTGGCCGAAACTTGTCTTCCTTCCGAAGGTATTAATTGTCTTCCCACAGGGGAGGTGCCAACTCTTTTTTTGAATAAAACAAACGGTTCATTTTTTCCAAGAAAATTCATGGTAACCGGCACGCCATCAACAGAGCTGTCCCCGGGTTCAATTTCAAAGCCCATGCGTTGATGAAATGCGATTGAAAGCTTATTCACCGGTGAGGTGCAACATGTAACGGTGGAGATATCATTTGCCTTGCACAGATTAAAAAAATTCTTATACAGTCTGCGCCCAATACCTTCCTTTCGATATCCGGGATGGACACCGGCAAAATGAATGTATCCCAGATCACCATCAGTCTGAGAGAAGAAAGCCACCAGAAAACCCACAAGCATTTTCTCTTTTTCTGCAATAAATGACGTATTGCAAAAATGTATAAAGAAAATCTTATGCACAGCGGATGTAAGATCCCGGCCATCCCACCATTCGGGCATTGCGGATATAATTCTTTCATGATCGGTTGGCGTGGTATTCCGGATTGTAATCGTATTCATTGTCCACCCGTATTGTTCAAGGGCCAAAGGTATTTCCTTCCACCCGCTTCATTTATTGGTATCTGCATACGTTATAAGATTCAGGTTTATTCCCTGCGGGTCTCTTATTACACAAAAACGCCCCAATTTCGGAATATCAGTGGGAGGAAGAACCAGTTTTTCGGTTCTATTGTTCAACTGATGTTCGGTGTCTGTCAACCTGATAATGTCCAAGGCCAATTCCTTCCGGCTTGCCATTATTCAGCCTCCTTTGCGGCCGCCAGTTTTTCAAGACAATCATTCCCCTTTTCAATGGTCTTTTCTGTCCTGACAATTGAAAACAAAATAGAAACCCAGCACAGATGGATTGACATATTTTGCCATAGTCTATAGGGTTTACGCCAATGATGAAGCAAGAATTTACCCCGCATCATCCATAGGAGGCGGCAATGCCCAGAATTGTGACGGTCAATGATCAGATGCAGCAGGGATATACCTATGAATGCACAGCGCCGGTCGGCAAAGAGTTTCATCCCGAGTTCCAGCCGGCCCTCACCCCCAAAGAGCTTCTGGCCTTAGGTATTTTCGGCGGTTGCTACATGAACGACTGCAGGGAGGAATTTCCCGAAGACTGGTTTGAAAACGCGAGGCTGTCCCCGGGAAAGCGGGACCCTTCCTTGAACTATTATAAGGTGGAGGCCTCCCAGTCCCTGGCCATGTGGGAGGATATGGGCTGGATCCATCCGGACGATCCCAGGGGATGGTTCCAATGGTACTGCCGCTATTTTATGGGGCGGCGGGTGCCGGAGGAAGACCTAAGGCAGATCCGGCGGTGGAAGGGCATCAGCCGCCATGTGGGCGCCATAAAGAAAAACTGCACCCCCGGAGACGAAAGCTGCAGGCCCAAACAACGCCAGGCCCTGCTCCACTGGGCTTACGATCCGCGTATCCTTTGATTCACAGAGGAGACCCATGACAGATAAAAACACCCCCGTCCTGGTTACCGGTGCCACAGGGTATGTGGCCGGCCGTCTTATCCCCCGTCTTCTGGAAGCCGGCTATACGGTCCGGGCCATGGGAAGGTCCCTGGAAAAAATGGCCGGCCGCCCCTGGGGACGGCATCCAAAGATACAACTGGTGCGCGGGGATATCATGGACCCGGCGTCCCTGGAACGGGCGGTGCGGGGCTGCGGCACGGTGTATTACCTGGTGCATTCCATGATTTCGCGAAAAGGATCCTATCGCGGGGCGGACCGGATCGGGGCGGAGAACATGGTCCGGGCAGCGGCGAAAGAAGCGGCGGACCATATCATCTACCTGGGGGGCCTGGGGGAGATGGACCACCCCAATATCAGCAAACACCTGATCTCCAGAAACGAAGTGGGCCGGATTCTTCAGAAAGGCCCAGTGCCTGCCACCGTACTTCGGGCCGCCATGATTTTAGGCTCCGGGTCGGCCAGCTTTGAAATTTTAAGATACCTTGCCGAACACCTGCCGGTCATGATCACCCCACGCTGGGTCCGTATGCCCACCCAGCCCATTGCCATTACCAATGTGCTGGGGTATCTCCAGGGCTGCCTGGAGGTGCCGGAGGTCCGGGGGGGCACCTTTGATATCGGCGGACCGGATGTGGTGTCCTACAGGGAGCTGTTTAAAATCTACGCCTCACGGGCGGGTATTCCCAGGCCTATGATGTTTCCTGTGCCGGTGCTCTCTCCAAAACTGTCCTCCCTGTGGATCCATCTGGTGACCCCGGTACCGGCAGCCATTGCCCAGCCCCTTGCCGAGGGGCTGAGCCTGCCCACGGTCTGTACGGAACACAGTATCCAGAAACTGATCCCGCAGGAACTGATCCCCTGTGCCGAGGCCATTGACCGGGCTTTGGACCGGGTGCGGCAGGAGCAAGTGGATACCTGCTGGGCCGATGCCGGGGAACTGGTTTATCCCGAGTGGACCCACTGCGGCGACTCGGATTATACCGGCGGCACGCTGCTCAAATGCGGGTACAAGGCCCGGGTGGCGGCCGACCCTGAGACCCTCTGGCCTTCGGTGCAGGGCATCGGCGGCGATACCGGGTATTATGCGGCGGACCTGCTCTGGCAGATCCGGGGGGTGATGGACATCTTCTCCGGCGGTGTGGGCCTGAACCGGGGACGGCGGTCGGAAAAGGAACTGCGTCTCGGGGATGCCCTGGACTTTTGGCGGGTGCTGGAAATAGAGCCCCCCAACCGCCTGCTGCTCATCGCGGAGATGAACATGCCGGGCGAAGCCCTGCTGGAGATTACCATCACACGGGTTGACGACGGGATTTGCGAACTGAATCTTTTTTCCCGGTTTCTGCCCAGGGGGATATTCGGTATATCCTACTGGTACGTGCTATATCCCTTTCACGAGTATGTATTTTCCCGGATGCTGCGGGGGCTGGTGCGGGCCGCAGGATGCCGGCTGCTCACAGAACCCCGGCGGTACACCCCGAAGCTGTCCTGAACGGACAAGCCCCTTTTTAAAAGGAATGTCATGACCACCCCAGATGCGACCCTTGCTATGCTCCGGCAATTATTCACCCATCAGAAACTGGCGGTGCTCTCCACCCAGAAGGGGGGACAGCCCTATGCCAGCCTGGTGGCCTATTACTCCGGCAATTTAATACGTGACCGTTA
>CAJWHT010000291.1 GCA_913041495.1 uncultured Desulfobacteraceae bacterium | reverse complement strand
GCTTCAGATCATCTTGCTCACCGGTTATGCCACCGTTGAAAAAACCGTGGAAGCCATGAAGATCGGTGCGGCGGATTTCCTTGAAAAACCTGCTGATATCGAAGCCCTGTCTGAAAAAATCAAACAGGCAAAAGCAGAAAAAATGCTGCTGGTTGAGAAAAAAACCGAAGAAAAAATCAAGGATATTCTCCAGCGCTACGGCAGCTAATCCGGAAGGACGGATGCCTGCCGCCAAATCTCTTGTAGAACCGGCAGGCCGGACCGCACGGTAAAGCGGTCCAAGCGCAAAAAATCTGTACGTTTACAGGCGCGCTCCTGCCTGCGGTCCCATATACTAGAATTGCGTCCTGATTCAGCCCAACGTTTCAATACAAATTAACCTACTGAAAACACAGAGATTACCGCCCACACCACATCTCTTTCAATTCTTTTTTATCCAGACTTCGCTTGACAAAATTTCAAATCCCATCTTAAGTAATACAAATTTTTGACATTGAAGGGACGGATATTTCCCTCATGATAAAAACAATATTATCTAATATTACCTAAGGAGAGTGTGTTAAGATGAATAGCCAAGCAAGCGGATTTGACTGGAAGCGGATCCTGTTTATTCTGACAGGGGTGACTTTGTTCGCCATTGTCAATTTTTCCCCCCAATGGCCGGACGCCATCGATCCCACTGGAAAGCACTTTATATTGAGCCAACAGGGCAAAGGCGCCATTGCCATTTTCTTATTGGCCGGCACCTGGTGGGTGTTTGAAGTTGTACCCATCGGCGTTACCAGCCTCACCCTGGGCGCCATGCAGGTATTGTTCATGGTATGCCCCGCGGAAAAAGCCCTCAAAGATTTCATGACCCCTTCGGTTCTCTTTATCTTCGGTTCTTTGGTCATCGGCATGGTCTTTACCAAGACAGGGCTCACCAAACGCCTGGCCTATAAGATGCTGGCCATCGTGGGAGAGAAAACCTCAATGATATACCTGGGCTGTTTTGTGGTAACCGCAGCCTTAACCCATATCATGGCACATACAGCGGTGGCAGCCACCATGTTCCCGCTGCTGATGACCATTTACGGGATGTATACGGAAGAAGAAGGGCCCACCAAGTTCGGCAAGGGCCTTTTCATGGGGATGGCCTTTGTGGCCGGTGCCGGTTCTATCGTCACCCTTTTGGGTGCTGCCCGCGGTGCCGTGGCCATCGGTTTTTTCAAAGACATCGTCGGCCGTGACGTGTCCTTTTTCGAACTCTCCTATTACATGTTTCCCATCGGCTGGCTGATGACCTTCCTGCTCTGGGGCTTTTTCATGATTTTCTTCAAGCCTGAGAAAAAAGAGATCCCAGGGTTGAGGGAAAAGGCAAAAAACCTCGGGAAGGCCATGGGCAAAATCACCGGCACCGAAATTCTGGCTGCCACCATCATCTTTGTCTGTATCGGCATCATGTCCATCAAACAGTTTATCCCGGCCATCGCATCCCTGGACAAAAACGCCATCATCCTGATGTCCACCGTTTCGTTCTTTGTTTTCAGAATCCTTGACATAAAAGACCTTGAGTCCATCCCCTGGAACATTATATTATTATTTGGCGGGGCAATGAGTATCGGCTTCTGCCTCTGGGAGACCGGCGCTGCCGAATGGCTGGCCATCAACTGGCTGACCATGTTCCAGGAGAGCCATTGGTTTGTTTTCGTCATGAGTATCTCTTTCTTTGTGATGATCATGACCAACTTCATCATGAACGTAGCGGCCATCGCCATCTCCCTGCCCGTGGCCCTGGTTATTGCGCCTTACCTGGGCGTGGCACCGGAAGTCATTTTGTTCTCCGCCCTGGTGGTCGCAGGTATGCCCTTCCTGCTTTTGGTGGGTGCGGCCCCCAACGCCATTGCTTACGATTCTAAGCAGTTTAGCACCGGGGAATTTTTCCTTTACGGTATTCCGGCAAGTATCCTGCTGATGATCGTCACAGGCTTTGCCGTATGGCTGTGGGGACTTATGGGAATGCCCATTCTGTCAACCTAACATTAGGAAAGGAACGGATACGATGAAAGCAAAAAAAGTCACGGATTTTATGATCCCGCTGTCAGACTACGCCACCATTTCCCAGGAGGCCACCCTGGCCCAGGCCATCAAGGCCCTGAAGACCTCCCGGGAGGAATCGGACCTCAATCACAAACACCGTGCCGTGCTCGCCCTTGACGCCAATGACAATGTCGTGGGCAAACTGAGTATGCGTGATGTCCTCAAGTCCCTTGAGCCCAAATACCGCCAGTTCGAACACAAGGAAGATGCCGGCAGCATCGGCCTGTCCCGGTTCGGCTTCAACATGGAGTTCTTAAGCTCTCTTGTGGACAAGCTGGAACTCTGGGACGAATCCATGGAGGAACTAGTTAAAAAGGCTTCCCGCCGCAGGGTGAAAGAGATCATGTACACGCCCTCCAAGGGAGAGTACGTGCCCCATGATGCCCCCATGGCCGAAGCCGTCCATCAGTTCATACTTGGCTGTCACCAGTCCCTGCTGGTTCTGGACGGGGACGTGGTCATCGGCGTTCTCAGGCTGGCGGATATTTTCGACCTGGTCTGTGATCTTGTGGAATAACCCCTTTTCCCCTGTCCGCCCCAATTCCGGCGGGCAGGGGATCTTTTTTGCACCAATGACACCTGACACCCTTCCTTCCCTCCCGACCCAGAGGCCCTGCCCATGAGTGAAGAAAAACTACACCGGATGATCAACAACCGTGTACCGGGACTTTTGTTCATCCTGGTGACCTTTGCCGTCCTTGAATTCGGAATTCTTCTGGTTTGCCTGGCATTTTCCGCTAACCAGGACATCGTCAGGGTCTACAGTCCCGACAACACCTTGATCTATGAAAACACATACAACCTGACCCATCTCAAAGAGTTCAAAGCCGTCTACGGCATCGACAACTTCAAGGACAACGGGTTTGTACTCAAACGGATCAAAAAGGAAAATAAATTTCCCACCAGGGCCTGGATCGCCCTGTCCGTCTGTATCCCGCTGATACTGATCCTCTTTGTGGCCTTTATCATCAAAGTGTTTGAAGATATGTTCCAGGCACGAAAAAAGAAGACGTCCGCCAAAAATCCGGAAAAGGAATCGGACTTCGAAGAAACACGCTTCGAACGGCTGTTCTCCACCCTGGGCAGGCTTAACATCTACTCCCTTGGCACCACGGTACTGCTGATCGCCTTTTTGTACTGGATGGTGCCGGACCTTTTGGTCTACATCGGTAAAATCGGCTACCAGACCCTGTCTGAGTTCAAGTGGGTGATTTTAGGGGTTGCGGCAATTGCAGGTCTTTACCTGGTGGTCCATACGATTCTGGCCCATAAAACCCGGAATGAAATCATCCGTCAGCAGGCCAGCATCCAGAAACACCGTGACAGGCTGGCCATTGAAGCCAAACTCGGCAAGCCCCTTCTGGCAGACAAGCCGGAAAAC
This sequence comes from uncultured Desulfobacteraceae bacterium, assembly GCA_913041495.1. Taxonomy (GTDB): domain Bacteria; phylum Desulfobacterota; class Desulfobacteria; order Desulfobacterales; family Desulfobacteraceae; genus Desulfobacter. The sequence goes on along the minus strand of CAJWHT010000291.1, from coordinate 1,466 downwards.
GATACCCCATAACGGTTCTGCCCCAAGCACCTTGCCCCGGCAACGCGCCGGGCTAATAAATCCATCCAAGACGTTCCCTTCGGCCGGAACCGGTCTTTACCTGCCGTTCCGGATTCCACCACGGATTCATCAGGGAACTGCCCCTTTCAACTCTTCTCGTGCGACCTATGCCCTGACATTTGACAGCCCGGACCGAATTTAGTAAAACCTGTCCGGGATCGCCCCCCACAGCGGGAGACAGACCCCCTTCAGCAGCATTCGAAATGAGGAGAATCCGCTTGAAAATAGTCATCATCGGCGCCGGGGAAGTGGGATACAACATTGCCAGCCGCCTGGCCCATGAAAGCAAAGCCGTGGTGGTCATCGATCAGGATCCCCAGGCCTGCCGCAGGCTCGCAGAAGACCTGGATGTCCAGGTTATCGTTGGTTCGGGCAGCAGCCCTTCCGCTCTGACCGAAGCCGGTATCCGGGATACGGACATCCTGCTGGCCGTGACCGACAGCGATGAAATCAATATCACGGCCTGCCTGCTGGCAAACCAGCTTTCCCCGCTGACCCGCAAGCTGGCCCGGCTGAGGAACGAAGAACTGATTCCTTTCCACAGCAACCTTAAAAAAGAGTCCCCCGGCATCGACACCATTATCAATCCCGAGGTGGAGGTGGTGAAAACCATCCGAAAACTGATGGAGGTGCCCGAAGCCAGGGACACCGGAGATTTTCTCGAAGGAAAGGTCAAATATGTGGGGATCCGTCTGGATGATGCATCTCCCATCGCAGGCCTGCCCCTTTCCGAGTTCCATAAACGGTTCGGAAATGACCGGCCGCTGCTGGCCGCCATCATCCGGGAAGGGGAGGTCATCGTTCCCAGAGGCAAAGACAGCACCCAGGCCGGAGACCTGGTCTACTTTGTCTGCGAAACCCGGAACCTTGAAGAGAAACTCAAGCTTTTAGGGGTCCGCATCAGTCCGGTGAAAAAAGTTTTGATTGTGGGCGGCGGACTCTCTGGCATCAGATGCGCGGTGGAACTGATTGCGAATGGATTCACGCCGACAATCGTAGAGAAAGCATCTGCGTTCGGCGGCACGTGGAATGCAAACGACTATCCGGGCTGCAAAAGTGACGTTGCAACATCATATTACTTGTTTTCCAAATGGTTCCCTCATTTTCGCATGTGTTGTTGTGCACATGGTTACAGCTTGCGCAACACCTCAAAATGGTATGCTCAGTCATTTGCTAGCTATGCCGGTCTGGAAAAGCTGACGCGTTTCAACTGCGAAGTACAAAAACTTACTCGGCGCCCATCTGGAGGATACGATGTTTTTTTGAAAACATCTTCTTTTGATAATGTTTTTAAATGGCGTTTAAAGCAGGAAAAAACTAATCAATCGAAAAATAAAAAATCAAAAAGAATGACTCCAAATGAAATTAAATTATTTATTCAACATTATGAGAAGATAACTAAATGG
>CAJWHT010000290.1 GCA_913041495.1 uncultured Desulfobacteraceae bacterium | reverse complement strand
AACCACGCCCGCAGATGAGCCGCCGGCAATGGCTCTGCACAACCTTGCAGGAAAAGGCGAAACCATTCTGGTGGTGGATGACGAACCTCCCATTGTCCGGCTGCTGAATGCCCAGCTGACAAGCGCAGGCTACCGGGTGGCCGCCTTCACATCAAGCCGGGAGGCACTGGACAGCCTGGCCTCATCCCCGGACCGCTACGATATGGTCATCTCGGACCTGACCATGCCCGAGATAACCGGCGACCGGCTCAGCTTCGAAATACGGACTATCCGGCCCGATATTCCGTTCATCCTGCTGACGGGCAAAAATACGGTAAACCGCCTGTCCCGGAAGATTACAGACAACATCAGCGCGCTGCTGACAAAACCTGTGAACAAACAGACACTGCTGAAAACCATCAAAGAGAGTTTCCGATGAAACAGGACCAGACACCGCGGATAATGATCATTGACGATGACAAAGGCGTGATTCACACCCTGTCCAGACTCGTGGAAAAAATGGGATTGGAAGCGGACCACAGCCTGACTTTGACCCAGGGGATGGAAAAAGCCGCCACCACCCGCTACGACATCATCCTTCTGGACGTCCGCCTGCCGGACGGCAACGGCCTGGATGCCATAGAAATCCTTATGGAAACAGACCCGCCGCCCCAGGTGATCATCATGACGGCCTATTCAGACCCCGATGGCGCGGCCCTGGCCATTGAAAGCGGTGCCTGGGATTACATACGGAAACCCGCATCGCCCAAGAATGTGGAGCTTCAGATCCTTAGAGCCCTCCAGTATCAGGAGCAAAAACGGCAGTCCGAGCAACTGCCTAAATTCGACGACAGCCAGATCATCGGGTCCGGAAAACGCATCCGGGACTGCCTTGGCCAGGCCGCACGCATCGCCGGATCAGATGCCAATGTATTGATCACCGGAGAAACCGGCACGGGCAAAGAATTGTTTGCCAAAGCCATCCACCGGAACAGCCGGCGAAAGGACCATGATATTATTGTGGTGGACTGCAGCGTGCTTACCGACAATCTCATTGAAAGCGTCTTGTTCGGTCATGAAAAAGGGGCGTTCACAGGGGCAGACCGCAAACGGCACGGCCTGGCCAAGCTGGCGGACGGCGGCACCTTGTTTTTAGATGAAGTCGGAGAACTGCCCGAATCCATCCAGTCATCTTTCCTGCGCATGCTTCAGGAAAAAAAATTCAGGCCTGTGGGCAGCAGCAAGGAGATCCACAGCGATTTCAGGGTTATTTCGGCCACCAACAAGGATCTTGACGCCATGGTTTCCCGGGGACGGTTCAGAAGGGACCTGCTTTTCCGCCTGAATTCATTTACCCTGCCCCTTCCGCCCCTAAGGGAAAGAACCAGTGATATTCTCGACATTGCCCGGCATTATACAGACCAGTTCTGCCGCCAGAACCAGGTGCCGCCCAAGGAATTTTCCCAGGATTTTGAGGAGACGCTCCAGCACTACGACTGGCCCGGTAATGCCCGGGAACTGGTGAATACCATTGACGTGTGTGTGGCTTCAACTTTTCAGGAGGATGTCCTCTTTGCCTATCATCTCCCCCAATCCATCCGTTCCAAGGTAACCCGGATGGCAAATACTCCGGCAGCCGCCCCCCAATCCGACATCTGCGAAACACCCCTTTTTACACGGGATGAAAAATTAAAAGATGTGCTGGAAAAAACCGAGAAAGCCTACCTTGAAACCCTTTATGCCAGAGTCAACGGGGATATCCCTCAGTTGTGCCATATTTCAGGCATCTCACGGGCCGTTCTTTACAGAAAACTTAAAAAATACCGTGTCCACTGACGCCGGATGCGAGGCATGGCCACGCGTTTTGGACTCTCCCATCGGATACCGGCACGTATCTTTGCCTTCGCCACCCGTCTCGATTTCGAGACGGGTGGGTATCATTTGCGATACAGCACCGGCCAAAGCATTTTTTACGCCCACCCGACACGCCCAATAACCCACTGTATTAAAACGTTATTTCAAAACAACTGATTTCTTTTTGCATCCTGGCATACAACTTGTAATCATGTATCGAAACGCCTAAAAAAAGAAGATGAGGGAGCGGCAGATGACATCTATCACCCATTCTCCGCACCTGATCGTTTACAGCAAAAAAACTCTCGGAACAATAACCATGGAGGGATTTATGACGGACAATGCAGATACCATTGACTCGGCAGTGGCCGCCGTTACAATCACCACAGGGAAGTACCTGACCTTTTCCCTGGCCAAAGAAGAATACGGCATCGGCATTCTCAAGGCGAAAGAAATCATCGGCATGATGCCGGTTACACCGATTCCCAGAACCCCGGCCTTTGTCAAAGGGGTGATCAACCTGAGGGGAAAAGTGATTCCGGTGGTAGATCTGAGGGCCAAATTTGCCATGCCCGCCCTCTCCTATACCGAACGGACCTGCATTATTGTGGTTGAGATCGATTCCGAAGCGGAAACCGTCCTCATCGGTATCGTCGTGGACAGTGTATCCGAGGTGCTCAATATCAAAAAAGAGGAAATTGAACCTCCCCCGTCATTTGGCAGCCGGCGGTTCAAACATGATTTCATCCTGGGTATGGCCAAAACCGACAGCGGGGTTAAAATCCTTTTAAACATAGACCAGGTGCTGTCCTTTAACGAATTGACAGAAATCAAACAGGTGGCCTGACCCAGACCGGTGCAGCCCCATGATTTTTTGACATAAGGAGGTATTGATGAAACGTCTTGGATTAGGTTTTAAAATTGCACTGGGATTCGGATTGCTGATTCTCATTTCCTGCGCATTAGGGGCCATGGCCATATGGAACATGAACACCGTGGAAAGCCAAAGCACCATATTGGCCCATGAATACGTCCCGGAAGTGGATGTGGCGGTGGAACTGCGGGGGGCGGCCAACCGCGTTATGTATGAAATGCGCGGATACGGGTTTACCGAAGAAAAAAAATTCTACGACCAGGCCCAGCTGGAACTTGCCGCCGTACATGCGGCCCTGAAAAAGGCAGAGGCCCTGGAAGCTTCCTCTCCGAACCTGAAAAAACTCAAAGGCCAGCTTGAGATCGCGAAAAAAGCGGTCGCCGATTATGAATCCCTGGTACAGCAAACGGTTGACACCAACGGTAAACTGGCTGCCAACCGTGAGGTGCTGGATTCTTCTGCAGCCGTATACATGGCCAACAGTGCGGATTTTCTTTCAGGCCAGAATGAAAAAGTAAAAACAGACCTGTCTGAACGGCAGAAAAAAATCCGCCTCGTCTCCGACCTGGTGGAAACCGGATCAACCACCCGGGTCCTGAATTTCAAATCCCAGGCCATGCGCCGGCCCGACCTCATGGATCAGGCCATCGCCACCATCGGTATGGTTGACGGACTTTTGGAAGAACTCAAAGCCATTACCCGGGATAAACAAGATCTGGAGCGCATCCGTGCCACTGCCGATGCCGCCGGCAACTACAAGACCGCCATGACCGCTTTCCTGGCCGAGTTTAAAAAGGGCAGCCTTGCCAATGCCGCAGTCATGGATGGATTCAGGGCGCAGATGGACCGGAATGCAGGAATTTATTTGAAAAACTGCGATGACTTTCTCCACGGCCAGCAGGAAAAACTCACCCATGACATGCTGGAACGAAACGAAAAAATAACCCTGGTCAACGACATCATCGATCTGGGCAATGCCACCCGGATCGGGGCATTTAAATCCCAGGCGTTGAGAGACCCCGCCCTGATGACAGAGGCATTAGGCAACTTCCCGAAAATCGATCAGAAGTTCGCCGCCCTGGAAAAAATCACCCGGCTGCCCGAAGACCTGAAACGCATCGAAGAGGTCAAAGCAGCCGGTAACGACTACAAGACGGCCATGACCGCATTCCTGGCCAACTGGAAATCTTTACAGGAACTGGGCGGCAAAAGAGATGACGCCGGCCGCGCCGTCATCGAGGCCTGCAAGGCCACGGCAGATGCGGGCATGTCAGCCACGGACCGGATTGCCAAAGAAGCGGTATCTTCTCTGTCCACCGCATCCACCGTTATGATCGGCGGCCTGGCTGCGGCGGTTGTTGTGGGACTTCTGGTGGCCTTTTTCATCACCCGGAGCATCACCGGTCCGGTGAACCGGATCATTGAAGGCCTGAACGAGGGCGCAGGCCAGGTGGCTTCCGCCTCCGGCCAGGTCTCATCCTCCAGCCAGTCCATGGCTGAAGGCGCCTCCCAGCAGGCGGCATCCATTGAAGAGACCTCTTCTTCCATGGAAGAAATGTCCTCCATGACCAAGCAGAATGCCAAAAATGCCGCCAACGCAGATAGCCTGATGAAGGAAGCCAACCAGGTGGTTCATTCCGCCAACGCCTCCATGCGGAGTCTCACCCAGTCCATGGCAGATATTTCAAAGGCCAGCGAAGAGACTTCAAAAATCATCAAAACCATCGATGAAATCGCATTCCAGACCAACCTGCTGGCATTGAACGCTGCCGTAGAAGCGGCCCGGGCCGGGGAAGCCGGCGCAGGTTTCGCCGTGGTGGCCGATGAGGTGAGGAATCTTGCCATGCGGGCGGCGGACGCAGCCAAGGACACGGCGGAACTCATTGAAGGCACCGTTAAAAAGGTCACAGACGGATCGGAAATAGTGGCTGCCACCAACGAGGCGTTTACCCGGGTGGCCCAAAGCTCAGATAAGGTGGGCACCCTGGTGTCTGAAATTTCTCTGGCCTCAGAGGAACAGTCTTCGGGCATAGAACAGGTGAACACCGCCATCACCGAGATGGACCGCGTGGTCCAGCAAAACGCTGCAAATGCAGAGGAATCCGCATCCGCGGCCGAGGAAATGAGTGCCCAGGCAGAACAGCTCAAGGAATATGTGGATGATCTGTTGATGCTGGTAACAGGGGCAGCCAAACGGGGTAACGGAATGATCTCCCATACGCCGGTAAAGGCCATTGCCGGTGGGAACGGCAGCGGATACGGTAATGGGAGC
>CAJWHT010000289.1 GCA_913041495.1 uncultured Desulfobacteraceae bacterium | reverse complement strand
AATAGGGATCATTCTTTTTTGTCTTTATGAATTCATCCAGACTGAGAACGGCGGCACCATGGATATCCGTGAGCATATTCTGATAGGTTTCCAGATCTACCCCCAGGACCCCGCAAATCTCACTGTCATCTGCAGGACGCCCCTTTTCATCCTCAATTTTTTTTGTCGCTTTGGCGATATCCTGGATCTTCTTACGCATGGATCTTGAATAGGTATCCATGCTTCGCAACTCATCCAGAATGGCACCTTTGATCCGGTATTGGGCATATGTTTTTATACTCACATGCTTGTCCGGATCAAATTTATCCACCGCATCAATCAATCCTAAGGATCCGGCGGAAATCAATTCGTCAAAAAGGACACTGGACGGCAACCGCATAGCGAATCGGGACGCAATATGCCGGACCAGGTATGCATATTCCACGATGCTTTCCTGCCGCCAGGTCTCCCGTTCTTTCTTACCTTTTGTCCGCGCTTTTTTAGTCAATTTTATGTTGGTTCCCCCAATGTTTATTGAAAGACTTTAATGAACCGGGTCTATATAAAAGAGCCAGACAACCAGCTGAAATCTTTTATAGTTTGTCGTGGACACGCCGAATGACATTCGTACCCATAGGGCAGAAACTGGGCGGCCCATGGCCGTTATTGAAAAGCTTCGAACACCCGGTTCATAAAAAAAGTTAAATTCCCCTGGGAATGATTTTTTAGTTCCCCTTTCACAAGACTGCCTGCAATGGAGACCATGGCATTGCCCGCAGGGGTGCCGGGTGTTTTATCTAAAAGAATACTCCGGCTTCTAACGGCTTTCTGCAGATTCATGTCAAAGGGGATGCACCCCGCATATTCAAGCACCACATTTTTAAGGAATTTGTCAAGGGCATTGCTCAAGGAAGCATATACCCGTTTGGCATCCGCCTCCTTTTCAACCATGTTGACCACCAGCTTAAAATGCCGGGTGCCGTATTCCTGGGACATAACCTTCATCAAGGCATAGGCATCGGTGATGGAGGTGGGTTCGGTGGTGGCCACCACCAGGCACTGGTCTGAAGCAGCGTTGAAGTAAAGCACATTTGAAGAAATCCCGGCACCGGTGTCCAGAAAAATCACATCGGCTTTATCCGCAAGGCTTTCGAATTCTCCCAGTAGGGTCAGTTTTTCCCCTTCCCTTAACTGGGTAAGATCGGCAAACCCGGATCCCCCGGGAAGGATACCGATCCCGTGGCTGGTTTTCACCATGACCTCATCAAGGGTTTTCTCACCGCTGACCACGTGGCGGATGTTGTATTCAGGCCTCAGGTTAAACACAATATCGATATTGGCCAGCCCCACATCCGCATCAATGATGACCACCCGTTTGCCCATCCGGCTTAAGGCGACGGCCATGTTGCCCACGATATTGGTTTTACCCACGCCGCCCTTGCCGCTGGTAACGGCAATGACTCTGGGATATGTTTTCTTCCGGGATGCCACGCTTGCCTTGTGTTTTTCAATGGCGCTGTGTTTTGCCATCTGTCGCAATCCTTTTGCCTGATCCACCTAATCTCCTTTGGGACCTTTGCCCAGAATTAGTTTCAGCAACTGCTGCCTGTCCGGTACAATCAAATCCTCGGGAACCTTCTGACCGTTGGTGACCAGAGATACGGGAATGTCAAACTCGCTGACCTGGTCTAAAATTTTGCCGCACCGTTTGGTTTCATCAATTTTCGTAAATACATAGGTATCTGGATTAAATACGGAAAATGCAGCAGCAGCTTCTCTCATATTAATCAATTCAGCAGTAACACTCAAGGTTAAATGAACGGATATCTTGAAGTCGTTCTTGATCAGCCCAAGGATCTCATCAATCTTTTCCTTGTCGTAATGGCTGTGTCCGGCCGTGTCTATCAGCACCATGTCCATGGACCGCATCCTGTCCAGTGCGCAGGCAAGGTCCTCCCCGGTGAATGCCGGCACACAGACAAGCCCCATGATACCGGCGTAGGCTTTGAGCTGCTCAAAGGCCCCGATCCTGTAATTATCAATGGATATCAGCCCCACCTTCATTTTCCGGTTAAAGGTTAAAAAGGCGGCCAGTTTGGCAATGGTGGTGGTTTTCCCCACTCCTGTGGGTCCCACAAAGGCAGCCACATGGGGAACCCCGGAACTGTTGCTGCGTTCAAAGTAATCCTTGATTTTCAGCCGGGATAGACACAACTGCATAACGTGCTTTTTCAGACGCCGTACCCGCTGTTCCGGATCAGACTCCATGGGCATGGCTTCAGCCGCCGCTTCAATCAGGCTTGCAGCCAGCCGCTCACTGACCCCGCATCTGAGCAGAGATGAAAGAATCCCCACCGATTCGAAGTGCTTGCACAAGATCGACTGCATACCGCTGCCGAATCCGGCAATGGCGATCATATCCCGGATCTCCGCAATGTCTGATTTCAATGCCCCAAGGTTCACATCTTCCCTGGCCGGGTCCGAAGATTCCACGGCTTTAACCCCGGCCTCCACCTCAAACATTGCCCTGCCGTAGGGATCTCTCGGGGATTTTGGAATTTTACGGGTGGACAGGATCATGGCATCCGGACCCATTTCATCTTTGATATTGGCCAGGGCCTCTTGAATATTGGCTGCCCGGAATACTTTTTTATTCATTTTTCAAACTCACCTTTCCAACAGCCTGAAGGTTAATATCATCGACAATCTCTGCATGGGACACCACAAACACTGTGGGCATTGAGGATTCCACCAATTTACGCACATGGCGCCGGAGTGTCGGCTGGGTCATGAGTACGGGCTGGGTGTTTATGGATATCAGTTTTTCCACCTCTTTTGAAACCGCGGCAACCACTTCACCGATCAGCATGGGGTCAAGAGCCAGGTATGCCCCGTGCTCGGTTCTCTTGATATTCTTGGACAATATGCCTTCAAGATTCCGGTCCAGGGTCATGACCTGAAGCACTTTGCCCGGCTGCAGGTATGGGGCCAGCATGGCTTTGGCAATCCGCTGGCGGACATACTCGGTGAGCAGGTCCGGATCTTTGCCTGCCGGGGCAAAATCCGCCAGGGTTTCCACAATGGTCAAAAGGTCCCTGATGGAAATCCGTTCCCGCAGCAGGTTCTGGAGCACCTTTTGAACCACACCGATACTCAGCAGGTTGGGCACGAGTTCCTCCACCGCCTTGGGACTGGTCTTGGCAAGGTTGTCCAGAAGGTGTTGAACATCCTGGCGTCCCAAAAGGTCATGGGCATTGGCCCGGATGATCTCTGTCAGGTGAGTGGCAATAACCGTGGAATTGTCCACAACCGTATATCCGGCAAACTTCGCCTCTTCTTCCCTGTCCACGGGAATCCAGAGCGCCGGCAGGTTAAAGGCGGGCTCAACCGTTTCAATGCCCTGGATTTCCTGGGCAGCCCCACCGGGGTCCATGGCCAGATAATGGTTGACCATAAGCTCCGAACCTGCCGCTTCCACGCCTTTGATCATCAAACGGTATTGAGCCGGATTCAGATTCAGGTTGTCCCGGATATGGATGGGCGGCACAATAATCCCCATCTCAGTGGCAAACTGCCGGCGGATGGCCCGGATTCTGCCCAGAAGCGTACCGTCCTGCTGTTTGTCCACCAGGGGAATCAAGCCGTATCCCACCTCCAGTTCAATGGTGTCCAGCGCCAGCAGGTGGTCTACTTCTTCGGGCTGTCCGGCAGCCGCTTCTTCTTCCGCCTCAGCCTCAACCAATGCGGTTTCCGCCTCTTCCTCCTGGTCTCTCATGAAATACCAGGCAAGCGTTCCCATGGTCAGCCCCAGGGTCATAAACGGAATGGAGGGCAGTCCCGGAATCAAGCCCATGAGAAAGATGATTACCGATCCCACAAATACCGGGGTGGAACTTGACAGCAGATGTTTGGCAAACTCCTTGCCCATCTTGGTTTCAGACCCGGACCGGGAGACCAGGAGGCCTGCGGCCGCTGAGATCAAAAGGGCCGGAATCTGGGAGACCAGGCCGTCCCCCACCGTGAGCAGGGTGTAGTTGGTCAGTGCCTCGGCCATGGGCATGCCCTGCTGGACGACGCCGATAATGAAACCGCCGCCGATATTGATCAGGGTGATGATGATGCCGGCCACGGCATCCCCCCGGACAAACTTGGAGGCACCGTCCATGGCGCCGTGAAATTCAGACTCCCTTGCAATAGCAGCCCGCCGTTCCCCCGCTTCCGTCTCGTCGATCATACCTGCGTTGAGATCGGCATCAATGGCCATCTGCTTGCCGGGCATGGCATCCAAGGTGAATCGGGCGGCCACTTCGGCAATACGCCCCGAGCCTTTGGTGATAACCATGAAATTGATCAATACCAGGATAATGAATATGATCAGCCCCACCACATAATTACCGCCCACCACAAAGGCACCGAAGGACATAATGATGGCACCTGCCGCCTCCGGCCCCTCGCTGCCGTGCAGCAGGAGCGAGCCCGGGTCCAGCGGCTGCTGGCGACGCTCCCGCCCCCGCTACGGGACGCCCCCGCGCTCTCGCTGCCCTATGGCGCGCCGCTCTACTTCTACCGCGCCGCGGAGGCGCCCCGGATCGACTGGGTGTGCCTGCCTTCGCTCGGCTACAACCCGCCCGGGCAGCGGGAGGAGATCGCGCGCTGGCTCGAGGAGCGCGAGGTGCCCGTGGTGATCCTGGAGGGGAGCCCGCTGGGGCTCGGCTTCCTGCGTGAGCCCTCACCGATCAGGGACGCGCTGCAGGCCTATGGGTCCTACGCGAAGGTGGGCGGCAGCGTGATCCTGATCCGCAAGGGGCGGGGCGGTGGCTGAGTTCGACCGCTACGCAGACGACTACGAGCAGCTGCTCTCTCACTCCTTGCTGGGGGGCTCCAGCGACTTCTTCTATGCCGACAAGGGCCGCTACCTGACCCGCGTGCTGGGACCCGACTTCGCGGGGCGGGTCCTCGACCTCGGCTGCGGCGGAGGCCGCTTCGGGAGCGAGCTGCTCGACCGCTTCCCGCGCG
>CAJWHT010000288.1 GCA_913041495.1 uncultured Desulfobacteraceae bacterium | reverse complement strand
GGGGTAGCTCCCGATATCATGACCTTAGGCAAAGGCATCGGCGGCGGTTTTCCGCTTTCCGCCATGCTGGCCAGGGAAGACCTTGACATATTCGCGCCAGGCGACCAGGGCGGCACCTATACGGGACAGCCCCTGGCCATGGCCGCAGGTCTTGCCGTGCTCAACGAAATACTTGAGAAAAACATACCCGCCCATGTTGAAAAGATGGGAGAAAAAATCCAGAATCGACTGGCAGATCTATGCACAACCCACGCAATTACCAACGTCAGGGGTATGGGACTTCTCATCGCCTTTGACCTGGAAAGGACCTCTGGAACGGATCTGGTTTCAGCCTGCCTTAAGGACGGCCTGATCATCAATGCCCCGAAACCCAAATCCGTACGTCTCATGCCCCCGCTGGTAGTGACCGAATCAGAAATAGACCGCTTTTTTGACATCATGATCCCGCATCTGCCCAGACGCTGAACCTCGAATCATTTCCGAACGGATGTGCGTCTGTGTGTCACGGCATTACTGCTGGCGGTACCACATCCGGCCGGCTATGATATACATGCCGGCCGAACACAAGATCATATAACCGAACATCTGGGCATTCTTGGTTTTCAGCAGGTATGCCAGGGCCACAATGATGGTCGCTGACATCAAAAAGAACAAGGGCTTAGGAATTTTCTTGAGAATCACCCTGCCAAAATGGGCAAACCGGATATGACTGACCATCAATACAGTGGACAGCCCCGTAAAAAACCACAGCCAGGCCGGGTTAGACACCAGCGAAGCGCCGAGAACGATCAAGGCCCCGGCCGGGCTGGGAAAACCGTTGAAGATTCCAGGCGGCAGATCGGTGCGTTTTTTATCCACAGCCACAAACCGGATCAGCCGGAATGCCACACCGGCCACAAAAATCAGGGCAAAGAACCATGAGGCCGCCCCGCCCTTCTGGATAACCACATAGGCCGGTGCAAGACCAAAGCTGACAAAATCAGCAATGTCATCCAGATAAGGCCCGTACTTTGTTCCCCCGTGTTTCAGCGCCATCCGTCCGTCAAACAGATCAAAAAGCTGGCCCATAATAATCACCAGTATCGCCCAGGCAAAGGAATAGTTGTAGGTCAGTATCAGGGCGCTAACACCGCAGCAGAAATTCAACATGGACAAAATATCAGCGTATAGGCGGTTGGGAATAAACTTAAACGCCATGGAGGCAGCAGATAGGATAATACATCCCGTCAACACCCCGTCGGCGATGTTGATCATGCCGGGATTGGCATCCATCAAAGCACAGAGAATCACCAGGGCAAAACAGATGATGGCCTTGATCTTCCCAAAATTATTGGCTGCCCCCGACACCTTCATCCAGGACAAGATTTTCCTGGCAAAAAACTGTCCGGTCAACTCAATGACCACGAAAATCCACACCAGATCCACCGACAATATACCAGTATAGGCAAATCCCACCATGGGCGGCAGATAGGTAAACTTGTCGCATACCGGGTCCAGCCACTCCCCCCATTTAGAGACCAAATTACATCCCCGCGCCACGACCCCGTCCACACCATCAAGGATGGCGGCAAACGTAAAAATCACGATGGCCACGGCCTGAAATGAAGAGAAAAAGTAAAGGACAAACCCAAGAGCCGCCAGCGCCGTCCGCCAATAACAGATAGCATTGGGGAACATCAACCATTGATGGGCAAAGATAAAATCCTTCATCGCCTGCTGCCGCACCGCCCTGGAAAACCACAAAAAGAACAGCCCCCCCATGGCACCGGAGGCTGAAATCAGTAATACCCTTTCCATCAAATTTCCTTAGCTGCTCACTTTCATATTGTCACCCAATTCGAAACCACACTTTATACAGTTTGGTTAACCTACTGGCTATTTAGCACCTTCTCCGTGTTTCGTCCAATAATTCACGGCATTCAGTCACAATTTCAAGATGGCAATAAAGGTCCGCCCCTTGTGTTTTGAATTTTTTTTCCATATCATTTCTTGAATGATCAAACCGAAATCACAAATAAAACATGGGATACATCTGCTGAAATCGTTTTCCCGCAAGCCTATGAAAGAACAGTTTTTGTATCTTGAGGCAACGCTCGGTCTTGCAATAAGTAAAATTGTTATTCTCTTTTTCCCTTTTCGGTTTATCGCAAAACTCCTTGGCAAACATATGAAGGAATCTCCTTTCAATGATGTAGGTAACATTGAAGAAATCCGTCTAATCTCAAAAAGCATACACACCATGAGCTGCCACCTCCCATGGGAATGTAAATGCCTTGTCCAGGCCATTACTGCAAAAAAAATGTTAGATCGGCGGCAAACCGAAAACACATTATACTTGGGTTTGAAAAAAGAAAATAAAAATCATCTTGAAGCACACGCTTGGGTGAGAACCGGACAGCAAATTGTGACCGGAGACCATCAGCTACAATATTACACTGTCGTTTCCACTTTCTTTTAATTCGAATCCGCCCATAAAAAGCATTGGAAACGACATATTATTCTTTATCCCAAAGGAGTTCGACAGATGCAGCAATCTGTGATGTCCAAGACCATCTCCATTGAGTTGAGATTGTTGACTTGGTGCTTAGCACACTCCCATTCTGAACAATCATCAGCAACTCAAATGCCATTCCTGATAACCGAAGAATTCGACTGGACTCATTTTCTGGACTTGGCCAATAACAGGCATCGCGTCATTGGACCGGTTTTTAAAAGCTTGAAACAAGTCAACCCGCCGTGGATACCTTATGAAGCCTGGTTTCAACTTCGAAAGAAGTATAAAGCAAATACTATTTCCCTGATGAAAAAAATAAGAGAACTGCTAAATATATTAAATACACTGGCAAAAGATGGCATACAGGCATTACCAATTAAAGGACCGATTCTCGGGTATCAGATATACGGAGACTTCCTCACAAGAAGCTGCAATGACCTTGATATCCTGCTACCCAAAACTCAACTTCTTGATGCCCTAATAATTCTGAAATCTTTGGACTATAAGCATATTCAGGTGTATCGGAAAACCTCTGTGAAACAATTCGAATATTATCTTAATACTGCCCACCATATTTTGCTTGAAAACAAAAACACAGGGATAAAGGTTGAACTCCATTGGCGGCCTTTTGATGTAAAAATACCATCACTAGAATTCGATCAACTCTGGGAAAACAGACGACCATTGAAGATAGGCGAGAAAACCTACCCGGTATGTCATCCAAAGGATATGCTTACGCTACAAATCATCCATGGGGAAATCCATAATTGGCGGCGACTTTTCTGGCTTCACGATATTTACCTGCTCACAGCAAATTTTTCATCCCGGGATTGGTTAGAACTGGATGCCAGGATGAAACATTTAGGTATGGCCCTTGGGTGCAATACGATACGCCAACTCTTGAACAAGTGGTATGACCATAGCCCATTTGGCGATTCAGAGCCGATCTTTACGCCGAACTCAAGATCGCTATTTTTGACCCGGCTTGCCAATACTTTTATCTGCGAGAATGATTACAAGTTTTTCAATAAAGGAATTCTTCCAAAAATCAAACTACATCTTGGAAGGCTTTATCTTTCTGACACCATCTCCCAGCAGGCTCAATTTCTCAGAAACGTTATTTTCCCATCCGATTTCCTGTACATTAACCTCCCGGATCGATACTTTCTCTTTTATTTTCTTTTCAGGCCTTATTTTTGGTTTTTCAGATGGTTTACGGATATAGAACCCGTGAAAAAAAGATTGGATTAAAAATGATCAATTGCCCAGAACAAATAAGCTCGACAACTCTGGCCCCCTGCTGCCGGGTTATAACGCCCAGGCTGCAAGATTATCAGAAAACACCGTGACATATCCCTTTTCAATCGCATCCGGTGAAGTGAGGCGATCTGTGGAAAAAAGTCCGGGGATCGTTATTACAGCGATTGATATGTCTTGTAATCGTTCACGGATTCCACGGACAATTTTATCCATCCCAAACAGGTCCACTGAAAATGTTTTTTTACACGGGCCGGTATCTTTCAAGCACCAACTCCCGGTAAATGTATCCGAAGGGATGAACGCTTTTTTAAGCCTTCTGCGTATTTTACCTGCCACAATTGTCGGGCAAGCATTTCCTTGCTCGGAGGCAAAGTATGACAACCAGAATGGTATGGGTGCATTAGGCGATTCTTTTTTTCATGGGATCATACACCTGATCTAATCTGTCAAGTTGCCCAGCGTATCAGCCAGGGGGGCGAGATGGCCTTCGTAGTGTTGCCAGTGTCTGCGTTTGTCTCCGGAGATAGGCCGGCGCACCTGTACTGCGCTGGCGGTGCGCACCGGCCGCTTCACCCGGTGAAATTCAAGACAACTCGGTTCCCAGTCCAAACCGCACAGCTTGATTAAGCGCCTTATTTGGTCTTCAGGCTCGGCAATCAGCTCTTCATAAACCACCTCGATCAAACGGCCCTGTGGCAACAGCGTTTCCCATTTTGCCATCATCTCGGTATAACCGAGATATGAACGCCCGATGGATGTCAGGTCACTGTCAGCCACCGAAGGCACTGCAAAGTTGGTAACAAAAGTAGAAAAACAGGTGGCCATAGCATTGCGTGTGCAATGCAGGATTACCGCATCGGGATAGATCGTATGTATCAAGCCCAGATGCATAAAATTCCGAGGCATCTTGTCCACAACCCGTTCCGCCCCCGAACAATGGAATTCCAGCGCAGCCTCGTAACGGTCACGAAGTTTTTTCCGCCCGGCCTGATTCAGGCTGGAGACACCTGCAGGATAATCCCCTTCTGCGTTAAACTCGGAAACCATAATGGAGATGTCACCGAGCTCTCCCGCACCCTGAACCTTGGAATGGGCGCAAAGAATCTGTTCCACCAGCGTGGTTCCGGACCGCGGCATTCCGACAATAAAAATAGGCCGGGCGGGCTGTGCCGCAGACGTCGCCGCCAGAGATTCCGGAGAGAATCCGTCAACGATATGACTAAACCCAAAACAAGCGCATTTATAAAAATAATGGGCTCATCCCCGCCTAGTTAGAAA
>CAJWHT010000287.1 GCA_913041495.1 uncultured Desulfobacteraceae bacterium | reverse complement strand
AATAACTCGCTGAATTCTTTCATGGTTTGTTGTGGGCACGCCGAATAGCATTCATAGACGGCCCATGGCCGTTAATTCGGATGAACAGCCTACCGCAACTGTAATCATCGCCACCTACAATCGTCCGCGGGACCTTGAAGTGGCCGTTGATTCCGTCATCCGTCAAACCATGCCCCCCGAAGAAATCATCATTGTTGATGACGGCGACCTTGTTGATCCGCCCCTGAGAAGCCGGGCTCTGCGTGCCGGTATCCGCTACATCTACCTGAAAAAGCCACCCGGTCAACGGGGTCTGACACGGTCCAGAAACCTTGGGGTCAGCCATGCTTCGTGCGATCTCATCTTCTTCTTTGACGATGACGTAGCCCTGTTTCCCGATTTTATGGAACGCTCCATCGCCGTTTATAAAGCCCTTCCCCAGGTATCCGGCATGGGTGGCGGCGAAGTGCTCACCCAAAAGAACACACCGATTACCAAACTCTGGTTTATTTACGATGTGATGTTCTGCATGACCGGATTTAGAAAAGGCTATTTCCTTGCCTCCTGCTTTTCCACCAATATGGGGAACCCAGTACTGAAAACCCGTCTGGCCCCGGTGGAATTCTTGGGTGGCGCCTCCTTTTCATTCCGGCGAAACGTGTTCGAAACCCACAGGTTCTCAGAGGATTTTCAAGGGTATGGCCTGGGGGAGGACAAGGAATTTTCCTACCGGGTATCACGGGATCATATCCTGGTTTCCACCCCGGACGCCCGGCTTCACCACTATGAATCTCCCGTGATGCGCTATCAGAAGTACCAGAAAGCCAAGGCAAAGGTAATGTCCAAATACGGATTCCTGACCCGGTGCAATGTCAAAAACAAATTCAGCGGGTTCTGGTTCTGTTACGCCATGGCCGGCTATCTTCTAAAACGCAGCTTGATCATGGCAGTGTCTTTTGACCGGAGTGAAGTACAGCGGGTGAAAGGAATTCTTGATGGCTTCAGGGAAATCCTTGCACTGAGAAAGGCAGGTGGAAAGCATGGGTAAACGGCTTTTCTTATTCATTTGCATTCTTTGCCTGACGGCACCCGTCACCGGTGCTACCGGAATGCTGCCGGTTCAGGAAGGTGTCTGGCGGCAAGTGGACCCCGGCGGATCAGGCGGAACCCTGGAATTCAATATGCACCCGGTCTCAGGCACCCTGCTTGTAAGTTCGGATATGGGCAGAAGCCTGCTCAAAAGCGTTGACGGCGGCATGACTTACACCCCGGTGGCACCGGACGGCCATCCCACCATCGATGTTCTGGTGCCCCATCCTGAGAAATCCGGGATCTGGTATGCCGGTTTTACAGGCGTCCAGGGAAAAGGACTTTATATCACTTCAGATGACGGTCAAACCTGGACCTTGGTCCGACACACCAAAGATATTGCAGACAAAACCGTTGCAGCTATGGTGATCCCCGGATCACTGGATACCCTGGTATGGCTCATCGAAAAAAAAGGGATCTTCCTCAGCAGGGACGGCGGGACCACATTCCAAAATTTCAGCCAGGGCCTTGATATCCAGTCTCTGCCGAAACAAAAGAAGAATCTTTCTGCACGCACCCCCATGCTTTCAGTCACCGACGGAAAGGAATCCCGCCTCTTCCTTGCCACCACGAAAGGGATATTTGAACGCCGGCTGTCGGCTCCGGCCTGGTCCAAGTCCCCCGGCAGTCCGGACGCGGCAGTGCTCACCCTGGCACTGGATAAGAAAACCGGAACTCTCTGGGCAGGTACGGCCAACGACCGTATCCACGGTCTGGAGCTAAATACCGGCAAATGGAACCAAATCCCCGCCCCCGGGCATCCTGTGACATTGCTCAAAACCCATCCGGACAAACCCGGCTGGCTCTGGTGCTTTTCCCACGGCAGAACAGGACTTTTCAGAACAAAAGACAGGGGGCGTTCCTGGGAACTTTTGACCCGGCGCCTGTTGACGCAAAATGAGCAATACCAGGGAAACGTTCCCAGGGATTACCGCCACCGATACAAGTTTCAGCGGGACTACCTTTTCATCCATCCCAAAAACCCGGACCATATTATATTAGGGGATATGTACCATAGCCGTGACGGCGGGGTCACCTGGCAATTTGCCGCCACCCGGCACCACACAGACACCGCGGCCTGGGAAGGTCGCGGACTGACGCTTCTCACATCCTACCGGGCGTTCTGGGACACCATCAACCCCAACCGGGTTTACCTGGGCTTTTCCGATACAGGACTGATGCTGAGCCCTGACAGGGGTAAAAGCGTGATATCCCTGTGGAGCAGCCAGTATCCGGACCTTTACGACCTTGCCTATTGGAGCCGTCAGATGCTCAATACCTCGGGGTCCTGCATGGCCTTTGCAGCAGACCCGGATTTTCCCTCCACCCAGTTTTACGGCATGTCCGGAAAAGGGGGAAAGACGAGCGTATGCGGCATGTTGTTCACCACCACCACAGACGGCCGGCAATGGACACCAACATTTCCGGATCAATCCGGGCTGCCCGACGGCATTATCCCGGATATGTTGGTTTTCCCCGGCAAGGGATATGGAAAAAGGGAATTGATCGTTGCGGTGAATAGCCTTGAACACGGCCGTTTTCCCAAAGCCGGGGTTTACCGCTCCGAGGACAGCGGAAAGACCTTTGTCCCCCTGGCCGAATCCGGCACCAGCCCCCTGACCTTCCCGCTGATGAACCTGGATGCCTGCCGGGACCACCCGGACACCCTCTACGCCGCAGCCTCCAGTGAAGGGGGGAAACGCCCGGCCAAAACGCTGAAAAAAGCGGTAGACGGTAGCTTAACCCGGGGCGGCATATTCAAATCAACAGATCACGGTAACACCTGGAAAAAGGCCGGCGGAGTCGAGCTTGCCGGCGCCGTACAGGTGGCTGCCCACCCTGAAGATCCCCAGATTGCCTATGCGGCCGTGGTGCAGGGTGACGCCAAATCAAAGGCAGAATCCTTTGTGAAGCAGGGCGGTATCTACCGCACCACGGACGGCGGTGGGAGCTGGAAACTGGTGCTTGGCGTGAACCGTATATTTGCAGACCATCCGGACAAACCCGACGTAACCCCTGCATCGGTTGCCATCAATCCCGTGATGCCGTCTATCGTTTACGCGGCCGTCAACCGTGCCGGCGTATTCCGAACCACAGACAGCGGAAACACCTGGCAACAGGTTGACTGGGAGGGGCTCAAACGTTTTCAGGGCACCTATCATTCACTCACGATTAATCCCCATGACCCTCCTGAATTCTACCTCTCACTTTTCGGCAATGCCTTTCTGGCTTACAAAGATCCTGTGGCGGCAGACGCCCTGGAAAAAGACCGAACCACCCTGGTTCTCAACGGCGGTTTTGAAAACCTTCATGCCGACGGCAGACCGGTCCACTGGAACTTGCGGAACTTAGGCTACCCTGGCCCTACCGATCCGCTGATACTTTCCATAACTAAGGCACCGGGCAAAAACGGAAAGGCCCTGCACATCCAATTAAAAGGGGATAAGTTCAATCACCCCGGACTCAAGGGAAATAAAAAAGGGCCCGTCACATTCCTGTCCGGCAGGCTGGCCCCCTGGGCCATGTCCCGCATCCGGGGCAAACAGGTCATCCTGAGCTACGATGTCTATGCCAAGCGCCTCAAAACAGGCGACACACCGGTGCTTTCCATGGTGAAGACCGGAGAACTGCCATCACGGATACTTGCGGAACTACCCGTAAGCCTTGCCTTTACAGCAAACACCGCCCAGGCGGAAACCATCCAAAAGGGCAGTCCCCAGGCAAAACAATGGAAAACCGTCAGTACTGAAGTAACTGTCCCCCAGACCGCGATGTCCGTTTCCCTTATCCTGCTGGCCAGCGAACAGAACCAAAGCACAGATTTGTTCATTGATAATATCACCCTTTCGCAGGCCGGTCGCCATGTCCAATGATCCGGCACCCCTGTTCATTGTTGGGGCTGCCAGAAGCGGCACCTCATATCTGCACCGGTTGATGAACCGGCATCCCGGAATCAGGATGACCTATGAAAGCCGGCTTCCCACCGAGGGGTTCCGGATATATAAGGATCATAATCCACCGCTTTCAGACGAAAGTATCCACAGATTTCTGGATACGATTGCCGCCATGGAAAAAGAGGAAGACCAAAATCTCTGGCTTTGCCGGACCATAGACGGCAAACGCCACACTCTTTCAGACAGATACCAGATGCACGGCTCTTTTCCGCAACTGATTCGGGATATATGCGAATTATCTTGCCCTTCACCGTTAAAGGGGTTTGGAAACAAAATGCTGAGGGCGGAACTCTGTCCGGACATCCTTGCCCTCTGGCCCAATGCCCGGTTCATATTACTCATACGTGACCCCAGGGCAGTCGTCGCCTCCCAGATTCGACGATTCAAGGGAAGACGGCTTGCCTATGCGGCGTTCTATTGTGACACCCATGCAAGGATTGCCCGGCAACTTGCCCGGGACCGGCAGCGTTTCCTAACGGTTAGGTATGAAGAATTTGTCCGGAACCCCAAAGACCAATTGAAACGTATCCTCTCCTTCGCCGGTCTACATGACCCGTTCATCGAAAAATATATGCTGCAGCAGGCCCCGCCCCATTCGGCTTCGGTGGATAAATGGCGGCATCACCTCTCCCAGGCTCAGATCAGACAAATCGAGGAGATCTGTTTTCACAGCATGAAAAACTCTGGTTATGTTCCTGAGACAGCTGTTGCACAGAAACCTGTGAACACAATCAAAAAAACCATAGAGTTGGTATACGAAAAAAAAGAAGCCTTTCTCTATGCCCCGGCGACCTGGCGCAGAAAAAATATAATCAACCGTTTTCTAACCATCGTACACCAATAACACCACATTCAGTGTCACCTTTATATGGATTCTCTTACGAATGAAAAAAGACCACATATTATTCACCCCATCAAACGAAGCGGTATTCGGATAAGAAAATCCAAGCCAGCCCGCAGGACCTCTGGTGTAGATTCCTATGTACCAATCTCCTAAAATTCTCATGCTATGTTACCTGGTG
>CAJWHT010000286.1 GCA_913041495.1 uncultured Desulfobacteraceae bacterium | reverse complement strand
CCGAAGTCACCTTCCAGTTCAACGTATACAAATACGACAACGCCAACAAAAAATATTACAAAGCCTTCCATGCCAACGAAACCGATCTTTCCGGCCTCGTTGAAACCTCCGGCGGTGATTTGGTGCTCACCATTGATACCCAGCCCTCCATGGAAGTGCGCAACCCCTTGAACTTCCATCTGAACATCAGCATTATGCCTGCTGAGTCCGAGCAGGATCTCCATGTGGCGGTATCTGATACGGATAAGTTTGTGAAAAAATGGGGCGTACCCATTAACTAACCCCGCTTTGTTTGTGGTGCCCCGGGCGACATGCCCGGGGCAATCTTGTTAAACCTATCTATAAATGTAAGGCAAGGATCTTAATGGTTGATACACTGGCAAGGGTTCACTGGAGAATGGGGCAGAGCATTTTGCCGCAGTTCTTCGTTGCCCAGGAAGAGGCATTACTCAGGGACTCCGTGCTCCGGTTCAAGGCGATGGGCCTGCCCTTTTTCGGGGTCAGCCACCTGGAATGGAACCCGTCCCTGATTCAAGAAGGGGTGTTGTCCATCAGTCGGATGAACCTTGTCATGCCCTCGGGTATTCAGTTGAATATTCCTGAAAACACACGGGTTGCTCCCTTAAACCTGGGTCTTGTGGGAAGTACCAAGGTGTCGGTGTACTGCCATTTTGTAAAGGGAAAACGGCGCAAGGAAGACGAGACCGACGGCTGGCAGGACAGTGCACCGGAGATTCCCAAAGAGTATTACGATTTGGTGCTCTCTTCCGAACAGAGTACACAAGGGGTATATGAATCCATAAAGCTGGCCGTATTTGAAAAGAGTCCGGACGATGTCTGGGGCCTGTCAGATGATTATATTCCCCCCTTGCTCCAGATGGGGACCACTCCGTTTTTCACAAAAAAGCTGGATGAACTCATCGACGTTTTAGAGTTTTTCCACTACAACCTGGCCATGGAGGCCTCCGGTTACCTGAGCGGGGATGCCCTGATGAGCATCAAATCCTGCATGAAGGGCAGCTTGAAGATGCAGCGGCTTCTGGCAAATATCAAGGCCCAGATCCACTGCCATCCCTATATGCTTTACGAGGCGCTCAACGATTTTTACACCGAAATCTGTTACTACAAAAGAATGATTCCGGAGAACGCCACCCAGGTATATAAACATGACCAACTTGCGGTGTGCCTCAACCGGCTTGCCAATCCTCTGATCCAGCAGATGAAGATGATGGAGTCCAAGTCTCCCTACCTTTCCTTTGAATATAAGGACGGGATTTTTCATTTGAATCTGCCCCCGGAGGTCCGTTCCGCCCAGGAAGCTTATTTTCTCATCCAGAAGGCCCATGTGGGAGATCAGCTGGACCTGTCTGACCTGAAACTGGGAAGCATGTCCAGGATTTCCATGATTCACCGGATTTCACTGCCCGGCCTCCCGCTCAAAAAGGTGCAACGCCCGCCGTTCCAGCATTCATTCGGAGCAGAAGTGGAGTTCTTTAAAATTGTGGAAGGAGAGGAGTGGGATTATGCCTTGAGGGACCTGTCTTTATCCTTTTACAAACGCTCCCAGCTTGAGGGCGTCGAGTGTTTCCTCTATTGGAGATAGGGGGGGCTGCCATGGCATTTATGAACAAATTTATCCCGTCGGAAAAACGAAAATTGTCCACGGATACCTATGAGGATATCATTTTGAACCTGAATAATATCCTCAATACCAAAAAGAATTACGGCAGCCTGCTGGAAGATTTCGGCATCAGGGATTTAAATGAGTTCAACAACAAGGAGGGAATTATCAGGATCGTTATGCAGGAGGTGGTCAAAAATATTGAGACCTACGAGCCGCGGCTGACGGTCCAGGAAATCGAAAGTGTGGATTCCAAATCCTTGTTCCAGCTGTCTTTTAAAATCAGGTGCGTGCTCAAAGATGAAAAAAGGTCCTTGAACATGGTTTTTGATTCGATCATGAACTCCTTTCTCATTAATTAAGGCGGAGCGATTGCCATGAGTCTAGTATGTAAAATAGAACTGCATAAAACCGACGGTGTGACAGTTACGGTTGAAAATGACGATGACGGTATCACCCAGACCATGGTGTTTGACGGTACCAATATTACCACCACCTGTGCCGGCAGTGACGAGACCAGCACCATTACCCAGACCTCGGAGAGTATCACCATTTCCTGCAAGGATTTTGTGGTGGATGCCGAAACCATCTCCTGTTCATCCTCCGATGACACCACCTTTGAAAGCGAAGCCAAGTTCAGCGTCTCGTCCACGGACGACATGTCTTTGACCTCTTCTGCAAAATTAACCGGCAGTTCAGATTCCTCCATGAGCCTCACCGGCAGTGACGTGACCGTGACGGGCTCTGACGGGGATGTCTCTATTTCAGGCACCAACATCAGCGGCAGCGCAGATTCCAACGTCTCCCTGGATGCCGGGTCCAACGCCAGTATTTCCGGATCTTCCGGCACAAGTATC
This sequence comes from uncultured Desulfobacteraceae bacterium, assembly GCA_913041495.1. Lineage (GTDB taxonomy): Bacteria > Desulfobacterota > Desulfobacteria > Desulfobacterales > Desulfobacteraceae > Desulfobacter. The sequence continues at coordinate 2,873 of CAJWHT010000286.1, read as the reverse complement.
GAAGGTTCCTCGGTGAGTGTTGACGCCGACGGTACCCTGAGTCTTTCGGGCAGCACCGCCAGTCTTGAAAGCTCCTCCACATGTTCTATCAGCGGCAGCATGGTTAATATCGGTTAATGGACTACAACGACAAACTCTACAAAGCCTTTCTGGAGGCCATGAACGATCTGGATAACTTCCGGATCAACTACGCCTCTGAACACACCGGGCTTTCTTTGGAAAGGGAAGATCCGGATGTCAGACGGCTGATCGAGGCCATGGCCTTTTTTTCAGCCAGAACCCACATCGCAGGTACCAAAAATATTACCTCGGCCAGACTCCGCCTGTTTCAGCAGATTTTTTCTTTTCTGCTCTCCCCGATTCCCTCCATGGGTATTTTACAGGCTGAGATTACCGGCCACCTCCAGGATAAAGCGGAATTTCCCCGGGGGACCGAGTTTGTCCTGAAGACGGACAAGGGCGATTCCGCCCTTTACCGGACCATGGAGGATTTAAGAATCCTGCCCATCAAGCAGGTGGGGGCCAAACTCATCCTGCTGCCCACCAAGGGGTACCGTCTGATGATCCGGTTCGGTTCCATGTACAAGCGCAGGGATGAAATCGAACGGCTGTCCCTTCACATTGACTATCTGAACGACTACCAGAACTCCCTTTATGTCTGGGATAATTTAAAGACCCATGTAAAATCCGCATTCATCACCTTTGACGAGCGGGTGGATGAAGAAACCCGGGGGACGCCGTGCACGGTCAGTTTCGGAAATAAGAGTGAAAAGAGCAGCAAGGCGAAAACCGAACCCCTGATGCATCCCATACAGGAGTCCCGGTTTTATTTCCATTTTCCATCCCAGGATCTTTTCATGCACATTGATGTGCCGGAGATGTCGAAAACCTGGAAACAGTTCACCATCTGCCTGGACCTGTCTGAACACTGGCCGGCCAAGCTGGTGGTGAACAAGGATATCTTTGTTCCCTTTGCCGTGCCTGTGGAGAACCTGAAAAAGGCGGCTGCAGAACCCATCCTTTATGACGGTACCCGGGAGCGGCTTCCCATTTATCACCCTGAAAAGGAGGCCAGGTACGAACTCCAGGAAATCGTCGGAGTATACAAGGTGGCTGACGGTTCAACCACTGCCCTGCGTCCGGGGGTGCTTGCAGGCGGTGAGGGCTCATATGAGGTGGAGTATCCCCAGGCGTCGGGCAAAAAGAACCATGCCATCAACCTGCACTATCCGGAGGCCTTTGCAGATCCGGTCACCATCGTGGTGGATGCCAACTGGATCCAGCCCGCATTTTCCGACCGGCTGAACCGGCGGATCACAACCAAGGCGTACTCCCGCCATGTCCCAGGCATTAAATGGCACAAGCGTGATAATATGGTGGGACATGCGAACAATGTCTTCCAGGAAGAGATGGATGTATTTATCTATCTGCTCTCCCTGCGCCACAAGTCCCGGTTTGATTTTGATGACATCATGACCCTGCTTCGGGTCCAGGGCAGTGTGTTCAAGGGGAGTTTCAAACAGATTCAACGGCTTTTCAAGGGGGTTGAAGTCGAAGAGGCGCGTGTGCAGTCCGCTTCTGGCAGTTCCCTGAAGTATATTTACCACCTGCAGTTTCAAAAAACTTCCGCCTATGTCAGGCCCATGATCAAAGCCTTTTCCCGTCAGCTGGAATGGATGCTGGACTGCTGGATGTCCCAGGCCGTGGTGGAGACGAAGATCAAATATCTTTCATCCTGATACAGGATTGAAAAGGAAGGGATAAATGGAAAGACAACTCTGGAAGAAAATCGCTGAACTTTTTTCCGACATGGAAACCGGGATATCCGAGTTCCTGTCCAAAGAAAAACTGGATGTGGACGACATCATCGACAGCCCGGACACCAATATCCTTCAGGTCAGAGAATCCATCCGCAAACAACTGGATCTGCTCCGTGTGGATCTGTCAGAGTACCTGACGGAACAGGAAAGCTATTACGTCCTGTTTGCCATCGTTATCTACATTGACGAGCACATCCAGGTCTCTGTTCTGGATAAGGCCGAACTCACCTGGCCCATTTTGCAAAAAGAACTGTTCGATATTGATGACGGCGGCAATCTTTTCTACGACACCCTTGACCACATCCTTAAAAAGCCTGAGATTTCCCTTTTCATTTTTGAGGTGTTCTACTTTTGCCTCAAACATGGATTTAAGGGAAAGCATATCAATGATCCCCTTGCCGTGGCCGATTATAAAAAGCGCCTGGAACAGAAGATTGACACCGGAGCCGTGACACCTGACATCGTCATCCCAAAGGACAACACAAGTTTTCCACGGTTGTTTTCTCCGGTTTGGTATTATGCCGTGGCAGCCTGCCTTGTCGGCATTACCGCAGTCGTCTTCACCTTTCACTAAGAGGGATACGCATCGTTCCCAAGAAGATTATAGAGGGTTACTTCTTGCAGAAGCGCAGAAGATCCTGCTTGCCGTAAAGGGGAGATGCGATCGCATCAACCCTTTCTTTTTTACGGAACTGGGCCAGTGCCCGGCCTGCCGCAGCACTGTCCGGAAAGTTTCCGAGACGGACCGCGTATATTTTCTTACCGCTTTCACAGGTCAGGACAATGGCGGCGGGGGAATACAGGGCAAATTTTGATGTATCTTCCAATGCATACTTCTTATCCGTATACACACCGGTCTGAATTGCCCACGTGGAATTTAACGCTTGGGTTGAGGCCTTGCGTTCATGCATTTCAATGGCATTGGGAAGGGGTGACGTTTTCTTTTTCACATCAGGCCGGGTCTTTTTCTCGGGAGGGGCTGACGGAACCGCCGCAGCTTTGGGGTTGTGAACGGGGACCGATTTTTTTACTACTCTGGATGTTGTGGCGGGG
>CAJWHT010000285.1 GCA_913041495.1 uncultured Desulfobacteraceae bacterium | reverse complement strand
TGCCCACAACAAACCATGAAAGAAATCAACGAGTTGCCTGGTTCTTTCATATAAATCAGCGTTTGGTTCCCTTGACGAATTCGCCGGGGAAAACTATATTTAAAATTACGTACCAAGCCAGAGTATCACCTGTTACTATTTACAATTCGCAACGCCAAAACTTTAACCACGGCATTTTCCGTCTGCCCGCCCCTTGCTTCTGGCCAATTATATTTCTAAAGAGGAGGTCATTATGAATCGCTTCTGTTTACTGCTTATTATTGGAATATTTTGTGTGTCTTCATCGGTTCCTGCCTGGTCTGAGCAGGCCCCCAAGTCCGTTGTTGATCTTGCCAACACGACCCTGGCAACGTTTGGCGCAAGCCCGGAAATCGTATCTGCGGTCAAGGCCCAGAACAAGATGAAAAAGAGCCTGGCAGATATTCAGGCCATGGATGAGCGCTGGAAAGCCACACCCGGTATCGCACCGTTCATGAAGGAACTGATGGATTCGGACTGCGGTGTCTTCTTAAGACAGCTTCAGGATTCGGCACCCTATTATGCGGAGATCTTTGTGATGGACAACCAGGGTGCCAATGTGGCCATGACCGATAAGACGTCGGATTATTGGCAGGGGGATGAGGCTAAATTCAAGCGGTCCTTCAACAGCGGCCAGGGTCAGATATTTGTAGACGAAGTGGAGTTTGACGAAAGCAGCCAGGTCTATGTGGTCCAGGTCTCTGTGCCGGTCATGGATGGAGACAGGGCCATCGGGGCCATAACGTTCGGTATTGACGTCGATCAGATCCAGTAATTACATTCCGGAGGAACCATGAAACTATTCAAGAATATGAAAATCAGCCTCAAGCTGTTCACGGGCTTCAGCGTTATCCTGTTGTTCATGGTTGTAATTGGCCTGACCGGGTATCTGGGCGTCAGCAGTATCCAGGGGTATTTGGACGATATCTTTACCACCCGCATGCCCAGCATCGACTATCTGGTGGAGGCGGACAGGGATCTTCAGCAGCTCCTGGTGGCGGAACGTTCCATGATTTTTGCCGGTACCAAGTCCGATCAGTTTAAAAAATTGGTTGCGGATTATGAACAGAATTTGGCGCAGGCTGCCCAACGGTGGGATAAGTTCAAGGCCCTGGCCCGCAGTGAGAAAGAAAAGAGCATTATCCCCCTGTTTGAGGCGGCCCGTGACGAATGGATGATCCTTTCCCGGAAGGTGGTGAACGGACGCCTGGAGGACACCCGGGCAGGCCGGCGGCTGGCCCTGGATCTTACATTGGGCGATGCTGCCGAAAAGTTTGAAACCATGCGCGGTTTTCTTGACCAGCTCACCGAAATCAACCTGGCTTACAGCGAGCAGGCGCATGGCGAAGCGTCCAGGGCCTTCACCCAGGCAGTGACCACCATTATCGGGGTCAGTCTTCTGGCCTTTGCTCTGGGTGCCCTGATGCTGGTGGTTATTTCAAGGGCGGTCACGGTTCCCATGCAGCACGTACTTGTGAACCTGCTGTCCATCTGCAAGGGAGAAGGCGACTTGACCGTCCGGTTGAACTATCAAAGCAAAGATGAGGTGGGGCAGTTGTCCAATGCCTTTGACCAGTTTCTTGCCAAGCTGCAGTCCATGGTGAGGGATATTTCTGACAGTGTGGCCCGCATGACTGAAAATTCGACTTCGTTTCTTTCCATTTCCGATGAGATGTCCGATGGCGCACGCACCGCATCTGAAAAATCCAATACAGTGGCAGCGGCGTCAGAGGAGATGAGTTCCAACATGGTCTCCATTTCCGCGGCTATGGAGGAGTCTGCCACCAATACCAACTCTGTTGCCAGTGCTGCAGAGGAAATGACCGCCACGGTGAGCGAAATTGCCAAAAATGCCGAAAAGGCAAGGGGGATTTCAGATGACGCCGTAGCCAAGGTCAAGGATTCAACCCGTCAGATGGATCTTCTCAGTCTGGCGGCCCAGGCGATCGGGCAGGTGGTTGAAACCATCACCGAGATATCCGAACAGGTGAACCTGCTTTCCCTGAATGCCACCATAGAGGCGGCCCGGGCCGGAGATGCCGGCAAAGGATTTGCCGTTGTCGCCAATGAGATCAAAGCTCTTGCCGGCCAGACGTCTGCGGCATCAAACGACATCAAGGAAAAAATCGGGGATATCCAGGAGAGCGCCCAGGGCACCCTGGGCAGCATAAATGAAATCAGCAGGGTTATAAGCCAGGTGGACGGCATTGTTTCTGCCATCGCCTCTTCCGTGGAAGAGCAGGCCGCCGTTACCCAGGAGATGTCCTCAAATATCGGCCAGGCATCCTCTGGCATTCAGGAGGTCAACGTCAATGTGAGTCAAAGCGCCGAGGTTGCCAACGAAATTTCAAAGGACATCGCCGACGTCAGTCAGTCCGCAGGGGAAATAGACGCCCGCAGCGCTTCGGTGAAATCTGCTGCCAAAGACCTGTCTTCCATTGCGGAAACCCTTAGTGTCATGGTGGGCCGGTTTAAGGTATAACGGCCTGGGGCCGTTATACAGCCCGGGAAAGCATCGCCCGATACAGCGATACAAAAAGGTATACAGGCTCCTGTTTTACCCTCAGAGCCCAACGGGGTGCCGGGTTCGGATCACGCCGTTTCTGCTGTGGTAAATGCAGCTTTCTTTTGGCCGGCCCCAAGTTTTGCCAGTTTTTCATCCTTATCCTGCCACATCTGGTTCAGCCAGTCGCAGAATACCTCCTTGAATTCAGGATCTTGGAAATAGTCGCCTTTCAGTGCCGGGTCCACCGGGGTGACATCGATGTCCACGATGATTTCATCGACCTGGCCGGAAATATACTCCCAGAAATTCGGGGTTTTGCCCGGGTAGAGGATGGTCACGTTGACGATCTTGTGGAGGTAGTCTCCCATGGACCCCAGGACAAATGCAATGCCGCCGGCTTTGGGTGTCAGCAAATGGGCGAACGGTGAGCTCTGGCGCCTATGTTTTTCCGGGGTGAATCTTGTGCCTTCCACAAAGTTCATCACGGAAACCGGGGTGTGTTTGAACTTTTCACAGGCCTTTTTGGTACTTTCCAGGTCTTTGCCGGCGAGATGAGGATTGGCTGCCAGAAATTTTTTGGAGTACCGTTTCATAAAGGGGAAGTCCAGGGCCCACCAGGCAAGTCCCAGGAAGGGAACCCAGATCAGTTCTTTTTTCAGGAAAAATTTGAGCATGGGGATCTTTCGGTTCAGCACCTTCTGGAGCACCAGGATATCCACCCATGACTGGTGGTTGGAAATTACCAGGTACCACTCTTTTCTTTCAAGTTGTGACAGCCCCCGCACATCCCAGTGAATATCGTTGAAAAGTCTTGAATTCATCCCGTTGATAGAGATCCAAAGGGTGGCGATGCCGATGAGAACCTTGTCCAGGATGACGATGGCCCCCTTGACGGGCAGGATGAACTTGAGCAGTGAAAGACAGATCAGGGGGATGGTCAGGGCAATGGTGTTTACGGCGTACCCTATAAATGAGAGTACACCGATCAGCGGTGCAGGCAGAAAGTTCAGCATGGCTCTCCTTAAATATCCGGGTCAGTTGGCTTGAAACCCGGTGATATGTTTTTTTACGGTACGCCTGTCCAGGCCCGTCACCCTGGCCACCTGTTCATAGGTGCCTTTTTCATCGTAGAGCAGTTTGCAGTATCCGGCCACAAGGTCCGGAACGGCAATGCTCTGTTCTTCGATACCCTGGCTCAGGGTTTGGGCCAGATCCGGCAGTTCCGGGTTGAGGACTTCTTTTCCGGTGTAGTCCCGCCGGAGCAGTACGGATCTGACGCATTGTTCCAATTCTCTCACGTTGCCTGGCCATTGATAATGCTTTCCGAGATTTCGGTCAATAATTCTTTTCACTTTTTCAATGAGTTTCGGGTTGTGGACACCGGTCATCCTGTGGATGGTGAAATCCAGAAGGTTGTGAAGCTCCTCCGGGGTCTCCCGGATCCGGTTTCTTAAGGGGGGCACTTCAATGATGTCCGAGCAGAGCCGGTAGTAAAAATCATCCCTGAACACCTTGCCCGACATGATGTCATCCTTGGGGCGGTTGGTGGCCCCGATGACCCTTCCGTTGAACCGTGAACTTCTGTGGGACCCCACCGGGGTGAACTGTCTTTCCTGGAGGACCTGCAGCAATTTGATCTGGACGTGGTTGGGCACCTCCCCGATTTCATCCAGGAGGATGGCGCCAAAGAGGCTGCACCGGTCAAAGGCGCCGGCGTAATTGTCCACGGCGCCTGTGAAAGCCCCTTTGGTATGTCCGAAAAGCTCTGATTCCAGAAGGGTTTCCGGATACTGGGACAGGTTGATGGCGGAAAAAGCCCGGGTGAAACTTTGGGCAAAACAACTGGTTTTGGGGTCAAAAGGAATGAAACCGCTTTGGCCGATGGCCCGGGCGGAGGTGCCTTTACCCGTGCCGGTCTCCCCCAGCAGCAAGGTGGAGAAATCTTCCATCCGGTTCCACAAATACCGGTCGTAGAGGCCGATGTTGTATGTAAAAACGTTGTACCAGAGGTGTTTTTTCAGGGTCCGCATGCAGGGGCTTGTGCCCACCAGGCTGTTGGAGATGAAATAAAAGGCCCGCCGCAGCTGAAAGGAAAGGGCGAAGTAGTGCCAGAAGTATTCTGCGTCAAACCCTTTGTCCGTCCACATCTGCCTTGCCTCATGGGCAAAGGTCACCTTTACCGGGGTATCTCCTGCGCGAAGCTGGTCTTTGATGTGGGTGTCGAACTGGTCCCTGAACTTATGGAAAATATCAAAGTAGTTGACCACCCGCAAAAGTTCCTGGTCCTCCTCCGGGTAATCCCGGATATTTCCCTTATGGATGGCGGCAAGCTTGCGCAGGCGAAGATCCACCTCCCGGTAGCACATGTCCTTGCTTTCCCGCCGGGAGGCGGAGGGAAAAAGGCCTGCAATACGCCGGTCCAGCCGCTCTCTCAGGCGGGAGAAGGGGTTGGCGAATGCGGCGTTGTAAACGGTTTTAAAAAAGTGTCTTTCATCTGTGGGCAATTGAAGTTGGGCCATGTTGTTTCCAATAATAAAATTTGGCAATGTGCAATTTTGTACATTGGTTGTGCATAAAATGCAAGCCAAAGCGCCGGGGGATATCCTTACATTTGTTTTACTTTTGCCGTATGGGACATGATTTCGGAGAGTTGTCGGGGGAAATTAGTTTTACAATGTGTTGGCACACTCCTTGATACGTACACGGGGAGTACGATTCGTGCGGGAGTATCCCGGCGCCCCGGATAACCGACCATGAAAACCCTGCGGCGCAAACAAACATCCAAAATGGAGATATTAAATGATTACAAGAATACTGAGTTCAAGACTGCCCCTGATGGTATCCACCCCGGTCAAGGTCTT
>CAJWHT010000284.1 GCA_913041495.1 uncultured Desulfobacteraceae bacterium | reverse complement strand
AATTGCCTATAAAATCAAAGTTTTTTCATGCAATAAGCTAACCGGACACTACTGACTATCGTAAGTTGTTTTAAAAACTGTTTGCAAATCCTTTCGTGATCTGATTTAATTTTTAATTTGAGTTTATTCAACATGCGGAGATCATGAGTATTTGAAGCCAGAAATAAATGGAACCGTAGTGATTGTGGGAAACTACGGTAGCGGTAAAAGTGAAACGGCTGTTAACTTAGCTATCACCGGAAAGGCTCAAGGCAAATCGGTAAAAATCACAGATTTAGATCTTGTCAATCCTTATTTCCGGTCCCGCGAAGCCAGAAAGCCACTTGAGAATATGGGGATTGAGGTCGTACTCCCGGATTCGAAGTACATGCACGCAGACCTACCGATTTTATCCCCCACTGTAGCCGGTATTATTCAAAACCCCGCAGATTTAACAATTCTGGATGCAGGTGGTGATGATGCCGGGGTGACTGTATTGGCAGCATTGGCTGACGTGCTGAAGGATAAACAAGTCCAGATGATCCAAGTTATCAATCCTATGCGTCCTTTTACGGAGGATCTAAACGGGTGCATTAAAATCATGCGTGAGATTGAAGCTTCTTCAAAGCTCAAAGTTACCGGCCTCGCCTCCAATGCGAACCTGATTGATGAAACCACACCTGAAATTATTTACCGGGGATATGATCTTGTACGAAAAGTGTCTGATGCCACCGGTGTTAAAGTTGAATTTATAACCGCGTCCACAGAGTTGTTGCCGAAATTGGATATGGACTGTATTGATTGTCCTGTCCTGCCTATTGACAGAAAGCTGGCACCGCCCTGGAGACGTATTTAACCAAATAGTTGTAGGAGTAATTGTAACAATGGCCCTGAAACATATCATTGAATCCGAACGGTGCAAGGGGTGCGGGCTCTGTATCAATGTCTGCCCTAAAAACGTTCTTGAAATTACGGATAAGGTCAATCCCAAAGGACATTTCCCCGCCTTCCAGGCAAGGCCGGAGGATTGTATTCACTGCACTCTGTGCTGTATCATGTGTCCAGACGTTGCCATCAGTATCGTTGAAACGGAAACCACGGAATAATTTTAAAATAGACCATACTCACAAGTGTAAGGATTATCATAATGGCCAAAGTGTTAATGAAAGGTAATGAAGCAATTGCTGAAGCTGCCATCAGGGCAGGCTGTACGAATTATTTTGCCTATCCCATAACCCCGCAGTCGGAGGTGGCGGAATATCTTGCCAAACGATTGCCGGAAGTGGATGGGGTGTTCCTGCAGGGAGAAAGTGAAGTGGCTGTGGGATACATGATCTTCGGTGCGGCCGGCGCCGGGGAACGGGTTATGACCACCTCTTCTTCCCCTGGGGTCAGTCTTATGAGTGAAGCATTGTCCTACATTGCAGCGGCTCAGTGCCCTGCGGTTTTTGTGAACATCGTTCGCGGAGGCCCAGGTCTTGGTGGGATTCTGCCGTCCCAGGGTGATTATTTTCAGGCGACCAAGGGCGGCGGACATGGGGATTATCATCTCCTGGTGCTGGCACCGGACGGGGTTCAGGAAGCGGTTGAGATGACCATGCAGGCCTTTACTCTGGCTGAAAAGTACAGAAATCCTGTGATGATTCTTGGTGATGGAATGATCGGGCAGATGATGGAACCTGTTGAGTTTCGGGATGATTTGAAGTCTGAGCCCAGCAACAAGGACGATTGGGCCACCAACGGGATGAGCACAAGGGGCTCCAAAAAACGGAACCTGGTGAAATCCCTTTTTCTGGATCCTGCGGAACTGAACAACAACAACCTGGTGCTCAAGGCCAAATACGACCAGATGAAACGGGAAGAAGTCCAGTTCGAAATTTACAATGACGACACGGATTATCAGGTGTTGATCACAAGCTACGGCACCATGAGCCGGGTCTGCCGGACTGCTATCGATATGCTTAAAGATGAAGGCATTGACGTAGCTATGTTCCGTCCCAAGACGCTCTTCCCTTTCCCCGAAAAAGCGGTATACGACGCAGCAGTTAAAGAGAGCTGCAAATCAGTCATCAGTATTGAGATGAGCATGGGACAGATGGTGGAGGATGTGGAACGTTGTGTTAAAGGACAGCGGCCCGTGGAATTTTACGGAGAATGCGGCGGAGAAATTCCCTCACCGGAAAAAATCATCGAAATTGTAAAAGGACTGATTTAGACGTCTAAATATTAGGAGATTAGTATGGGAAAAACATTTTCCAAGCCCAAAGCACTGAGTGATAATCATACCCACTACTGCCCTGGCTGTACCCATGGTATCGTCCACCGTCTGGTTGCAGAAGCCATTGATGAGCTTGGCGTTCAAGACAGAACCGTCGGCATTGCCCCTGTAGGCTGTGCTGTTATGGCATATAATTATTTTGACTGTGACTTCCAGGAAGCGGCCCACGGCCGGGCCCCTGCCATGGCCACCGGGATCAAGCGTGTTCGACCGGACCTCATCGTATTTACCTACCAGGGTGACGGAGACCTTGCCAGTATCGGCATGGGGGAAATCATGCATGCGGCCAACCGCGGTGAAAAATTTACAGTTATTTTTATTAATAACGCCATTTACGGGATGACAGGCGGCCAGATGGCGCCTACCACCATGCCAAACCAGCGAGCCACCACAGCACCGATGGGCCGCGATACAGCACAGACCGGCATGCCGCTGAGGATGTCCAATATATTAAGCCAGCTGGTAACACCAGCCTATGTCACCCGTCAGGCGGTTCTCAAACCTCAGCAGGTAAACAAGGCAAAAAAGGCCATCAAAAAGGCATTTGAATACCAGGTGGAGGGTCGCTGCTTCAGTTTTGTGGAGGTGATATCCACCTGCCCCACAAACTGGGGGATGACACCCCTGGAAGCCCTGAAATGGGCTGAGGATGAACTGCTGCCATATTATGAACTGGGTGACTACAAAACCCCTGAAGATTAGACCCCAACATTCGGAGCTTTTTTATGCAGACAGAAATAAAATTTGCAGGATTCGGCGGCCAGGGCATTCTCCTTAGCGCAAAGCTGCTGGCATACGCAGCCATGAAGCAGGGAGCAGAAGTTGCCTGGATTCCTTCCTACGGACCAGAGATGCGTGGGGGAACCGCGTATTGCACCGTCGTTATCAGCGATAAATATATCGGATCACCCATCATCAAAAACCCTACCCACCTGGTGGCCATGAACCGCCCCTCTCTTGAGAAATTTGCAGGAGACGTGAAGCCTGGGGGAATTGTTTTCATTAATTCATCACTAATCCCCGTCAGAAGCGAGCGGGAAGACATCATGGAATTGGTGGTTCCGGTGAATGATATTGCCATTGAAGCAGGTTCCGTCAGGGCCGCGAATATTGTTGCCCTGGCAGCCTTTGCAGCTAAGAGCGGCCTGGTGGACCTTGACCTTTTAAAAAAATGTATCAAAGAAGAGTTTGCAGCCAAGGCTAAAATCATCCCCATGAATATGACTGCCTTTGATGCGGGGGTTAAAGCTGCCCAGGAAAGCTAACAGATCGATATAAAAAAGCGGTCATTTGTATCCAGACTGAATAAACAAGGGGGACAAAAAGATGATCAGACGTGAAATATCGCTATTTCTAAAGAATGTGCCCGGAGAACTTGGTAACCTGGCCACCCTGATGGCTGAGGCGCAGATCAATATTGACGCTATCACCATTCAGGATGCGTCTGCCTATGTTCAAAATCTGTTTGAAGCCCGGGGAAAATCACTAAAGCGATTGGCATCGTCCGCCAGTTATTCATCAATGCGGCGGGACTCCGCCGAATTTGCCCTGATCCGCCTGTTGCCCGATGATCCGGACAAAGCGATTGCTCTTCTGAGAGAAAAGGATTATCTTTTTGATTCCAAAGAAGTGGTTGCCATTGATCTGACCAACAAACCTGGTGAGTTAGCAAGAATGACAAAAAAACTGGGAGAGGAAGAGATCAATATCAACTACGTGTATGGATCGGTTACAACGGGTGACGGCAAATGCCTGTTTGTCTTCTGCCCTGAAGATGTCGCTTTTGCCGACTCGATTTTCGAGGGCGGCAACTACTGATTTTTTCATAGGGTTATTTTGAAACCAGGGCAACAGGATTTTCCTGTTGCCCTGGTTTTTTTATTTTCAAGGCAAACGGTTTGCCCTGACAAATTATTGTTTAATGACCGTTTTATTTCATGTATGATGACCCGGAATTGAATAAACAGATTCAATAATAAAACAGGTGCCAACTGATGCAATTGTCCCCCCAAGAAGCGATGGTCAAAGGTTCTACTATAAAACATCTATGTGTTTTAGGCCTCCTCATTTTTTTAATGAACCGTTTTTTTGTCTACGATAAAGGCGGGTCACCGTCCCAACAGATCAGATGGACTGTTTTTACCGGAGACTTTCAGGGAAGCTGGGTGGCAGATATTGGTGCCTATTACCTTATTGATTCGGACTTTTGCCCCTGCCAAACAGGTACAACCAATGAAAGAAAAGATAGTGTTTCTCTTGAAATCACCACTTAAAAAGCACATGAACCTGACCGCTGTTTTCCTGACTGATATTCTCCTGGTCTGTATCTCATGGTTCGTCTCATTCTCACTCAGATTTAATTTTGATATCCCTGCATCTTTCATGGCCTCCGGTATGGGGCTTTTGCCTGCGGTGGTTCTGATTAAAATTGTTGTCTTCTATTTTTTTCATGTATACCGCGGAATGTGGCGGTATACGAGCCTGACAGACCTTATAAACATTGTAAAGGCAGCGGTTTTCAGTACCCTGCTCCTCATTTTTACCGTGCTTCTATTCAACCGGTTCCAGGGGTTTTCAAGGTCCATTTTTATTATTGACGGCACAATGACCATACTTTTGATATCCGGTTCCCGGATACTCCTGAGGTTGTTCTTTGAACTCAAGTCCGGTGATAATGCAGGGAAAACCCTTATCAACCAGATCTTCGGCATGCAGATGCGGCCTGCGGATGCCATTAATCTGATAATCGTCGGAGCGGGAAACGCAGGTGAGAAAATATGCAGAGAAATCAGGGAAAACACAGGGTTAAAATATTTTATAGAAGGAGAATTCTTGAATCAATTAAAGCGCCATGCTTTATACGAGAGCTATCATCAATCTGATATCGCCTACAAAGAGCGTCTAGAGAATGTCTATTTTCTGGATTTTCTCTTTTATATTTTCTAAAGCCATTATTAGATCAGATAATCTATATTCTTTTTTATTTTCTATGCTTGAGTAAGCATTGACATTTTGTCCTAATAAAATTATTTCTTTAGCGCCACTTTGGATTAATTGTTTAGCTTCATTTAAAATTTGGTTAAAAGGTCTTGAATACTCAGGTCCACGTGTATAAGGTACAACACAAAAGTGACAAAACTTATCACATCCTTCCTGAATTGTAATAAATGACGATACGTTA
>CAJWHT010000283.1 GCA_913041495.1 uncultured Desulfobacteraceae bacterium | reverse complement strand
ATGCGGCAAAAGATACGGCACAACTCATTGAAGGAACCGTTAAAAAGGTTAATGACGGTTCACAGATTGTCTCATCCACAAACGAGGCATTCAATCTTGTGGCTGAAAGTACGGAAAAAGTAGCGTCACTCATTGCTGAAATTTCCCAAGCATCCATTGAACAATCCAATGGTATAGAGCAGGTAAACACCGCGGTAACCGAGATGGATAAAGTGGTTCAGGGAAATGCTGCAAATGCGGAAGAATCTGCGGCTGCGGCAGAAGAACTCAATGCCCAGGCAGAACAGCTTAAAGAATATGTGGGGGATTTGGTGGGCCTCATTACCGGAAAGAAAAATCAAAATACCGGTGTAGTCCCCCCCACGTCAGCATCCAAAACAAATTCACCCAAAAAGAATAAGGTCAAGATGCTGAATCAAAACAAAAAAGAAGTCAGGCCGGATCAAATAATTCCCTTTGATGAGGATGAAGACTTTAAAGATTTCTAAAGGTGCAGCCAGGCAAAGAAAATACAAGGACTTAAAAAAACGATAGGCCTGAGCCAATTAGCTTGTCCAAAATCCAAGGCACTGATGTTAGGAAAAAATCCTGTCGTCCGGGTTAAAATCCCCTTTGTTTACGGATGTGTTCGTAGGCCTCTTGAATCTCGTTGAACTTATCGGAGGCAAACTTAATGAACTCCTCAGGCAGGCCCTTGGCCTCGATTTTGTCCGGATGATACTCCCTGACCAGCGCCCGGTACTGCTTTTTAATATCTTCATTGCTGGCAGTCTCATCCACTTTCAAAGCCGCATAGTAGGGCTCATTTTTCTTCACATACCGGGACATCAGCCGTTCATAATCCCTATCGGAATGCCCGAAAATCCAGACAGCGGATTTGAGCATGACCGATTCATCCGGGGAAACCTTGCCGTCGGCGGCAGAGACCCGGAAAAGAATATCCAGCATCAAGTCCAGAATGTTGGGCTGGTACCGAAATACGGAATAAAACTGCCGGGCAAAATCATCAAAGGTCTCCGGTGCGGAAACAGCCTGCCGGAATATGGTCTTGGCAGTATCCTGCCCCGGGCCGTCAAGTTGAAGATCACGGCTCATAAACTGCTCAATCGCACTTATCTCTTCTTCGTTAATCCGGCCGTCCGCCTTTGATATTTTTGCCAGCATGGAGAAGGCGGCGGTAAAAAACACGAGCTGGGCTTCCTCATTGGAAGACAACACCCCGTCCCGGCCTGGAATGGACCGAAGATACGCATCCTCTTTCTTGTCCACAAAGGTATGTCCGAAGGCGGCTCCTGCCACAGCACCGATGGGGCCGCCCAGGGCAAACCCGATGGTTCCTCCGATCATTTTTCCAAGCCAGCTCATATGTCAGTATCCTTCATGTTAACTTTAATATATTCTCATCAAAAAACCTTGTCACAAATCCGAGGATTTACTATAACCACTTATGTTTCGAGCGTCAAACATTTAAGACACATCGGGGGATCATGCTGGCAAAAAACATCGTTGGCACCATCATTTTGATTCTGAACACTGCCGGAGTGGGCTTTGTCCTTTATCTGGGTATGATCAGCCTGCTGCACCATTTTTTCCCCAAAGAGGTGGAAGAAGAGCCGGAACCTGCCCGTGCCCGGCATGAGGATATTGTGATTGATGAAGACTTTATCCCGGATGAAGACGACCTGCTCAAGGATATGGACCTCTCTGATCTGGACAATTTAAACCTGGATGACTTTGAGTAGCCGGCACCTTTGGCTGCCGGTACGTCCGGACACAACATCTGATATGACACACAATACGACACCATCCACCAGGCGGACCACAGCCCTTTGCCTCTCTGTTTTTTTCATCCTGCTTTTTACGGGATGTACATCAACAAGCCGGCCCACAGGCCCGGGCCCTGCCGTGTACCACAAAGCCACCCCTCAGGAGGCCCCCAGATCGGTTCTCACAGTGGTGGACGACTCTTTGACCCTTGCCAAAATCAAAAAGAAAATATTTTACGATGATCTGGTGGATCAGGACGATATTGACATTTCCGTCCGCCACGGTGTGGTCTATCTTGACGGGACTGCCCAGGATGAGTATCACAGACGGATGATGGAGGACCTCATCCGTACGGTGGACGGGGTGACCCGCATTGAGAACCGAATGAACCTGGCCCACCGGGGCACGGTATTTCAGACAGCGGAAAGCCTGGTGGTGGATCAGATCCGGATGAACCTGATCCGTGATCCGGATCTTGCCACCCTGCCCCTTGCCGTGGAGGCCACCCCCACCCGGGTGATTCTCTCAGGTCAGGCAAAGTCTGAAGTCCAGAAACAAAAGGCGGCCACCATTGCAGCAAACTTTGCCGGTGACCGCCAGGTGATCAACGAAATCAAGTTTCCCTGATCCACGCAAGTGGCCAGGGTAGCCGCCATATTTCAGGCAGGTGCAGGTTTCTTCTGCCAGCGCTTTTTCTTTTTAACCTTTTCCTTTACCGGGGCGCACCGGGTTTCGATACAGCCCTGTCCCAGGATGGTTTCCACCTCCCTAAAGTAGCCGGGATGCGCATCGGTGCGGTATTCGTCTCCCAGTTTAACCAGAACAGGGGGGTGCTCTCCGTCGAGTTTGATCCTGAGAAAGGAGATGCACTCACCGGGATAGCGTTCTATCACCGGCTTGATCTGCTCCAAAATCTCAACCCCGTGGTTTTGTGCATCCACTTCAATGAGAATACCGGATGTCCACTCATTTTCCGCCTGCTCGATGGGGACGATCTTTTCTCCCAGCAGCTTCACCGTATTTTCCGTTTTCTGGACCTCTGCTTCCAGAATGACCACCTGTTCCTGGGACAGAAAGGTGTGGGTCTGGGCATACAGTTTGGGAAAGACCACCACCTCCACGGACTGGAACTGGTCTTCAATGGCACAGAAGGCCATCATGTCCCCCTTTTTGGTCTTGTGTATTTTCAATACCTTGAGGGTGCCGCCGATGCGGATCATCTTCTCATTGGCCGCATCCTGAAGGGTATTGGTATTGACACTGGCGTATTTTTTAAGGACATCCCCGAATTTGTCCAGGGGGTGGCCCGTGATATAAAACCCCAATGCTTCCTTTTCAAGTTCCAGCAGGGCGTTATCTTCCCATTCCTCAATATCGGGCATCCGGGGAACAGATGAGGGCAGGGTTACGCCCATGCCTGAATCGGCAAATAAGTCCAGCTGGGAATCCGCCTTCTCCTTCTGGATCCTGGAGCCGTGTTCAAGCGCTTCTTCCAGCACAGCCATCATCTGGCTGCGTTTATTGCCCGTGCAATCAAAGGCTCCGCATTTAATCAAGGCCTCCAGCACCTTCTTATTTGCCTTGTGGGTGCTGACCCGCTCACAGAAATCATACAGGCTTTCAAAGGGTCCTTCTTTTTGCCGGATATCCACGATGATCTCGACGATGGCGTCCCCCACCCCCTTGATGGCGGCCATACCGAACCGGATGGCCCCGTTTTCAACGGTGAAGAACACGTCACTTTTGTTCACATCAGGCGGCAGCACTTCGATCTTGTGCCCCCGGCATTCATCCATATACTTGAGTACGGCATCGGAGTTGCTCCGCTCCGAAGTCATCAGGGCGGCAATGAAGGACACCGGGAAGTTGGCTTTCAGGTAGGCGGTCTGGTATGCAATCAGGGCGTAGGCAGCCGAGTGGGATTTGTTGAAGCCGTAGCCGCCGAACTTCTCCATGAGGTCGAACAGCTCTTCGGCCTTTTTGGGGTCATGGCCGTTCTCCTTGGCCCCGTTCATGAACAGGTTCCGGTGTTCCTCCATCATGGCGGCGATCTTTTTGCCCATGGCCTTTCTGAGGCCGTCCGCCTGTGCCATGCTGTAGTTGGCAAGGACACCGGCGATCTTCATGACCTGTTCCTGGTAAAGGATAACCCCGTAGGTTTCATCCAGCACCTCTTCCAGCTCAGGGAAAAGGTATTCCACAGGTTCCCGGCCGTGCTTTCTTTCCACATAGGAATCGGCCATACCCGAATCCAGGGGGCCTGGGCGGTAGAGGGCCACCAGTGCAACGATATCGGAGAAACTGGCCGGCTTGAGGCGGGAGATCAGCTCCTTCATACCGGAACTTTCAAGCTGAAAGACCCCGGTGGTATCCGAACTCTGGAGCAGCTCAAAGGTTTTTGCATCTTCATAATCCAGATGCAGCAGATCCGGCGGGGTCATGCCCTGTTTTTCAATCAGGGCGATACAGTTCTTGATGACCGTCAGGTTCCGCAGCCCTAAAAAGTCGAACTTCACCAGGCCCTGCTTTTCCGTGTAGTTCATGTCGAACTGGGTGATGGTCTCCCCTTCTTTTCCGCGGAACAGGGGCAGATATTCCCACAGGGGTTTGTCAGACACCACAACCCCTGCCGCATGGGTGGAGGCATGCCGGGGCAGCCCTTCCAAAAGCCTTGCCACCTCCAGCATCTGGGCCTTTTCCGGGGTCTCGTTACACTTGTCCTCTATGGCCGGCACCTCGGCAATGGCCTTGGCCAGATTCTTGGACATGTCCGGGATCATCTTGGCCACTTCATCCACTTCGGACAGCGGGATCCCCAGGGCTCTGCCCACGTCCCGGATCACCGCCTTTGCCTTGAGCTTTCCGAATGTGATGATCTGGCAGACGTAATCCGGGCCGCCGTAACGGTCGATGGTGTACTGGTACACCTTGTCCCGGCCCTCAATACAGAAGTCCACATCGATATCCGGCATGGATATACGGGCAGGGTTGAGAAACCGCTCAAAGATCAGGCCGTGTTCGATGGGGTCCAATGCGGTGATGCCCATGGCATAGGCCACCATGGACCCTGCGGCAGATCCCCTGCCCGGCCCCACCGGCACCCCGATATTTTTGGAATGATTGATAAAATCGGCGACAATGAGGAAATACCCGGGAAATCCCATATCCAGGATGATATCGATCTCGTATTTGATACGGTCCCGGTAAACCTGTTCATCAACATCGGGATTCTTCGCTTTGATCTTTGCCAGCCGCTCTTCAAACCCTTCCATGGCCAGTTTCTTGAACAGCTCATCTTCGGTCACATCCTTATCCTGGGAGAAGACCGGGAAGTGGTAAGACTTGTCACCGAAATCAATATCGCACATATCAGCGATTCTTCGGGAGTTCTCTATGGCTTCCGGATACTGGCCCAGGGTCTCTATCATGACCTGAGGCGGCTTGAAGTAAAGCTCGTCGGAATCAAACTTAAACCGGTTGGCGTTGGCAAACGTATCCCCGGTCTGGATGCAGAGCAGGATCTCGTGTGCCTGGGCATCCTCCTTGGAAAGATAGTGGCAGTCATTGGTGGCCACCATGGGGATGGACAGGCGCTGGCTCATGTCTAATAGGTGGGCGTTCAGGGTGTGCTGGATGTCCATCCCGTTCTCCTGGACTTCCAGAAAGAAGTTTCCTTCTCCCAGATGTTTCAGGTAAAACTGGGCCAGCTCATCTGCCTTTTCAGGATCGTTGGCCAGTATGGCCTGGGG
>CAJWHT010000282.1 GCA_913041495.1 uncultured Desulfobacteraceae bacterium | reverse complement strand
CGACAGGGGTTCGAATCCCCTTGGGGACGCCACTTGAGAGTTAAAGGCTTTCAGCATCCTGCTGAAAGCCTTTTGGCTTTGCGGGCATAAAATCCGGACAGAAAAGGCATTTTTGCCCCTCATCACAAAACTTCTTTATTTTAATGGGATAAGTGTCCCCTGTCCTGCCCATCCTTTTTCAAGGACGTCCCCCAGCACCTGCCCCGTAAACGGTTTTATAGCTCTCTTTTTTATGAATCCCGAAGATGTCGAATCGACCTGTTTTCATAGGGTACAAATCCCATTTTTAATGCAGGGTTGCAAATCCGGCAATGACACGGAGTACACCGGTTTGTCATTTACTGCCGAACCGGGTTGTATCGGCTGATGGCCGCCATCAGGCCCTTCTTTGTAACAGGCTTTGCCAAATGGTTGTCACACCCGGCATCCAGTGCCTTTTTTATATCCTGGTCCGTATCATCCGCGGTAAGGGCAATGACCGGTGTGGGATCATGCCCGTTTTTTTTCTCCCACTCCCGGATGCCGGCCACCGCCGCGTATCCGTCCATCACCGGCATCTGCATATCCATCAGCACAAGGTCATAGGTGCGGGTTTTAAATTTTTCCAGGGCTTCGGCTCCGTTTTCAGCGGCATCATGGGTGTGGAGCGTTTTTTTAAGAAAGGCAGGGACAATCATCCGGATGTCCGGATTGTCGTCCACCAGGAGGATGTGCAACGCCTGATTCTCATCACTGCCGGAAGAAAAAAGCGCCGTGGGATTAAACTGTTTGTCAGGTAAAATCCGGACAGCCGCAAGCACATTTTCGGCCTTTTCATTCAATGCTGCCATCAACGCACCGGCCCTGCCGTCATCCCCTGATTTCAATGCGGTTTCAAGGGTCGCGGCAGCATCTGCCACCCCTTGGGCACCTAAATTGGCAGCCAGGCCTTTCACCGTATGGGCCTCACGCATCAGCAAGTCAAAGTCCTGTGTTTTTTTCAGCCGGCTCATCTCTTTGAGGCGCCCGGGCATATCTTTTCTAAAATGATCCAGAAGATGCCTGAAAAGGGTCACATCGTTATCCAGCCGATCCAGGACGTCATCCACCGAGATCCCCTTTAGATTTTCTTTCAGCCACCCGGTGTCCCATTCCCCGGGTTCTTTCTTTGCAACCGGCTTTTCTTTTGTCAGAGGCGGCAAATCCCGGGACTTTCCGGGGGGAATCCATTTCAACAGCTTGGCGTGAAGCTCGTTGACATCTATGGGTTTTGACAGATGATCATTCATTCCCGCGGCCAGACTACGTTCCTTATCCCCGGTCATGGCATTGGCTGTCATGGCAATGATGGGAAGGGACGAAAATTTCTTGTCTTCACGAATCAGCCGTGTGGCGTCATACCCGTCCAGCACCGGCATCTGTACATCCATGAGCACCGCATCAAACGGCGGTCCTTCCTTTAACCGGTCAACGGCCTGCCTGCCGTTTTCCGCCGTCTCGATCTCCAACCCGGCATCGGACAAAAGTCCCTGGGCCACCATGATATTGGAGGGATGGTCATCCACCAGCATCAGGCGGGCCCCCCTGATGGCGGACAGGTCATGCCCCGGCAGGGACGGTTTTTCGTCAATGAGATTTGCAGCATCACCGGACTCGTCCAGCAGCGCTGCAAGCGTGTCGTGCAGAGCACTGGTGAGAATCGGCCGGATCAGGGTGCGGTCCGCATCCGGATCACTGATCTCACTTTTACTGATATCACAGACCTGTATGATCGCAGGGGAGGGGGACATCGCCTTGAGGCGTGAGATGATGTGGGTTTCTTGGAGGCCGGGCAAGTTTGACGTAACGAGTACCGCCGCCAGGGGAAGGCCGTTTTTGGCGGCCTCCGAAGCTTTATCCAAAATACGCATTGCCGAGGACTCACGGACAACCGACATGCCGTATCTTTCGAGACTGTCGGAAATCAGGCGGCGGATCCCGGGATTTGCATCGGCCACCAGTACGGATTTGCCCTTTAAATTTTTATTGACCCTGTTAAACAAGCCTTGGGCGGGATCCCATTGAAACGGCATGGTAACGGAAAAAGAGGAGCCTTTGCCGTATTCACTGGTCACCGTTATTTCCCCGCCCATGAGCTGGATCAGTTGTTTGGTAATGGCCAGGCCGAGACCGGTGCCCCCATATTTTCTGGTGGTGGTGGCATCCGCCTGGGAGAATGACTGGAACAATTTGTCCACCTGCGCATCGGTCATGCCGATACCGGTATCTTCCACCGTGAACCTTAGGACACATTGCCCGTTGTCCCCGGTCCGGTCCTGCCGGACGTAGAGCACCACCCATCCCTCACCGGTGAATTTTATGGCATTGTTCACCAGGTTCAAAAGTATCTGGCCCAAACGCAGCGGATCTCCGGTGAGAACATTGGGCAGGCCGGGTTCGGTGACAATAATGAATTCAATGCCTTTGCCTTCGATCAATACGGATGACACCCCGTTGATCTGGTCTATGATGCTCTGAAACGCAAATGGCCTGTTTTCAATGTCCAGTTTTCCGGCTTCAATCTTTGAAAAATCCAGAATATCGTTGAGTATGCCGAGAAGGGCCTGGGCCGCGGCGTGGATGTGGCTGACATATTTTTGCTGGCCCTGTGTCAACTCGGTTTTGGAGACCAGGTGGGACAGGCCGATGATCGCGTTCATGGGGGTTCTGATTTCATGACTCATATTTGCCAGAAAATCACTTTTGGCTTTGGTGGCCTCCTCGGCCTTTGATTTGGCAGCCATCAATTCAACTTCTGCCTGCTTTCGCTTTATAACCCCGCCCAACTGGCTGCCGACATTATTCAAGATGGCCAGCATCTGTTCATCCGGCTCTATGGCCCGGGACGCATAGGATTCAATGATGGCGATGATCTGCCCTTCAAACACCACGGGAAATGCAATCCCCGCCCGGATGCCGCAGCGCCGGGCAACATCCGCCCGCGGAAAATTGTCATCTTTGGTGACGTCGATCACCCAGGCGGGTTTTCCGCTCTCCAGAACGCGGCCGGGAAGCCCCTGGCCCCTATCGAAGCGGTATTCTTCAGAAACATCCATAAACGGTTTGTCACGGTCTTTGTTCTTCGCGTACCAGACCCTCGAAGAGATGAGTACATCCGGATCTTCCCGGTCCGGCACCCAGGTGTGGCCCAACGGCCACCCCATATGATTGCAGATTTTGTTGAGAAATATCTGATAGGCCTGGTTCACCGATTCCGCTTCCTGGGCGGCACCGGCTATTTTATGCAGCAGCTCAAGCGACTGGTGCTGTTTGAGCAGTTCTGTCTGGGCCTTCATCCGTTCGGTGATATCGCGGACGATAGCAATAAAGATGATCTCGTCGTCCATCACCATCCGGGACACGATGATCTCAATGGGAAACCCGTTGCCGTCGGATCGAAGCCCGGTGATCCACCGGAACTTGCCCATGATGTTTTCCTTGTGGGAGGTCCCGGCATACTCCCCTTTCAAGTAGGTCTTGTGGACTTCCCTGCTCTCTTCGGGCATGAGCAAAGAGATGTTGCGCCCGACGAGCCCTTTTATTTCGTACCCGAAGATCTTTTCTGCCGCCACATTGGCCGTTTGGATGACCCCATCCCGTGAAACACTGAGCACCCCCTCGCCCATGCTGTGAAAAACCGCCCGCTGGAACGCTTCTTTTTTTACAGCAGTGGCCATGGCCTGCTGAAGCTCTTTTCCACCGGCCTCAAGGTTATCCCTCATCACCTGAAACATGCCCGACAAGGTGCCGATTTCATCGTTTCCCGGGGCCGGAAGCCGGATTCTATAGTCCCCCTTGGCGATTTTTTCAGCACCGGAGGTCAGCAGCATCAAAGGACGCCGGAACACCCGGTCCTGGATCAGATAGGTGACAATAAGAAAAATAAAGAAAATACCGCCCAGATACAAACAGATATCATAGGCGCTTTTCAGGGCGGTCTGCCGTTTTCCGGCCCATTCCGCGGCCACGGAAATCCTGGCCATGGTGACCCCGGAAAGACTGATCTCATGGGTCACATTGAGGACGTATTCGGAAGCTGCGGCGTTCTGCCCGTCCGGGTCAGGGAAGAGCGGATAAATCCGCCGGCCGCTGTCCAAGTGGAGGGTCAGATCCTGCCAGATTGTTTTTTGCCTCAGTAATTGTTCATCCATCGAGGCGTAGAGTGCGGCATAGTCCTTGGCCAGCAGATGGCGGATGATATCCGACTCCATGGCCGCCAGTATCTTTTCCTGGGTCTGGACAAACTCGTTTTTCGTCCGTCCCACCTGAACCGGAACCCATTGAAAAAAAACAAGAAGGATAAATGCGGCATAGGTTGCCAGCAGCGGCAGAATTAATTTCGTCCGGATGCCCATAAGCCTCCTTTCCGGCCTATTGCTGATTCACGTAGAACCTGTCAAGTCCCATTTCCTCCAGGGGCTGATAATCGCTGATATGGGCCTCACCGATCTTTTTGATGGGCACCTGTGACAACAATTGTTTTCCATCATCGGTTTGTCCCATCTGAATCAGGGCCTTTGCGACCTTTTCTGCGACAGATGCGGGCACACGGGGATGTACGGCAAAGGGATGGGGAGCCACCGGCGTGGTGGTGTGGATGATTTTCAAATGATTCCTGATCTTGTCCTTTTGGCGGTCAAGGGTTTTTTGAACCCCGGGACGGCCGCGAAAGTGCAAGTTTTTGGCGCGTCCGACGACCACCTGAGTGCGTTGTTGGAGGTCATGCCGCGGTCGACGATACCGACGGATCTCGGTGGGGTGCTGTGTGGGAACCATCGTCGCGTCGATGGCGTCGGGCGCCTGAAATTTGATTTCCACTCAGGCCTACATCTGGGGCGACGCGTCGAAGATCGAGGACGAAGATGTGGAGCTGACTGTCCGGGTCCACGACGAGTGCAACGGGAGCGACGTGTTTGGGAGCGACATCTGCACGTGTCGACCGTACCTCACGCACGCCATCGAGGAGTGCATCAAGACGGCGCAGCGCGGCGGCACGGGCGTTGTGGTGTACTTTAGAAAGGAAGGTAGGGCCCTCGGCGAAGTTACAAAGTACTTAGTGTACAACATGCGTAAAAGACAAGAAGGCGGCGACCGGGCGAAGGAGTATTTCAACTGTACGCAGAGCGTCGCCGGCGTCCAGGACACGCGCTTCCAAGCGTTGATGCCCGACGTCCTGCACTGGCTGGGCATTACCAAGAGTCGTGACCTGTGTAGAAATCAAATTTCGCGATCGACGCCATCGACGCGATGCCGGCTCGATGAGACTCACTGGTTGATTTCCACGCAGTTCACAACTTCATCAGCATGAGCGACATGAAGTACAACGCCATCGTCGAGTCCGGCATCAAGATCGTGAACCGCGTCGAGATCCCGCCGGAGATGGTTCCGAAAGATGCCCAGGTCGAGATCGCGGCCAAGGTCTTCCACGGCTACCACGCCGGCGCGGGCTACGCGGGCATGGACGAGAAGCGCCTCGACGGCGTCGTCGGCCGGGAGTACGTGCCGGACCCGTCGGCGCAGCGAGTCGCCTGAGGCCCTATCCG
>CAJWHT010000281.1 GCA_913041495.1 uncultured Desulfobacteraceae bacterium | reverse complement strand
AAATAAAAAAATATTAAATCAACTTAGCAGGGCATTAACATGATCCTCTATGGAATTTTTTTCCTGTACTTGAATACCAGGTAACAACCGAACACAAGCAATGCCCAGGGGGCAATATTGATATAAAGATTGTTGGTCTCAATGGCAATATTTAAGACCATTCCGATACACATGAAAAGCACTCCAACTATGCTAAGCGGCCCATATTCAAATTTTTGCCGATCAGACATATGGCTATCCAGAACGATGAAAACGTATGAATAAAGAATCATTATTGAACCTGAAAGCTGAGTATAAAAATATTACAACAAAATGGTCAAGTTAATACTGGAGATTAGAGAGTACAGCAGTGAGTAATCCATCGGCAAACCAGGAGGATTAGGCAGCAGCGGGGTGAGGGTCGGAGCGGCGTCCGGCAAACGGTCTCGTCAAGGACTGAAAGAGCCGGTTGCCGCGCTTCGGAGGCAGTCAGGACGACTGCCGTAGATTTAGCGAAGATCCCTTGCGCCGTTGCTGCCGGGTCTTTGCCAACTCACTTTGCAAGTCGGATCAGAATCCAATAGACAGCTCGCCCTTTGCCCCACACTCAGTCTTTCCTGACGTCAACCTGCAAAAATCCGTTTCCATCTGTGCCCTTAATGCTTTAATTTTATCAAGTTTCCCAGGAAATCCGGCTTGCTCTGCCATGGGCTTTTGTTCCGGGCAAAAATACCAGGTGCAGACAAAGGGACGGGCATGCCGCGGCAGGCGGCATCCTTGCTCACACAGATCACTGCAGACCTTGCCCGAAATGGTCTCCGACCTTGAAAGCTGGGATTTCGGCATCTCATTACCGCTGAATTTCAGATACAGCAGATCCCAGAAATCATACCATACCGTGGCCCTGACGCAGCAATTGTCCCGGCAGGCAGGACATGTCGCCACACAGAAACGATCCAGCTCGACCGCCATTGCCTTGAAAATTTCCTGGATCTCAAGGGCGGTATTGCGAACCTGCGTTAAATCATTTTCGGGATTGGTTGCCGTTGTTTCCAGGAAAACAAGCACCTGCCTGTAATCGTTACGGCCCTGCCATGGAATGGATGTGATAAACGACCTCCAGCCTTTTAAATTAGGGGAATTTGACAACTGCCAATCCCAGCTTATTTTTGCTGATACATCTTTTAACCGCTTTGTGTAAAGGGGAAACTAAACGTTATGGCAGATCAGAAAGTCACACTGAAGGTCGAGAACATGAGTTGCGGCCACTGCTCGGGCATGGTCCAGAGAACTTTGGAAGGAATTGATGGTTTGAAAGATATTTCCGTGGATCTTGAAGGAAAGAAAGCGGTTTTTTCTGCAGATCCGTCACTGGCACAGACGGCTGCGGATGCGGTGACTGACGCAGGCTATCCCGCTTCTGTGGCCTAATTTTCGCCCGGATTTAATTATAAAAGCCCGGAGAGATCAAAGCTTTCCGACTTGTTGATGGTGAGGATAAATCGCCGGAGCAGGTTGCGGTCAAAGCAGTGGGACATACCCTTATCCCGAAGTTTCATCCGGGCTTCCACCCGTTTCTGGGCCTCGGCTTCCACCATTTCTTTTTCCCTCAGACGCTTTAACTTTGCCTCATAATCATCCCTGACAATGGCAACCACCGGGGGTTTGATGTTCTCTGCCGCCTCTGCTTCAAATTTCTGGAGCGTCTCAAGGTAGGGATTTTCCCCTGCCATAATTGTAAGCGCTTCATAGGGGGTTTTTGCCTTTTTGTAAGGGCGCTCGGAGGTCAGGGCATCAAAGGCGTCTGCAATGTGGCAGATACGGGCCACCAGGGGAATGTTTTCCCCTGACAGACCGCAGGGATATCCGCTGCCGTCGTCGTTTTCGTGGTGGTAGAGGATGGTCTGCATGGAGTCGCGGGGCAAACCGCTTTCAAAAAGCAGACTTGCAGCGTAGGCCGTATGGGACTGCATGATGATGTACTCAAGGTTGTTGAGGCGGCCGGGTTTGTTGATGACATTCTGAGGAATTTTCACTTTTCCAAGATCGTGGAGGAAGCCGGCCACGGCAGCCTGGATCATCAACTCCTTTAATTCAGCTCTTGAACCGACATCGAACAGATCCCGGTTGGAATTGATGAATGTGGCGGTGAGCCAGCCCACCTTGATGGAGTGGGTATGTGTTTCGTAATCATGGCCGATCAGACTGGCAAGGCCGTTCAGGGATTCAATGCTTGAAATGAAGTTCATGGCCTTTTCAATGAGTTTTTCCACATTTTTCACAATCTGCCCACTGTCTGCCGTAGAAGAAAAATTTACTGCAAAGGAATCTTGAACCACATCTGTGGACAAGGTAATCAGGGTATCTGTTTTTTGCTTGGGGGCGATATCATCGTGGTTCAGGATGAACTCCAGATTGTCTTTGATATAGGCCTTGTATTTCCGGGCTTCATCTTTATGGATGAAAATCTGTTCCCAGCGTTTGAGCAGATCCAGCAGGCGCGCCCTGTCAATGGAGCTGGTGTCCATCAGCAGACATCTGAACCGGTATATGCCGTTTTTCGGGGGGTACCTTTCAAACAATGAAAAGTTGGTCAGTGCGTCCGGGTTAATGGACAAGGGATCAATGGCAAGAAATGAACTGCCATCGTCAAAATATTCAGATGCCAACCCCATGGGACCTGCTCCTTTTTTTACGGCCCGGGTCCGGCCCGCTTTTTCGTGTGGATACGTGTGGTTATCGCTCAAGAAAAATAACAGAATCAGCCATCCCTGTAAAGCCAATTCCCTTAAAAGGCCTGTGTTTGAAGCTTTTGGTCCCTTTTTTTTTAAGTCGTTGACAAATCACACTCAACAGCCTATCGTTAATTGCCGATGAACGATAAAATAACACTCATGGAAAGTTGAGCCAATATGGATACGGAACAAATCGCCACAATTTTCAAGGCACTGGGGCATCCCACCCGGGTAAAAATAGTCGAACACCTGATTCGCATCAACACCTGTGTCTGCGGGGATCTGGTAAATATTTTCCCCTATGCCCAGTCCACCATCAGCCAACACCTGAAGCAGTTGAAAGCGGCCGGTATCGTCTGCGGCGAAGTGGAAGGCCCCAAAACCTACTTCTGCGTAGACAAAGCAGTATTAAACCGGTTTAAAGACTATATAAATTCCCTTAGTGACAACGAAAAGGAGATAGGATGACTGACAAAATCCATTCAGGCAACGCCGGTAAAGGCCTGTCCACCTCGGGTGTGAGCTTGATGCCGGCAATGGATACCAGCACCGCTTCCGGCTGCGGCTGCGGTATCGACCCAAACCAGAACCAGGACCAAGCAAGCACCTATGACCGCCCGGGCTATACGCTTTGCCATTGGGTGGAAGACTTTATCGACACCCCGGAAGGCCCTGTCCCCCGGGTTCAGACCCGGTTGACGATGAGGGACAAAGCCGTGACGGCTGCGGTGAGATGCGGTATCGGCCGCCATCAGTATGCCGTAGCTCCCGGGCTTTATGCCGTGGGACACCCCGATGCCGGCTCAGATGTGCTGGTAACGGCCAACTTCAAACTGACCTTTGACCATCTGCGGCGGGAACTTGAAGGGTTGAATCTCTGGATTCTCGTACTGGATACAAAAGGGGTCAACGTATGGTGTGCCGCAGGCAAAGGCACCTTTGCCACCGGGGAGCTGGTTCACCGTGTAGGCGATACAGGACTGGACAAGATCGTGGACCATAAACGGCTGATCGTACCGCAGCTCGGGGCTACGGGTGTTTCTGCAAAGGCGGTAAAGGCCGCCACCGGCTTCCGGGTGATTTACGGCCCCATCCGCGCATCGGATATTCCGAAATTCCTTAAAAACAACCGGCGGACAGATCCCGAAATGCGGCAGGTCACCTTCGGTTTCATGGAGCGCCTGATTCTCACTCCCGTGGAAGTTCAGATCGTTCTCAAACCCGCCCTTATCACGGTACTGGTGTTGTTCCTCCTGTCCGGAATCGGTCCGGGGATATTCTCCCTGGGATCTGCCTGGGCCAGGGGATTGACTGCCATAGGCGCGCTGGTGATGGGTATCGTTTCCGGGGCCGTGGTCACCCCGATGCTGCTGCCTTATATACCGGTTAGGGAATTTGCCCTCAAGGGTATCATCACAGGATGTGTGTCCGCCCTTGCCCTGCTGGTGCTGCACCCGGCCTGGACCACCGGTGCGGCTTCAGGGCTGGCACTGGTCCTGTTCACAATTACCATCAGTTCGTTTCTGGCCATGAATTTTACCGGCACCACACCATTCACCTCCCCTTCCGGGGTGGAAAAAGAGATGAAACGCTATATTCCGGTCCAGCTGGCCGGCATTGTGATTGCCGCAGGCTGCTGGCTCTACGGCGCATTTTAAACAAGGAGATCCCATGAAAGACTTCAGACATTACGAGGCGGTATCCACCCTGGCACTGGACCGGGACAAATGCGTGGGCTGCACCCTGTGCACCCAGGTCTGCCCCCACCAGGTATTTGAAATGAGAGACCGCAAGGCAGACATCGTTGATTTCGACGCCTGCATGGAATGCGGGGCCTGCGTGACCAACTGCCCCTCCGAAGCCCTGAGCGTTAACCCGGGGGTGGGCTGAGCCGCCTATATTATCCAGGTCTGGATAAAAGGCGAAGAAAATGCGTCCTGCGGTGACGGCGGCTGCTGCTGAAACCGACCAAATGATCCGGTCCGCGATATTTCGGACCGGATTTTTCTTGACGAAAGCGTTTAGCATATATACACTACGACTCATGGCAGATGGCAGACATAAAATCCACGGGAAGTTTGAATCCCTCATGGCACTGACCCGTAAGCTTGAGAAGACCCCGAAACGGTATGGCACGGATCACGACCTTTCCCATTCTGAAATCCACCTGATTGAAATCATCGGGGACTCACCGGCACAGGGGGTCACGGATCTGGCCCGGCTTATCGGCGTCACCAAGGGCGCCATTTCCCAGAGTCTCAAACGCCTTGAAAAAAAAGGCCTTACGGACAAAACGCCGGATCCTGACAACCTCTCGCGCAGCCTGGTTACCCTGACGGCTAAAGGAAAGGTGGCCTATTGGGCACACAAGCACTGGCATGAAACCATGGACGGGGGGTTCAGCCGGTACCTTGAGACCGTCAGTGACCGGGATATTGCCGTTATTCTGGACTTTTTAACCCGGGTGGAGGATTTTCTGGTCCGCAGAATCGAATCCCCGGAGTAACCGAATTCAGGCAAAATTTTTTACCCAAAGTGTATACCAGCTAAACACAAACGAAGGGAGTCCCCATGTACAATTCATCATTCAAAGGCGATATTTTCGTATTTTTTGGCCGGGTCCCGTAAGGCGATCAGAAGGCTCTTCAGAGTTTACGAGAGGGGTAGTTTTCATTGCTTCTGATACCACCCGCAAACATACGGCGTTCAACATACGGTGCTCCATCTGACGCTGAAAGGCGTATCGACGCGCTGGAGTCGAGCAAGATTCGGACGCCCACATCAGACCAGTTCGACGGCCCTCTGATGAAAGTAATGCAGGGAAAAGGCAAGGATAGTCCAGAAAGTTA
>CAJWHT010000280.1 GCA_913041495.1 uncultured Desulfobacteraceae bacterium | reverse complement strand
GGCGGCTGGCTGACCATCCGTTATAACGGCAAGACCGGTTATGTGAGAAACCGGACCAAATACATGGTGTTGTCCCGGGTGGAAACGGCATCGGCGCCTATGCCAAAACCCAAGGCAAAAGCAATTCAAACCGTGCCTGGGAAGAAAAATGCCCGGGTGGCGGAAAAACCCAAAAAATTGCCTGAGAAAAAGGCCATTGCCAAACAGATCGAAGCTGAAACCCGTAAAGTTGATTCCTTTTCCCGAAAGGAAGTGGAGATCCTGGACGGCCTCAATGAAATCGACTACTCATTAAGCCAGGCCAGGACCCGGGCCAAAGCCCTGCGGCGGGAAAAAGATGCGATCGTCTTTGAAATTAAACGGATTAAAGAGAAGGCGGATCATCTGGGCCGAGTCATGGAAACCAGCAAGGATTATGCGGCCCGCCGCCTCAATGCCCTGTACCGGATGCACATGATGGGAAGCCTTGAAATGGCAGGGCCTCCCGCCTCCTTATTTGACTTCTTTGTCAAGCAGCGGGCTTTAAAAAAGGTGGTGGCCTCGGATTTTGACCTGTTGGCAAAACAGGCGGAAGACCTTCTGGATCTAAACCGGCTGGAGGCGGATCTTGAGGCCCAGCAGTCTGCAAAAGCAACCCTTGAGGAGGAATTGGCCACCCAGATATTGATCAAGGAAAAAGAGTCCGGGAAAAAAGCGGTGATTCTAGAGGAGATCCGCCGGCAGAAGGCCTTATCCGAGGCGGCGCTGGCGTCTTTGAAATCTTCGGCCGAGGAACTGGACAATACCCTGAATAATATGGGGCTCAAAGGCAGTGCAGATTTGGATAATACCTCCTTTTTCAGGCAGAAGGGCATGCTGCCGGTGCCGGTCAGCGGAAAAATTATTTCCAGGTACGGCACCCGCCGGAAAGGGGATTACAATTCCTTCACTTTTCAAAGTGGAATTGATATAAGGGTGGAGCGTGGAGAGCCCGTACGTTCCGTGTTCAAGGGCGAAGTCATGTTTGCCCAGTGGCTTAAAGGGTATGGAAACCTTTTGATAATCAACCACGGGGACAATTACTACACCCTCTACGCCCACGTGGAGGAGATGTTCAAAAAGAAGGGGGATGCGGTGGATACCGGTGAAGTGATCGCCACAGCCGGGGATTCCGGTTCCATCAAGGGCCTTTGCCTCCACTTTGAAGTCCGGCATCACGGAAAGCCGGTAAATCCCATGAAATGGTTAAGCATAGGAGCCTGACAGATGATTACACTCGATTCTTTGATTCGCGGCCGGTGCTGCCGCATCTTTCTGACCGTGGCTCTGATCCTGTTTTTTGCCACAGGTTTAACCGGGACAGCAGGCGCGGCGGATGAAAAAACCTATCAATCTCTGAAACTCTTTTCTGACGTGCTCGAAGAGCTGGAACAAAATTATGTGGATGAAATTGATGCCGAGGAGCTGATTCACAATGCCATCCGCGGCATGGTGGGAAACCTGGATCCCCATTCCAGTTTTATGCCTCCAGAAGCCTTTGACGATCTTCAGGATGATACCAAAGGGGAGTTCTCCGGCATCGGCATCGTCATCACCATGAAAGAGGGGATACTCACCGTGGTTTCCCCCATTGAAGGGACACCTGCTTACAAAGCCGGTATCCAGGCCGGTGATATCATCATCAAAATTGATGAGCAGTCCACCAAGGATATGGCCCTGTGGGAAGCCGTCAGCAAAATGCGGGGCCCCCGGTACAAAGAAGTGATTATTACGGTCATCCGGGACGGAGAAGCCGCCCCCCTTGAGTTTGTCCTGAAGCGGGACATGATTCCCATGACCTCCGCCAGATCCGTCGTTCTGACTCCGGGCTACGGATACTTGCGGATTACCAATTTCAGGATGAACACCCTTGAGGATGTGGAAGCACAGCTGGGTAAACTGGAAACGCAGGAAAACGGCCTGAAAGGGCTGATTATTGATCTTCGTGATAATCCCGGCGGTCTTCTGGACCAGGCCATAAAAATTTCGGATCTGTTCCTTGAAAAAGGACTGATCGTGACGATTAAAGGCAGGCTCAAAAAAAATACCCAGGAGTTTAACGCCTATCCCGATTCGGAGGAAAGAAGCTACCCCATTGTGGTATTGATCAACGGCGGCTCGGCCTCGGCCTCTGAAATCGTGGCCGGTGCACTCCAGGATCACCACAGGGCCCTGATTCTGGGCACCCCGTCCTTTGGTAAGGGATCTGTACAGACCGTGCGCCCCTTAGGAGACGGGTTCGGCATTAAATATACCATTGCCAGATATTATACACCCAAGGGCCGCTCCATCCAGGCCAAAGGAATTGTGCCGGACATTGAAGTCAACCAGGGAACCGTTGTTAAAAGAGATCCCGATGCATCTGCCTTTGACCGGATGATGAAAGAGCGGAACCTGACCAACAGCTTGAAGCCGGAGGGCCAGGAGTCCGCCGATACCAAGCCGAAATCTGAAACAAAATCCCGGAAGGACAAGGAAGTTGAAACGCTGAATCAGGATGCCCAGGTGAAACGCGCCCTGGATATCCTCATCAGTTACGGCATCTTCAGTAAACTCAATGGCAGCTAAAAAGCAGACCGGGGGCAGGAAACCTTCTGCCCCCAAAAAGAAAGCCCCGCCCAAGAAAAAAACAGCCCCCAAAAAATCCCTGAAAAAGAAAACACCTAAAAAGGGTATTGGACAGGAGTTAACACGGCAGGTACTTGCCATTGCCATTCTCTTGGCTGTCTGTTTGACAGGGGCAATGGTGGCGGATATTTTTATCAATCCGGATACGCGGGAGAGCCGTCCCTCCGCCAATAGAACGGATATGGAGAAAAAGAGGGCTACGGCACCCAAAACCGCAGCCGCCCCGAAAACCGGCACAGCAGCGTTGAGATCTTCCAAACCGGCACCGGATAAGAACAAAGACCTGGCACCGGTGATGGCTGATCCCCATCCCCAGACCAAAAAGAAGAGCGTCGGACTCAAGACGAAGATAACACCGCCGGCCATTGTTTACGAGGTTTTTGAAGGTGTGGACCAGGGCAGGTCCCAAAAACCCGCCAGACCCCAGACCAAGCCGGATTCCCCTCAGATTGCCATTATTATTGATGACATCGGGTATGATAAAAAGCTGGCGTTGGCGCTGTTTGCCGTCCATCCCGATATTACTTTTTCAGTGCTTCCCTTTTCTCCCCACGGCAAGCGTATCGCCACGACGCTTTCCGCCAAAGGGGCGGAACTTATGCTCCATCTGCCCATGGAGCCCGCACAGTATCCTAAAGTGAACCCCGGTCCCGGGGCGCTGTTGTCATCCATGACGCCTGATGTGCTTTTGGGGCAGCTTCGTAAAAACCTGAATGCTGTTCCCGGTGTCATCGGGGTCAACAACCACATGGGATCAAAACTCACGGCCGATGAAGACAAGATGCATCAGATCTTTACAGTGCTCAAACAAAAGAATCTCTTCTTCATTGATTCGAGGACCTCGGCCCAGTCCAAGGGAGAGGCCGCCGCCCGGATGTTCCTGCTCAAGTTCTCCCACAGGGACGTGTTCCTGGATAATTTCCAGAATGTGCCATATATCACAGGCCAGCTGAAAAAATTGGTGAAAGAGGCCCATAAGCATGGGACGGCCATCGGTATCGGCCATCCATATCAGGCTACCCTGGATGCCCTGAAGCGGGAACTGCCAAAACTCAACGGTAAGGTTGAGGTGGTGCCGGCCAGCCGCCTGGTGGCTATTCCCGGATAACTTCAGGCCTCCTCATCCAGATCCTGGTAAAGAAGCACGGCTTGCGATACGGGGATTCTTTCCGGCAGATCGCCTTCAATATGGGTGACAAAGTGTTGGTTTACAGCCGTTATCAGTGTGTTCAACTGGTTGAGGTCCAGCATGGCGTCTTTGGGTAACGCATCTAAATCCTTGAAGTTTTCCGGGCAGAAATCCACCATCCCCTCACCGTCCTTTTCCATATAAATGGGCAGTCCGTGGGTCCGGCAGATAATCGGTCTGGCCTTGTAAAGCATACAGGCATGGCCGATGAGCAGCGGACATTTTTCCTCGCTTCCCTCGCTTCCCTGGCTTCCCTGGCTTTTTTTGACTTCATCAAGGACAAGGCGCCGGAGGTTTTCGGGCAGATTTGAAAAGGCCCTGGAAAGGGCAAAGGCCTCCACCGGGAAGAGGCTTAGAAATCTGCAGCAGGCATCGCACCCTTTCTTGCAGGAAATATGGGGGGAAAACAACGATGTGACCCTGTTGACGTGGCTGTCAATCCGTTCCAGAAGGTCATCGTAGTTTTTCAGCAGATGGTAGACTTCATTTTCAGGCATTTTCATTCTCAATTCGATTTATATCATCACTTAAAAAAATGTCCGCAGTATACGTGAGTTGTAGGTAAATGAAAACAATGGGAGCTGCAGGCTATAAAAACATGACGGGAATTTACTGGGCGTCATGGGTTTATGTTGTTTAATATCAGTTTGTTAACAAAGATTCTTTCTCCGTTACACACCCGAAAATCTAATTTACACTTCTTTACTTGACCTTGATTCAAACAAAATCTATTTCTGTTCGAAAGTTTGGGATTTTGAGAGTGCCCGAATAGGATTCTGGGTTGTTCCGAATCCGGGTGGTAGGAAACGAAAAGGAGAAAAAAATGAAAAAAGCACTCATGTGTATGGCAATTATCGCATTGATGGCTGGCTCTGCCTATGCGGCAGATTGGAACTTCTACGGGTCAGCCCGTGTATCAACTTTTTACACTGACACCGACAACGGTGACGGCACCAGCACCAAAACCTTTGATGAAGCCCTTCAGGGGAACTCCCGCATTGGGGCAAAGGTCAAGGTAAATGATGAAGTGAGCGGCCGTTTTGAATATGGTACGTCAGGCGGTAACGCAAACATCCGCCTGCTTTACGGAAACTGGAACTTCGGTCCCGGCGCCCTGAGAATCGGGCAGGACTACACCCCCCTTTATCTGCCCGTCTCCAATCAGGTTTACAACGGCGACAATGGCCTTGACGGCTGGGGTGAACCTTCTCCCTCCCGGGCTGCACAGATTAAATTGACCTTTGGCGGGTTTAAAATCGCTATCATCGAGGCCGACGCCCAGTACTACGACGGTACAAACATTGTGGACACCGGAAATGAAGTTGCCATTCCCAAACTGGAAGCCAGCTATAAATTCTCCAGAGGCAATTGGTGGGGTGCAGCCGGCCTCGGCTATAACAGCTTCGAAGTCAACGATACCCATGATGTGGATTCCTATATTGCAGTTGTAAATGCCGGTTTTAAGGCAGGTAAATTCAGCCTGGCAGGTGAAGCGTTCACCGGTGAAAACGTGGGCAACCTGGTTGGCGGCGATGTGAACGGCGCTGATTCCGGAAACGGCTATGCACAGATCTCTGGCGGTACGCTGCAGGATAATGACGCATACGGGTATGAAATCGTCGGTGCATACATGATTAGCGATATGTTCTCTGTTGAAGCAGGCCTTGGGTACATGAACACCGAACTTGATGATGCCAGTGCTGACGATGATGTATACGCATATTATCTGCAGGTTCCCGTCACTCTGGCGACAGGTGTTTTTATTGTACCGGAAATCGGCAAGATTGATTACAGAGAAGACAACCAGGGCGACATCACTTATTTGGGCGCCAAATGG
>CAJWHT010000279.1 GCA_913041495.1 uncultured Desulfobacteraceae bacterium | reverse complement strand
AGTTTACTCAAGAGAAAATGATTTTATTAATTACATAGAAATTTTGATACGGAATTTTTGAGCCGGGATGAGATCCTGGCCAATGCCGTCCTGCTTTCCAGGGAAAATCTTCAGTTCGGTCTGAGGCTGGCAGCCCACGACCACGAGCTTCTTGACACACTCAAACGCGAGAATATTAAAAATCTGGACGCCCTGGTGGTCCCCCTTGGAAAGGATGATGAACCTGCCGATCTGAAACGTTTCGGAGATACGAAAATCATTCTTGAAATCCGTGATATCCATCTCACCGACGCCATCCGGGACATTGATCCCCATGCCCTGATCATCCGGGGCAACGAGGCCGCCGGTAAAGTCTCCAGATATTCCTCTTTTATCCTGATGCAGTGGTACCTGAAAAATTCTCACCTGCCGGTTTTCGTACACGGCGGGGTGGGGCAGTATACCGCAGCGGGCATGCTGGCCGCAGGTGTGACAGGCTTTGTAATGGACAGCCAAGTGCTTCTGGCCAAAGAAGCCCCGGTGTCAGATGCGTTCAAAAAACTTTTGGCCAGTGTGGACGAAGGGGATTCCACGGAGATTATTTTCCGAGAGCGGGAAATCTACCGGGTGTTTGCAAAACTGGGCACAAAGATCGTCAAGGATCTGAAGGAAGAAGCCGTGTTGCTCTCCCAGGAAGAGGGCAAAGACATTTACCCTGCCATTGCCGATAAGATGACAGCGCTTGACACTCCGGACGCCAACTATATCCAGTCCCTCTTTTATCTGGGCCAGGACGGTATTTTTGCCAAGGAATTTGCCCGCAAATCAGATACCCTCTCTGAAATGATCGACCGGTTTTTCACCACCCTCGGCGTCAACCTGGACTACGTGGACAGCCACGACCCCGTTCAAAAAGATTCTGCCTTTGCCAAAGACCAGAATACCGAGTACCCCTTAATCCAGGGGCCCATGGCCAATATCTCCGACAACGCCGAATTTGCAGGCCAGGTACTTGAGGCAGGCGCCCTGCCGTTCTTTGCCGTGGGCAGCCTTCCGGTGGCCCTGGCGGATGATATGCTCAAATCAGGGGCAGAAAATTTGGACAACTTCGGTGCCGGGCTTGTGGGCATCGAGGCCTTTAACCCCCAGGTCCATGACCACCTTGAGATGGTGAAAAAGTACAAGGTGCCCTACGCCCTGTTTGCCGGTGGTATTCCTTCCCAGGCGGTTGAACTGGAAAAGGCCGGCACCAAGACTTATTTGCACACCCCCAGCGTATCCATGATGGCAAATGCCCTGGAAAACGGCTGCTACCGCTTTATCTTTGAAGGCGGCGAAGCCGGCGGTCATGTGGGCTCTCTTACCTCCATGGTGCTCTGGGAGGCGGCCATTGCCAAGCTGATTAACTCCGGCCGTGACCTTTCCGGGCTTTACCTGGTGTTTGCCGGCGGCATCACCACGGCGTATGCCTCCTTCTTTATTTCCGGCATGACCGCTTTCCTGGCGGCCCGGGGGGCAAAGATCGGGCTGCAGGTGGGCACTGCCTATCTTTTTTCCAATGAACTTGTGGATACCAAAGCCGTCCAGAAGCAGTACCAGGACATCCTCATCGAAGAAGATGAGACCGTGGTTATCGGCAAGACCCTGGGGCTTGCCTCCAGAACGGCGCCCACACCCTTTGCCAAAATGATGACCGACCACGAGGCCAAGATGATCCGGGACAAGATGCCCCTGAGTGATCGGAAACGCTCCTTTGAAAAACGGAATATCGGATCACTTCTCATCGGCGCCAAAGGCTTTTTGCCGGACTTCAAAAAACCGGGTGAGGAAAACTACACCTGGTTCGAAGGGGATGAACACAGGGAAAAAGGCAACTTCCTGGTGGGGGACAGCCTGGCCTTTTTTAAGGAACCGGTAAGCATCCGTGAGATCCATGACGCCTATTTTACAGGCAAGTCTCAATTGTTCCGCCACCTGAACGGCCTTGAGGTCTTTTCAAGTCCATCAAACAAGATCCGTGACGAGATTGCCGTGGTGGGCATGGGTTGCACCCTTCCCCATGCGGACACCCCGGACGAGCTGTGGCAGAATATCCTGGACAAACGCTACTCCATCGCCCCCATGCCCGACGACCGCATGGACAAGGCGTTGTACTACGACAAGAACCGCAAGGCCGAGGACAAGACCTACACGGATCTGGCAGGCCATGTGGACCATTTTACCTTTGACGCTGACCGTTTCGACTATGGGGACGGCAAGCACAAACGCCTGTCCCGCAGCCAGCAGATGGTGCTTTCCACCGCCTACAAGGCCGTGGAGAGTGCAGGACTTTTGGATGAAAACGATCTGATGATCCAGGAAGATCCCAAGCGCACCGCGGTGATCATCGCCACCTGCCTTTCCAACGAGCTGGGCAACGACCTTCAGCTCAAATACTGGTACCCCGAAGTCCTTTCCATGCTGGAAAAGACCCAGGCCTTTGCGGGGTTATCCGACGAAGACAAGGAGAAAGTGCGCAAGGCCCTGCTGGAAGGCATGGAAGGCGAAAACAAAGGGTATGACCCGGTTCACGGCATCCTGCTGAACATCGAAGCCTCACGGATTGCCAAGCACCTGGGCATCCGCGGCACCAACTACATCGTGGATGCGGCCTGTGCCTCCTCCATGACCGCCATTGAAGCCGCCTGCGGCGAACTTTTGGAAGGCACCCACGACCAGGTGGTGGTGGGCGGCGTCAACACCCACCTGGCACCGGAATCCTTTATCGGGTTTGCCAAGATGGGCACCCTTTCCGAAAAAGGCTCCTGGCCCTTTGACGGCCGGGCAGACGGCTTTGTTCTGGGTGAAGGTTCCGTTGTCTACGTACTCAAAAGGATGAAGGACGCTATCCGGGACAACAATAAAATTTACGGCGTGATCAACGCCATCGGGTCCAGTTCCGACGGCAAGGGCAAGGCCATCGCAGCACCCAACCCCAAGGGCCAGATCATGAGCCTGGAACGCTGCTTTGACGCCATCCGTCCGGAGATCAAACCCGAAGACATCGGCTTCATCGAAGCCCACGGCACCTCCACCATCGTCGGTGATCAGGTGGAACTGACCACCCTGGATCATATGTACAATCGTTCCGGTGCCGGCATCTCTTCCATTAAATCCCAGATCGGCCATCTTCTGGGCGGCGCCGGCGCCGCCGGTATGCTCAAGGCCCTTTTGGCCGTGAACAAGGGGATGCTGCCCCCCAACGGCAAGTTCGAAGAATTGTCCAAGAATCACGATCTGGGCAATTCCAGCCTGTTTATCGTCAAAGAGGCCCAACCCTGGGAAACTCAGGCCGGCCAGACCCGCAAAGCAGGCGTATCCTCATACGGTTTCGGCGGCATCAACTACCACGCCGTCGTTGAGCAGTACACCGAAGGGTACGTGCCCATGAAACGGGATATATTCACTGACACGGCCTATGATTTCAACGACGACCGCATCGTCGTGGCAGGCCTGGGTGTTTTTCTTCCCGGTGCCCAGAATACGGATGAGTTCTGGGAAAAATTGACCACCGGTGAAAAACAGGTGGGCCCCATTCCCGAAGACCGGTTTGACAATGCCATGTATGCGGCCCAGGGCAAGGACAGTTTTTACTATCTGCCCAAGGTGAAGGCCGGCCAGGTAAAGAATTTCAAATTTAACAATCTTAAGTACCGCATGCCCCCCAAAATGGTGGAAAACATCGAACGGGGACAGATTTTCGGTCTTGAGGCAGCCAGCGAAGCCCTGAACTCCAGCGGCCTGCTGGACATTGACGGGGCGCCTGTTCGCACCGGCGTCATCCTGGGCACCATTGCCGGGGAACGCCAGAGCCGGAACATTGTCCGGGTAAGAAAGAACCTTATCGGGCAGGCCATTGAAAACTGCGAGGGACTGGACAAAGAGACTGCGGTAAATGTCGCCAAGAGCCTGGTGAACGCCATTCGGGAGAACATCCCCGAGAACAACGAGGATACCACCCCCGGCCTGCTGTCCAACATCATTTCCGGCCGCATCGCCAATTTCTTTGGTTTGAACGGCCCCAACTATGTGCTGGATGCCTCCTGTGCCTCTTCCACCATCGCCATTAAAAATGCCGTCCGCCACCTGAAGACCCACGAGCTGGACTTCGTTCTGGCCGGCGGTGTGGACTGCAACCTCTATCCGGCGGTGCTCATGGCTTTCAAACGCTTGGGACTGCTCTCTGAAGGGGACTGCAACTTTTTCGACTCCCGTGCCGACGGTTACGTCATGGGTGAAGGGGCCGCCATCCACGTGGTCACCACCCTGAAAAAGGCCAGGGAAAACAACATGGATATCTACGGGGAGATCAACGGCTGTTCTGTCCGCTCCTCCGTCCCCGACCACCTGCTGGCGCCCTCCGAGCAGACCTTTGTGGACGTGATCAACGAGACCTATAAAACCTCCGGCATCCGGAAGTCCGACATCAACCACCTGGATCTTTTTGCCTTCTCCAACATCTTCGGGGATATCATTGAAAAACAGGTCACCCAGGCCTGCTTCAACCATGAGATGCACTGCGGCAACGTCAAACCCCAGTTCGGTTACTTTAAGGCGGCCAACCCGGCCGTGGCCCTGGCCAAGCTCATGCTCATGAACAAGAACGGCAAGATCCTGCCGGACTTCAACTATGAGGAAGAACACTCCATCCTTAAAGAGTGCAAAATCCTGAAACCGGCGCGGGAGATGATCGACCGGACACCCGGACAGCCCCTGCGCTTTGCGGCCAACGTCAACGGTATCGGCGGAAACCACAGCCACCTGATCATGGGGTGCCTGCCGCGGGTGCTGGAAGAGGCTAAAGGCGGTGCGGCTGTTGTTGAGGCGGATTTCAAAAAGGTTCCTCAAACCGCTGTTGCAGCCGCCGCTGCCCCTGCGGTCCCTGTGGCCGCCGCCCAGGTGAAAGGTGACGACATTGTTCTCTCCGATACCGCCCACAGCGCCGACCAGAAGGGCAAGAAACAGCGCATGGTGGCCCTGCTCTCCGGCCAGGGCGCCCAGCGGTCCGGCATGATGAAAACCCTCTACGAAACCGACGGTGAGATCCGCCGGGTCATGGACAAGGGTGAGGCCATCTTCAGGGCTGAACGCGGCTACTCCCTGCTGGACCTGATGTTCGGTGAGGACGATGCCCTGAACTCCACCCAGAACACCCAGCCCGCCGTTT
The DNA here is from genome assembly GCA_913041495.1 of uncultured Desulfobacteraceae bacterium. Classification (GTDB taxonomy): domain Bacteria; phylum Desulfobacterota; class Desulfobacteria; order Desulfobacterales; family Desulfobacteraceae; genus Desulfobacter. The sequence continues at coordinate 499 of CAJWHT010000279.1, read as the reverse complement.
TCCTGTCCTCGGCTGCGGTATGCAACCGCCTGGCCGTGGAAGGGTTCTCCCCGGATTATTTCATCGGCCACAGTGTGGGGGAATACACCGCGCTTTTCTGCGCCGGCATCCTGGGATTTGAAGATGCCATGCGCCTGATCATCAAGCGGTCTGACCTCATGTTCCAGAGCACCCTGCAGAATCCGGGCAAGATCATGGTGGTTTTCAAGAATGAGAAAGAAACCGCGGCCCTGATCCGCAAGTCCTTTGTTTCCAATATCTGGATCACCAACAAGAACTCCGAGAAACAGACCGCAGTATCGGGCAAGGCGGAAGATATCGAAACCTTCTGCAAGTTCCTCACCGGTGAAGGGGCCGTCTACAAGAAGCTCAATCTCACCGGCGCCTTCCACACACCGATGCTGGAAGGGGCGGCCAAAGAGCTTAGGGCTTACCTGGACACCCTGACCTTTAACCAGGCAAGGTACGGCAAGATCATTTCCAACACCCTGGCAGGACC
>CAJWHT010000278.1 GCA_913041495.1 uncultured Desulfobacteraceae bacterium | reverse complement strand
CGATAGTGTAACCAGAAGCCACACTATTATTAACAATCCGGGTTCAAAATGACCGTCAAAATGGATCACCATTAAGAGAGGGGGGAAACTGGCACAAAGAAAAACCGGATGAGCCCGGCCAGTCCGGCCGGACCATATCCGGTTTGTTACTCTCATGCTTTCGGTTGTTTTTCCGTTTTCCGGGAAAAAGAGTTCCCCTCAAAACGGAAAGGCGATGATGCATTTGCGGGGGAATTCCCCGTGTTACTTCATCTCATGGGTAAACTTATCCATCAGTTTGACATCCCCGAGCACCGCTTTGGTGGTGATGGCATACTCCCCTTTCTTTTTCATGTCCGCAGTGATGCCGAAGCCTTCACTCATGTACATGCCCATGATCTTCTGGGTTTTGCCGTCGGCACCCTTGATCAGGAAGCCCACCTTGCCTTTGAGTACGGGCTTGTGGTTTTTGTCCATGATATAGACCATGATGTGGTGGGGTTTGTCCATTTCCTTTGCCGCGTGGCCGGAATGATCAGAGGCCTTCCCGTCCTTTTTCTGGTCACGCATGTCCATGAGATAGTAGGAGAGCATATAGCCGTCCACCATGGATTCATGGAAGAGGTCCCCGATCCGGTCGGAGGATTTCATGTCGTGGCCTTCCATTGCGAATGCAGATCCGGTGAGAATCAGGGCGGCGGCCGTCAGTGTGATAATTGAAGTCATGAGTTTCTTCATGGGTAAGATCCTTTCTTGTTTGCGTATTAGTTACGTTTTTTATTTAACTCCCAGTTCTTCCACAAATCGTAGATCACCGGGATGATAATCAGGGTCATGATGGTGGAGGAAACAAGGCCGCCAACCATCGGTGCGGCAATGCGCTTCATGATCTGGGACCCGGCCCCGCTGCCGTACATCACCGGCAGCAGGCCGATCAGGGTGGTGGCCACGGTCATGATTTTCGGGCGGACACGGTCCACGGCCCCTTCCACAATGGCCTCATGGAGGTCTGCGGCCGTTTTCATCCGGTCTTCCCCTTTTCTGCGTTTAAAGACTTCATCCAGGTAGACCAGCATGACAATGCCGGTTTCCGTGGCCAGGCCGGCCAGGGCGATAAAGCCCACCCCGACAGCCACCGACATGTTGTACCCCAGCATGTAGATGAGCCAGAAGCCCCCCAGCAGGGCAAAGGGCAGGCTGGCCATGACGATGATCACCTCAAAGAGGTTGCTAAAGTGGATGTACAAAAGGATGAAGATCACCAACAGGGTGGCCGGGATGATGATGTTCAGGGTTCGCCGGGCCTTTTCCATGTATTCGTACTGCCCGGACCAGACCAAAGAATACCCGGCCGGCAGATCGACATTTTCGTCCACAAGCTGTCGCGCCTGCTTCACGTAGGTGCCGATATCCATATCCTTGATGTCCACAAACACCCAGGCGCTTCGCTTGGAGTTTTCACTTTTAATGCCGGCCGGCCCTTTTTTGATGCTGATGTCAGCCAGTTGGATCAGGGGAACCTGAGCCCCGGAGGGGGTGGGGACCATGACACGCTTTAACTCCTCCAGATTATCACGGAATTTCCGGTTATACCTCAGGTTCACCGGATAGCGTTCCAGCCCCTCAATGGTATAGGTAACATTCATCCCGCCGATGGCAGTCGTGATGATATCCTGGACATCCTGGACCTGAAGGCCATATCTTGCGATTTCTTCCCGCAGTATGGTGAAATCAAGGTAGTTTCCGCCTGTGACCCGCTCGGAAAATACAGAGAGGGTACCTTTCTTGTTTCTGAGCATGGCCTCGATACTTTCCCCGATGCCGGCAAGGGTCTCCAGGTCCGGCCCCATGATCTTGATGCCCACGGGGGTCTTTATGCCGGTGGACAGCATGTCGATCCGGGTTTTGATGGGCATGGTCCAGGCGTTGGTGAGCCCCGGGAACTTCACGGCCTGCTCAAGATCGTCCGCCAGTTCCTGGATGGTGATATACCTTTCTTCGGGAAATATCCAGGCCAGGGGCGTCCTTAAAACCGCGGGCCAATCCGAAAAAAACCAGTCAATGGGCTTCTTGCGCCATTCATGGAGAATATCCCCCTGCACTTGTTCCGGCCAGACCCAGGTGAGCGGTTTCTTGAGCCAGACCGGCCAGGCGGAGAAAAACCGTTCTTTTTGAATTATTTCGTACTCCACTTCCGGCCGGAGCATGATCACAGTTTCAATCATGGACAGAGGAGCGGGGTCCGTGGAGGTTTCAGCCCGGCCCACCTTGCCCAGGGTGCTCTTGACTTCGGGAAACCGCTGGATGATCTTGTCGGTTTGCTGGAGCAGTTCCTTGGCCTTTGTGATGGAAATGCCCGGCAGGGTGGTGGGCATATAGAGCAGGTCCCCTTCGTTGAGCGGCGGCATGAACTCACTTCCCAGCCGGCTCATGGGATACCAGGTCACGGCGATGGCCAGAAGGGAGACGATGACGGTGATCTTACGCCATTTGAGCACCAGCTTTATCATGGGCAGGTAAATCCGGATCAAAAACCGGTTCAGGGGGTTTTTGCCCTCGGGAATGATTTCCTGCGGTGAGAGGCAGATTCCCAGAAAGAGTGAAAGAATCAGTGCCAGGACAAGGCTCAGGTCCGGCAGGGCCAAACCCGCAGCGCCTGCGATGCAGACGAGCAGCGGCGGCCCGGCCATTGCCGCCACCCAGATCCTGGTCTTCTTTGCTCTGGACAGGGCCGGGTCAACGGGATTCTCCCGGACGAAAAAGGTCATGAGCACAGGTATAATGGTGATGGCCAGGACGGAAGAGGCTGCCATTGCCGTGGTTTTGGTATAGGCCAGGGGCCTGAACAGCCTGCCGGACTGCTCCATCAGGCTAAACACGGGCAGAAAGGACACCGTGATGATCAGAAGGCTGAAAAACAGGGCGGGCCCCACCTCTTTGGCCGCATCAATGATGATCTGGGTGCGCGGCTTTTGGCCCCGGTCCCGTTCCAGGTGCTTGTGAGCGTTTTCCACCATGACGATGGAGGCATCCACCATCACACCGATGGCAATGGCAATGCCGCCCAGGCTCATGATATTGGCGTTGATACCAAAGGGGTACATGATCAAAAAAGACATCAATATGCCCACCGGCAGGGTGAAGATGGCCACAAAGGCCGAGCGGAAATGCAGGAGGAATACAATACAGATGATGGCCACAACGATCATTTCCTCGGTGAGTTTTTCCTTCAGGGTATCCACGGCCCGTTCGATCAGGGCGGACCGGTCATAGCCCGTTACGATTTCAACCCCTTCAGGCAGGCCTTTTTCCAGGTCCTTGAGCTTTTCCTTTACCCGTTTAATGACTTCAAGGGCGTTTTCCCCGTAGCGCATGACCACAACACCGCCCACGGTCTCGCCCTCCCCGTTCCATTCCAGCACCCCCCGGCGCAGTTCCGGGCCGATCTGGATGTTGGCGATGTCCTTCAACAGGATAGGGGTGCCCTTATCGTCGAAGGAGACGGCAATCTGCTCGATATCCCGAATGGACTTGATATACCCCAAGCCCCGGACCATGAACTCTGTCTCTCCCATCTCGATAAGCTTGCCGCCCACGTCGGCATTGGAGCGCTGGATAGCCTTTTTAATCTTCTGGATGGGAATGTTGTAGGAGAGCAGCTTGTTGGGATCCACCTCCACCTGGTACTGCTTGACAAATCCGCCGATGCTGGCCACTTCGGACACCCCGGGCACAGCCGTGAGCTCGTACCGGACAAACCAGTCCTGAATGGAGCGCAATTCCTGGAGGTCGGTCTGGCCTGTGGTGTCCTGGAGGATATACTGGTAGACCCAGCCCACCCCTGTGGCATCGGGCCCAAGGCTCGGGGTCACCCCGTCGGGCAGGCGGCCGGAGACAAAGTTGAGGTATTCCATGACCCTGGACCTGGCCCAGTAGATATCTGTCCCGTCCTCGAAGATCAGGTATACAAAGGAATAACCGAAAAAGGAATATCCGCGCACCACCTTGGCAAAGGGCACGCTCAGCATAGCGGTGGTCAAAGGATAGGTCACCTGGTCCTCCACCACCTGGGGGGCCTGGCCCGGATATTCGGTGTAGATGATGACCTGGACGTCGGACAGGTCGGGTATGGCGTCCAGCGGCGTGTTCACCATGGCCAGGATGCCGCCCACAATAACGAAGAACGTTGTCAGAACCACCATGAATTTATTGTTGACAGACCACTCGATTATTTTATCAATCATTGCAGATGCCTCGTCTATTCCATATCGTTGAAGAAATCATCGTCTGCTTTACCGGTGTCGTCCATGTCGCTGAAAAAATCGTCATCCCCATTGCCGGAATCATCCATATCGCCGAAAAAGTCGTCTTCGCCGTCCCCGCCCGAAGTTTCCCCGGCACTGGCAGGCCCTTTGGATTTGGATTCGATCATCTTCTGGATGGCTTCCTTGAGTTTGGATTCCGAATCCAGGAGAAACTGGCCGGAGACCACCACGTTTTCACCGGCCGTAAGGCCGCTGAGCACCTGAACCCGTCCCTCTTCCAGATACATGCCCGTGGTCACCTGCCTGGGACTGAATTTACCGCCGCCCTTGGCCACAAATACAATCTGCTCGTCGCCGGAATGGATCACGGCCTGGGCTGGTACCGACAATCCTTTTTTTCCGTCATCCGTACGGATCCGGATCTGGGCGAACATATCCGGTTTCAGATCGCCTTGGGGATTGTCAAAAGAGACCCTTATGATCACGTCCCGGGTTTTGGGCTGGAGGTAGGGGAAAATATAGGAAATCTTGCCCGTGTAGGTCCTGCCCGGGGAATAGGACAATTCCATTTCCACGGGCTGCCCCTGGTAGACAAGGTTCTGCTCGTATTCGAATATGTGGGCTTCCACCCAGACCGAAGAAAGATCCGCGATCCTGAAAAGGCTTGCCCCGGTTTTCACATAGTCCCCTTCCGTGACATTTTTGGAGACAACAACCCCCTTGTAGGGTGATCTTACGGCCAGTGTTTTTTTCACACGTCCGGTCTTTTCAATCTCCGCAATTTCCCGGGGGGCGATGTCGTAGTAAAGAAGCCGTTTCCTGGCAGAATCCAGAATATTCTTGTTCAACGGAGTCCTGCTCCGGCGGTGGTTCTTGAATGCGGACAGGTATTCCTCCTGGGTCGCCACCAGGGCCGGGGAATATATCTCGTACAGGGGATCCCCCTTTTCCACGAAAAATCCTGTGTAATCCGCATACAGGCGGTCGATCCAACCGGCGGCCTTGGGACTGACAACACCTGTCAGGGTTTCGTCAAAGGTCACATGGCCGTAGGTTTTAATGGTGTGTTCAAGAGCATCGCGGACCACGGGCACCACTTTGAGCCCCATATTCTGTTCCACCACCGGGTTGATTTTGATATCCACACCGCCCACCAGTTCGTCTTCGTACACCGGCACAAGGTCCATTCCCATCTTGCTCTTTCCGGGTTCATCATAGATTTCCGTGGGGTCCATGGGGGCTTTCCAGTAGACGATTTTCCTGTCCCCGGTATCTGGGGTATCCGAAACTTCGTCCTCATACACCGGCACAAGATCCATTCCCATCTTGCTCTTTCCGGGCTCATCGTAGATTTCCGTGGGGTCCATGGGGGCTTTCCAATAAATGACCTTGCGTTCTTTGGCCCCTGAGGATTCGGCTTCAGCCTGGGCGGTGCCGCCGCCATCCCCGGACGGACT
>CAJWHT010000277.1 GCA_913041495.1 uncultured Desulfobacteraceae bacterium | reverse complement strand
CCCTTACGGCTTTGAAAAAGATAATGCTGATCCTCTTTGTGTTCGCCATCGGCCAAGTAAAGATCCAGGGCTTTCCGGACAGCTTTATTAATGACGACTATATTTTTTTTCCGGGTCTTTGATTCAACTATCTGGTGGACCTGGCCAGCCCTAAGATAACGAACGTCACCTACTTTGATTTGAAGAAGATCACCGGCCCGTATTCCATTATTGATCCCCAGGGTGAAAAGTAAAAAGTCCCTGGGCTTGCCCGAAAGAAATTGGAGGATAGATTTGATGTCTTTTTCATCCCGGATAGGTTCAACCTCGATCCGACTTCCCTTGACCGGGCGATTGAAATTTTCACCTTTTCTCATCATAATTTGAAATATCCCATAAACATTAAGTTTTATGTCTTATACCATGGGAACTTAATATTTAAAGCGAGCCGATAAAAATTATTTTGCTCTAAAAAGTTGAAAAGTATTATCTGTAAAGGGTTTAAGGGCATTTTACGAATATTAACTTTCTACAAAAAGTTAATATTCACTTTTGTGCCGATTGATTCCCATCCGAGTGCATTTTCGCATGAATCTGGGGGAGGATCAGGGAAGTTTCCATTAATGCGATTTTTGTAACGCAAAGTTCACTGGTTGCAGGGGGAATCAGAAAACTTACTCGTGCTATTAATGGTTATTTCTTCAAAGTTTTTCAAAGCGGCTGAGCCCCCTGCGATCCAGTGAAACGCCAGGTTATCCAATGTTTTTGGTAAATCTCATAGATTCTATAAGTTCGTTATAATCATTTTTAAAATTATCAAAATTTTCAATTAATGACCCACAACCAATTTCTATGCTCGATGATTTGTTTGTGAAGATGTAAGAAATCATTTTTAATGTATCGTCTGTTCTTTCATGAACAGCTTTAATCCAGAAAAAGTTGATATTATTGATTGATTTCCACCCTTCCTCTAAAAAATGAATTGAATAATCATCGGTATTGGGGGTTAATATTGCAGATTTCCTTTTGTTAAGATCTGTTGGGAAGTTTCTTGAAACAATTGTTATATTAGAACCTTCATTTATTAAAGGAACCATCAAGATGTTCACCATTCCCTGATTTTCCTTGCATTGATAGCCTTGTGTATTTTTTTGGTAATTTAAATCTTAATGGTGCATATTTGCTTTTGCGGTTTCTCCTTTTAGGCAAAATTACATTTTTTATGACCCAAATAAAAAGAAAAAGGCTGAAAACAAATTGAGCTAAAGCTGCAAAAGTTTGAAAATTGGAATTCGACATAGTTTATAGATGCCTATTGATGGATAATACTGAACATCTACGGTTTTATCCGTAGCATGCTTATTGTTGGAATTAAGTATCGTGTCCCCAGAATTCCCCAAGTAAATATAAATCACTCCTTACAAATTTCTTTGAATACCTCTTCCGGCACATCGTTCTTAAGTTTTTGAACGGAATCCTCAGATAATTTAGGAGCAATTCGGCGCAACGAATTAAAATTCCCCCCAGCATACTCTTCAGACCCCGTTTTGATAGAAATCGTAAGACCGGACAAGTAGGCGTCTAAGGCCTTATCTATCTGGCTATCTTCTTCATAAACCCTCCCGATCTGGTGATAGGTTCCACCCATTTCAAAGTGGTTCCCGCTCTTTTCGTTCCACTCTAAGGCTTTGCCATAGTTGTCCAAGGCTTGGGACCACTCGCGCTGTTGTTCATAAACCCTCCCGATCTGGTGATAGGTGACGCCTCGGCTTTGCTCGTCTTCTGTTTTTTCAGCCCACAAATTTGACAATTCATAATTCTCAATGGCCTCTTTCCATTGGCGTTTTTGTGACCAAATTTTTCCGATTATTCCGTAAATCCTGGCTTTTTCATGATCGGGCAGACTTTGATGCTCAAGCAGTCGATTCAACAGTTTGTACGCATTGTCAAAATCTCTCATACTCGACAATTCCTGGGCGCATATCCAAAGAACTGCAAAATCTATTTGGTCAGAAGCTTGCATCAACTTCTGCTCAGTCCTGGACGTGATATCGAGGAACACAGATACCGGCACGAACCCATGGAACACTTCCGCACACGACTGAACATAGGCCCCAACAAGTTCCATATCATCCTGAGCCAGGACAGATTCTATGCCATGCCTGAGCGATTGCACCTTGGCCTGCCGCTCTTTTCTATTTTCAGCAAGATTGTAAAATAATACCCCAACGGCATGATGGATGCGGTTGATCATATCAGGGCTTCTGTAAAAAGCGCTTTCAACATTACCTGTAAGCTGGAACACCACCAGGGGATGGATGAAAATACCGCCATCCTGATCCGCTTTGATCAAACTCAATTTGCCGAGTTCCGAAACCGCAGCCTGGTAGCTTGGTGCAAGTGCTTCCGGATCACCCGCATTCTCCAATATGGCCTTGGTGACCATTATCATTTGAGCGTGCTTGGGCTCCGGAAACACCGCCATTATCACCAGCCAGTCTATCGCCTCAGCACTTAACAATCCCAGGAAGTCATCCAGCCGGGAGTATGCGGCCGTATCCTTTGAGGCGTTTTTGACGGCTTCAGGCAGATCCGGATTACATTGGAGATAGCTGACCACAAGATAAAGCAAGTACGGGTGCCCGCCTGCTGCCTTGAGCACTTCCCCTTTCCGCTGGTCATCCAAGGCTCTTAGCTCCGGGGTTTGGTTGATCAGGCCCATTCGTTCGGTATACCCGAGTTCGGTCAGATGCAGCCACCCGGACTTGGCCAACTGCCGTCCCTCAGGGTAAAAGTTGAAGTGATGCCTGCAGGTCACCAAAATCCTGGTCTGTAGTGGTGTATGAGAGATCAGCGACTGGAACCATTCCCCCAGAACCGGATCTTTAAACTCTCCGGCCTGATTCACCACGGTTTCCATGTTGTCCAGGACCAACAACACCTTGCCCTTAAACCGGCTTTCCAGATGCTCGCTCAGGGGCCGCAATTTATGAAAGGGGCTGGGGTACTGTTCGTGGTCGTCCAGAACCGTCCGGAACACCGGGAACCCCAGATCCGAAGCAATGGCAGCCAATTGGGTGATGAACCCGGCAAGGCTGTCGCCCTTGCCCTCACGAAAATCGATCCAGATACTTTGCTCCAGCCGCTTCTTGTCCACGGCATGGGTTAGGCCCCGCTGCTCCATGCGGTTGCACAGGAAGGTTTTTCCGATCCCTCCGATGCCGTGAAGCCCGATGGTTTTAAAAGAATCATCCCACCACATATCCTCGATCCGGGAGATCATGGCAAACCGGCCGATGAAATTATTGTCCAGCTTCATGTAATTGGAGGTGTCGTGCCTCACTTTTTTACGCCAGTCCGTTTCATCCTGTTTTCCGGTATCCCTGGGCACGATCTCGTACACCGGGGCCTCCCGGCTCCTCAGGTGAACGAAGTGATAAAAATCATGATACTTGTAGAAGTCACCGAATCGGCCTGTATCTCCGGCCACATCCACCCGGGCCGATGTCAGGGCCTCTGCCACATCAAAATCGCCGTTGGTGCATAACGCTTCAAAAAAGGTTTTCATAATCTTGCGTCCCGTGGCATCAAAGATCGAAGCCTGGGTGGCGATAACTTCCGGCACCCCAAGCCGGAGCACCCTGCGGGCCACATCCCTGAACCCTTTTTGCCCCACGCTTTCTGCCTCTCCCACTTTGGCGGCATTGCAGCAGTTCAAAAAAACCAGGCTAAGGCTTTTCTGGCCTCTTAAGGCAGAGGCAAAATCACCGGCAGGCATGGGCTCTGATGCTCCGCCATTCCCCTCCAGGACAAGGGAGCCTGTATTTTCTCTAAAGCCCCCGTGCCCGGTAAAGTAGACAATGTCGTATTGGTTGCTGCGGAAAATCTCCTGAAGCTTTCCCCGGGTGCAGTTAAGTACCTCATCCACTATGATCTTCCCTTCGGCCATGGGATCGCCCAGGGCCAGGGACAGAGACAGCATTTCCTCTTCCAATTGCAATGGGCTTTCGTCCTTGGGGCTTGCCGACAGCAGGGCCATGCGCAAGGGGCTATGCACCTTCAATTCCCTTTTGGAGGGTCTTAGATCCGGTTGCCGTATAATGGGGATGGACCGGTCCGTGCATACAAATTCCCCGTCAACGCAGGCCAGCTCCCAAGGTACCCGGAAGATATCGGGCAGGTCCTTATTCTCGTTGATCACGATGCCAGTGAGATCCGGGTTATCCCGAACCTCGTCCACACCGTGAATTCCCAAGAGGGTATCAGCCAGTGCTCCTCCTTCCTTTTCTAAGGTCTCTCTGGGGAACTCGTAGAACTGTCTTTCCCAGCGCCAGCGCTTGGGGATATACCATTGTTCCGGGATTGCCACGTTATCCTGGGTATGGGCACTGCCGTCAGGTAAAGTCACTTGGCGCTGATAGCCTTTGTCCTGCTTCTGAAATCGAATTTTTAACATGATGTGATGCCCCGCTTGCTAATGGATTTACGATTTGGGTTTAGGCTTGTCCCGTACTGGTTTGGATGGCTTTGAACTTGACGATGGCATGGTCACACCTTTTTCAACGGGTTGAGGATTTGGTTTCTTGGTTTCAGTGGTTTGAGATTGTTTGCTCATGGTTGCTCCTTTTGAGTATACGAAATTAGCGGCACTGAACGTGATCATGCAAAGAAATCCCAGGCAGATGATCCAGGGCGTCATCGCATTGATCATGCCCACCCACCCATTATATTTATTGGAGCACTGTCCAAACCGTTCTAAATCCGGATAGTGTTGATCAAAATTCTGTCTTTGGACATCCACAGCCAAGCCACTCAGGTAATCCGCGTAAAATTGGAGGAACGCGCACAGGCCGAAGAGGACCCAGGACCCGATCAAAACCCACTTTGTCCATGGGATGGGGCTGGTGTACAGGTCTTTGAGCAAGGCAATTGACAGGGTGAACGCACCACCGGAGATCACCAATGTATTCCTGGCTAAAAGCCGTTCATTTTCGATCTTAATGGCCGTTAATTGGTCCGCGTACTCTTTGTAATCTGAAGGGGTATCGCTTTGATCCGGCTGTTCGGTTTGAGTCATAACATCACCTTAATCGTGCCGGTCGTCGCCCGGCAACGGCTTGTCGAAACGGATTTGGATTACCCATGTATTCGCAGATATCAAAGGATGCGTCAAGCCCATATCGGACAATGAAGTTCGAAATTTGTGACCCGCCGGTGGCTCCGGATTAAATAGGCGTCGGCCGTCCGGGGAGCCATGGCTCAGCCGGTGTTAGCGTCCTGCTCGAACCTTTTGGTCAGACGGGCAAAGGTTTAGGGGGTGATCCCCCAAAGGGTATATACTTTGCCTGTGACGTCAGACATGGGCTGCCCGGACACCCTGAAGCATGATTATTTTTAAAGCCCGGATGCTTTTAAGAGTACTTTTTCAACTTGTAATGTGTCAGGGAAACTTAACAATTATTGGAAGCTGTGTCAGATTTTCTCTTTTTGAAATGGGTGAATATATTCCATACTCCTTATTCTACAAAAGGGATGAGTATAATGTATAATCCGGATTCTTTTAACGCTGCTAATCAGCCGCGCAGCTTTTTGCGTCGGCTGCATTAGTCTTGTTAGCTTTTAAGCATCTAATATTTCAAGAGCCTCTTCTACACTCATATTCCAGATGCTTTCTATAGATTTAGACTTTTCTAACATTCTCTGGTACTTATCAATCATCGGCATATGACTGTTTAGATTGTCATTTTTTCTTAAAT
>CAJWHT010000276.1 GCA_913041495.1 uncultured Desulfobacteraceae bacterium | reverse complement strand
GTTGGCTTAGACGAGGCCAACCCAACTCAGAAGTAGAAGCTGGTTTACGAAGCTCTCAGTACCGGCAGACCAAATCCCGTTGACTGGGAAGAGGCCATGGCCTCGGCAGTTCCCAAGGCATGTGTCCCGGTGGCGGCCACCGATCCTCTTTACATTCTGTATACCTCAGGGACCACCGGACAGCCCAAAGGGGTGGTCAGGGACAACGGCGGCCACATGGTTGCATTGAAGTGGAGCATGAAAGCCGTCTACGATGTGGATCAGGGGGATGTCTTCTGGGCCGCGTCAGATGTGGGCTGGGTGGTGGGGCATTCATACATTGTTTACGCCCCCCTGCTCAAGGGATGCACCACTGTCTTTTATGAAGGCAAGCCGGTGGGCACCCCGGATGCCGGAGCATTCTGGCGGGTGATTTCACAGTACAAGGTAAAGACCCTTTTTACCGCTCCGACGGCCTTTCGGGCCATCAAGCGGGATGATCCTGAGGGGAAATTTTTAAAGGACTATGATCTTTCCTGTTTCAAAGCCCTTTTCCTGGCAGGGGAACGGTCTGACCCCGATACCCTTAAATGGGCGGAGAACAAACTGAAGGTGCCGGTGATTGATCACTGGTGGCAGACGGAAACCGGGTGGGCCATTGCCGCCAATTGCCTGGGGATTGAATCGATGCCGGTGAAATACGGTTCCCCCACCAAACCGGTTCCCGGCTGGAACCTCCAGGTACTGGACGGCAACTGCCAGCCCGTGGCTGACGGCGACATCGGTACCCTTGCGGTAAAACTGCCCCTGCCCCCGGGCACCCTGCCGACGCTCTGGCAGAACGACGACCGCTTTAAATCCGCTTACTTGGAGGAATTCCCGGGATATTACACCACATCGGATGCCGGATACATAGATGAGGACGGGTATGTATATGTCATGGCCCGGACGGATGACATCATTAACGTGGCCGGGCACCGATTGTCCACAGGGGCCATGGAAGAGGTTTTGGCCGATCATCCCGATGTTGCCGAATGTGCGGTACTGGGGGTGGCTGACAAGCTCAAGGGCCAGCTTCCGGTGGGCTTCCTTGTCCTGAAGGCCGGGGCCACCAAAGACCATGACCAGATCATCAAGGAAGTGGTTGCAAGTGTGCGGGAGCGCATCGGACCCGTAGCCGCATTCAAGACGGCTACGGTGGTTGACAGGCTGCCTAAAACCCGGTCCGGGAAAATCTTACGGGGCACCATTCAGAAAATTGCGGACAACGAGACCTGGAACATGCCCGCCACCATTGACGACCCTGCCATCTTAGGAGAGATGGAAGACGCACTGGTGAAAATCGGATATGCCAAGGCCAGGGTATAACCCTCCCCCGTTGGGGGAGCCATACGGGTAAACAACGAACCGCCCCGGATGCCGCAGGTATCCGGGGCGGTTCGTTGTTTGGTGAGGACAGATCGGGACGGTATTGATAATCCGGCCCGCTAGAGGTACACTGTCCCGTATCTGTTCCCGGTACCTTTTTCCGGTATTTGGGGTGACCTCAACCATCAAAGGATGCATCATGAATTTCCTCAAATATACCTTGATTGTTTTGACGGCCGGTTTCCTTCTGGCCGCAGGGCCGGCCGCGGCCGGAAATAACGGGGAGACACCGTTTGAAGCCAGGTTTGCCGGTCAGCAGACCGTTGACGGGGAAAACGCCCTGGCCGTTACCTTTTCCCTGGCTCTGGATACCCGGCAGGACCCGGGAAACTACCTGTCCCTGACAGCAGGGGAAGAAAAAGAGCCGGTGGAAGGGGGCTGGATCATTTCAGATGACCCGGCCGTGGTTTACTTCACCCACATCGAACCGGACACCACCTATCATATCCGGGTATCTAAGGGATTAACGGCGGTGGACGGCACCCTCCTGGAAGAAGAGGGGGCTTTCGAGATCACCACCCGGTCTGCTGCGCCCATGATCACTTTCGGCAGCCGGGGATTCATCCTGGCGTCCAAGCTGATACGCGGCCTGCCGGTGGACAGCCTGAACATCAAACAGGCGGACATCGATTTTTTCAGAATCCGGCCGGATAAAACCCATGCATTCAAAGCGCGTTTCCGGTCCAACGATAAACTCTACTATTACGAGAGCCGGGAGCTTGCCAAAATGGCGGACCTGGTTTACTCCGGCCGCTGGGACCTGGATATCAAAAAGGATCTGCGCACCCAGGTCAACATTCCCATCACCCATATTGAGGAACTCAAACCGCCCGGGATTTATTTTGCCGTGCTAAAAGGGGCCGGGCACTACGAATACGGATATACCACCACCTGGTTCACCATTTCCGATCTCGGTATCCATGCCAGGGTATATGACCGGCAGATGGCCTTTTATGTGCAGTCCCTGGCATCGGCCGCACCGGTTAAGGATGCCCGGGTGGAAGGCTTTGATAAAAAGGGAAAGTCCCTTTTTGTCCGCAGCACGGACGATACCGGCCGGGCAGATGTGGCAGAGCGCTTTGACGCCCTTTCCCTGGTCTCCGTGACAAAGGGCAGCCACATCAGTCTTTTGCCCATGGATGCACCGGCAATGGATCTGTCCGAGTTTAAAACCGGCACCGCCCCGTTCCGTCCCGTGGACCTGTTTGTTTACGGCCCAAGAGACATATACCGTCCCGGGGAGACCGTATACCTGGACGGCATCCTCAGAAACCAGGACGGCGCCATGACCCCGGGGGTGCCGCTTCAGGCAAAGGTGCTGCGGCCCGACGGCCGTATGATCCGGGAGTTCACCTGGAAGCCCGGCCCCCAGAATCATTTTTATACGGATTTTCAACTGCCGGCCAACGCCCTGACGGGCCGGTGGCGGGTGGAATTCACCCACGGTACCGGCCGCCTGGCCGATTATCCCTTCATCGTCTCCGAGTTTCTGCCCGAACGGATGAAGCTGGACATCGTGGCCGATGATGAAGAAAATATCATTTCACCGGACCAATCCCTTGAGATTTCCCTCCAGGGGGATTTCCTCTACGGGGCACCGGCAGCAGGCTCCCGGGCCAATGCCCTGGTCCATGTGAAGCCGGCCCGTGAGCTGTTCAAGGACAAGTGGCCGGGATATGAGTTCGGCAATAATTTCTCCCTGATCAACACCTCTTTTACCACGGACGATATCAAGCTGGACGACACCGGCAAAGGCCGGATTGAGGTGGCGAACCACTGGCAGGAGGCGTCGTCTCCCCACTGGATCACGGCCAACGTCAGTCTTTACGATTCCGGCGGCAGGCCGGTGGTCCGGAACCATTCCTGGCAGGTCTGGCCGGCTTCCGCCCTGGTGGGTATCCGGAATTTGACAGCCACGGAAGATGATCCGGGGCAGGTGCCCAACGACAGTACGGCCCAGTTCGAGGTCATCTTTACCGGTTTGAAAGGAGAACGCCTGGCAGCCGAAGGCCTGAAGGCGACGGTCATCCGTGAGCACAGGGAATACTATTGGGAGTATAAAAACGGCGAGTGGCACTGGGGGGTGAACAGCCAGTTCTACCCCGTGGACCGGATGACCCTGGATATTCCTGAAAACGGCAGCGGCCGGGTTGCCTTCCCCGTGGAATGGGGCGGGTACCGGCTTGAGATTTTGAATCCCGCCACCGGCCTGACATCGTCTTATGAGATCTGGGCGGGCTGGCGGCCTGAAGCGCAGGGGCAGTCCGCCATGAACCGGCCGGACCGGGTGGACCTCTCCCTGGATAAACCGGCCTACACCCCAGGCGATACGGCGCGCATCACGGTGAAGGCGCCGGAGGGCGGCCGGGGGTATCTCTTTGTGGAAGGGAACACCAACCTGTTGACCCTGCCCATTGATCTGCCGGCCGGCGGCAAGGCCTTTGACATAAAAATAGATCCGGCCTGGCAGCGTCACGATTTATACATTTCCGCCCTGGTCATCCGGCCTGGCGAAGCCGGTGAGGCAAGGCTTCCCAAAAGATCGGTGGGCCTGACGGCCCTGCCCCTTGACCGGACGGACCGGAAACTTTCCGTGAAGATCCAGGCCCCGGATAAAACCGAACCCAACCGTAAGATCCGCATTCCGGTCTCCCTTTCTTCGCCGGAGGGCCGGGTCCCGGAGGCCGCCTGGGTGACCCTGGCTGCCGTGGATGTGGGTATTCTCAACCTCACCGGATTTAAAACCCCGTCTCCCTGGGACTATTTTTTCCAGACCAGGGGGTATGGGGTGGAACTCCAGGATGTTTACCAGCGGCTCATCGAGGCCAATGACGGTGAAAATGCCCGCCAGCGGTTCGGCGGTGATGCCCCGACCCTGACCCGGGGCGGAGACCGGCCGTCCACGGATGTCCAGATCGTGGCCATTCACCGGAAAGCCGTGACTGCGGACGAGCAGGGCAACACCGTATTCGAACTGGATCTCCCTGATTTTGACGGCAGCCTCCGCCTGATGGCCGTGGCCCATACGGAAACCGAATATGGATCCTGCGACCGGGAGATGATCCTGGCCTCCCCCCTGGTGGTCCAGGCCACCATGCCCAGATTCCTGGCATCCGGCGACCGGGCGGAGCTTCTCCTGGAACTGCATAACCTGACCCAGGATACCCAGACCTTGACCCTGACCCCCGAGATCTTCGGGCCGGTGCGCATTGCGGAATCTGCTGAGGGTGACACCGTCAGGGAATTGTCCCTGGCACCAAAGGCCAAAACCAAGGTTCGTCTGCCCCTTCTGGCTGGCACGAAATCCGGCAGGGCAAACATCACCTGCAGGATCGCAGGCCTCCGGGTGGACGGGGCATCCAGGGAAATCGTCAAGAACTGGTTTATCGAAACCCGTCCGGCCTACCCGCCCATGACACGGATCTTCAAGTCCCAGGTGGCCCCGGGATCTTCCTTTGTACTCGATCCAGAAGCGCTTACCAGCCTGACGGCAGACACCGTCAGCGTCCAGGCCGTTTTAGGGGCTGAACCGCCTATTCATCTGGCCGACCATATCAGCGCACTTGAGGCCTATCCCTACGGATGCCTGGAGCAGACCGTTTCCGGCCTCTTTCCCCACGTGCTGCTCTCCGGTGAGGATTTTGCAGAACTTGGGTTGACAACGGGTACGCCGGAGGAAACGCAGGCCAAGATCCGCCTGGGCATCCAGCGGCTGCTGGAGAAACAGAAAAGTTCCGGCGGTTTCGGTCTCTGGTCCGCCAGCAGTCCGGAAAGCGCATGGCTGACGGCATATGCCGTCCATTTCTTCATCAATGCGGACGCCGTAGGGTTTGAAGTGCCGCAATCCGCAGTTAAAAAGGCGGTGAAACGGCTGGCCGTATATGTGCGCAGACCCGGCAACATACCCTACAGGGGATATGTAAACCGGAATGCCTACCGTGCATCGGTACGGGCCTACGCCGCCCTTGCCCTGGCCAGGCTCCAGTCCCTCAGCCTCGGGGATGCAAGGTCCGTGTCCGCCTACGTGAAAAAGCACGGCAAAAGCCCGCTGGCAGCGGTCCAGGCCGGTGTGGCCCTGAGCCTTACAGGAGACCTGCATGGCGCAGTCAAGGCTTTTGATCTGGCCATTAAAACCCCCAGGGACCGGCACACCTATATCGGAGATTACGGATCGAATGTCCGTGATTTTGCCGCGGCCTATTATTTTTTGGCCACCTATTATCCGGAATACCGGAATAAGGCATTGTTCATCTATGAACTGGATGCCGCCTTAAAGGATCGGGAATGGCTGTCCACCCAGGAACGCAATGCCCTGGTCATGGCAGGTGCCGCAAGGCGCTCCGCTAAAGGAGAC
>CAJWHT010000275.1 GCA_913041495.1 uncultured Desulfobacteraceae bacterium | reverse complement strand
CCGTTCATGGGGGTGCGGATTTCATGGCTCATATTGGCCAAAAAGCTGCTCTTGGCCACATTGGCCTCTTCCGCCTCTTCCTTTGCCTTTTTCAGGGTGACGGTCTGTTCTTCAATTTTCCTGTGCAGATCTTTTTTCGCCATCTGGTTCTGGAGATGGATGGCCACCCTGGCCACCAGCAGCTCCCGGATAAAGGGTTTGGCAATGAAATCGTTGGCCCCGGCCTTGAAAATCAGGGATTCTGTTTTGTGATTGGCCTGGGAGGTGAGAAAAATGACCGGAATGGCCCGGAGCATGGGATCGGATTTGATGGCCCGGCACAGGGCTTCCCCGTCCATCCGGGGCATGTTCAGATCCGTGAGAACGATATCTATTTCCGGGGCATCCTCGTGGCGGAGCAGGCTTAAGGCTTCTGCACCGTCATTGGCCGTCACCACGCGGTACCCTTCAGTGCCTAAGGCTTTGCCCACGGCCCTGCGGATAAAGTCTGAATCGTCAACCACCAGGATGGAAGGGGTCTGGGACTTGGTCACTGACGTGTTTCCTTATGGGTTAAACGCATTTACACCTGAAACCTGCCTGCCGATGCGCGGGAAAACGCATTGGATAAAATTTAACAGATCGGCTGGCAAGCGTCAACGGACCGTGCTGTGATGGGCCAACGACACGCGGGGGCAATCAATTGTGCGCAGACGGGCTTCACCTTGACAGGAAAATTGATATTTGCGATAAACTTGAAGGAGTTTTCAACCATCAAAACCAGTGAAGGAAAGAGCGATCAAACACACGCAGATATACCCTGTGGGCGGCGGAAAGGGCGGCATCGGAAAAAGTATGATCACTGCGAATATCGGTACGCTGCTGGCCCGGAAGGGCAAGCGGGTGATGCTGGTGGATCTGGATCTGGGATCGTCAAACCTGCATACCTTTCTGGAAGTATCCGATTCCCAAAAAGGGCTGGACCGATTTTTAGACAAACAGGTGGATGCCCTTGAAAAAGCGGCCGTGCCGACTGCCGTTCCCAACCTGTCATTCATCGGGTCCCGGCATTGCGGCACCGAGGCGGCCAATCTGTATACGGCACAGAAGCAGAAAATTATCCGCGGGCTTCGCAACCTGGATGTCGATTACGTATTGATGGATCTTGGGGCAGGCACCAACTTCAACATGCTGGATTTTTTCCTCACGGACAACCAGGGCATCTGTATCCTCACCTCCGAGCCCACTGCCATTGAAAATACCTTTAATTTTATCAAATCCGTCTACTTCAGGGTGGTGAAACGGACATTGAAATTGTCGGAGTTTAACCAGGTGACCAAAAAAATGGACCTGTCCGGCAATCGTCTGGATCAGTCTTTTCTGATCGTAAACGAGATTGCCAAAAATGATCCTGAGATCGGGGCGCGGTTAAAAGAAAGACTCAAGGAGTTCCAGTTTAAGTTCGTGGTGAATCAGGTCCGGCAGAAAGACGATCCCGCCTTAGGGACTAAAATCGAAAAGGTCTGCAACCGCCATTTTTATTCCCGGTTTACCTTTCTGGGCAACATCCGTTACGATGAAAAGGTCCATGACTCCATTCAACTGCGCCAGAATTTCATTTCCCGGTATGCCTATACAAAAACGGCAAACGATCTGTCGCGCATCGCAAGGAACCTGCTTGAGGGGGATGACAAAGAAAGGGAAGAAAAAAAGGGGGCACCTGACCCCATGAAAGAGGGGTCATGACGCCTAAACGGACATACTATGAGATCCTGGATATCGCTGAGGACGCTTCCTTTGAGGACATCCACAGGGCATTCCGGGAGATTCAGTCCATTTATGAACCGGGATCTTTGAGTACCTATTCCCTTTTTTCCACCAAAGAAAGGACCGCGATCCTCACAGAAGCGGAACAGGCCTACCAGACCCTGACCAGCAGGGAAAAACGAGATGCTTACGACCGTAAACTTGTAGACGACGGCCGTCTGAGCGAAAAAAAAAGGTTTGCCAACAAAACCAAAACCCCGTCTCCTGTCTTTACCACCGGCACCCCCGAAGGCAACGGCCGTGTGGAGAAAACCGTGAAAGAGAAAACCGCGGGGGCCGCTTTTTCAAAGCTGCGCCAAAAAATGCAGGCCAAACCGGCCATTTCCGGCCGGGACCTCAAGGCGCTGCGGCAAGGTGCAAAAATCAGCCTGGCCGATATCTTTGAAATGTCCCGGGTGTCCATAACCACCCTTAGGGCCATTGAGTCGGACAATACTGCCACCCTTCCTCCCTCAATTTACTTAAAAGGATTTTTAAAATCCTATGCCGAATGCCTTGATCTGGACCCCGCCGTCATCGTCCGGGGGTATATGGCAAATATTTCTCAAGTATCCTAAGCCCCTATAATAAGCTTTTATTTTTAGTGTCTGCTTATTAAATGATTCAGCCGATTTAAGGTTGACTTTGGGCAAATGAACCAACTATAGATATTGTACTTTTAGTGACAAAAAACACTAGATTTTATTAACCAAAAGTGGGGATTCGAGATGAAAATTCTGAAAATAGATCACCTCGGCATAGCCGTTTCCAGTATTGAGGAAAAGAAGAACTTTTGGACAGACGCACTCGGCCTTTCATTTGAAGGCACGGAAACCGTGGAGGCTCAGAAGGTCACCACCGCTTTTCTGCCGGTGGGCGAAAGCGAGGTGGAGCTTTTAGAGTCCACCGCCGATGACGGCCCCGTGGCCAAATACATTGAGAAAAAAGGGGAAGGCATCCAGCATGTGGCCTTCCGTGTGGAAAACATCGAAGACGCCCTGGCCGAACTCAAAGAAAAGGGCATCAAACTCATTGACGAGGTACCGCGAAAAGGGGCCGGCGGTGCCAAAATCGCTTTCCTGCATCCCAAAGCAACATCCGGTGTTCTTGTGGAATTGTGCGAGAGATAGTGTCTCTTTCGTCCTGCACCTGCGCAACGCCCAAGGCAATGATACTGAATCGATATCCGGACGGATCAGCAAGAGATTCGGCCGGGATGCCAAGGGTATAACTTTCTTTAAGACCGGAGGATAACCATGTCTCAACCGTCTGATATTCAAAAATGGGAAGAACTGGCCGAAAAACAGCTCAGGGGAAAACCCCTTGAGGCGCTGACTAAAAAAACACCCGAGGGGATCGATATCAAGCCCCTGTATACGGCTGAAGATTTAAAATCAGTAGAATTCACAGATAATCTTCCCGGTTTCAACCCTTATGTCCGCGGGCCCATGGCCACCATGTACGCCGGCCGTCCCTGGACCATCCGCCAGTACGCAGGTTTTTCAACCGCCAAGGAATCCAACGCGTTTTACCGTAAAAACCTGGCTGCGGGACAAAAGGGCCTGTCCGTGGCCTTTGACCTTGCCACCCACAGGGGGTATGACTCTGATCATCCCAGGGTGGCCGGCGACGTGGGCAAGGCCGGGGTTGCCATCGACTCCGTGGAAGACATGAAGATCCTCTTCGACCAGATTCCCCTGGACCAGATGTCCGTTTCCATGACCATGAACGGCGCCGTTCTGCCGATCCTTGCCGGCTATATCGTTGCTGCAGAAGAGCAGGGCGTGGGGCACGAACAACTCATGGGCACCATCCAGAACGATATCCTCAAAGAGTACCTGACCCGGAATACCTACATCTATCCGCCGGGACCGTCCATGCGGATCATTTCGGACATCATGGGATTCTGTTCCCAGAATATGCCCAAGTTCAACACCATCTCCATATCCGGCTACCACATCATGGAAGCGGGTGCTGACCCGGTGCTCCAGTGTGCCTTTACCCTGGCCGACGGCCTTGAGTACGTCCGGGCGGCCCTGAAATCCGGTATGGATATCGACCAGTTCGCCCCCAGGCTTTCCTTTTTCTTTGGCATCGGCATGGACTTTTTCATGTATATCGCCATGCTGAGGGCCGCAAGATTCCTCTGGGCGGAACTCATGGCCCAGTTTAACCCGAAAAATCCGAAATCCTCCATGCTGCGGACCCACTGCCAGACCTCCGGCTGGAGCCTCACCCAGCAGGATCCCTACAACAACGTGATCCGGACCACCCTGGAATGTCTTTCCGCCGTTCTCGGCGGCACCCAGAGCCTGCACACCAACTCCTTTGACGAAGCTGTCGGCCTGCCCACCGAACTGTCCGCACGGATTTCCAGAAACACCCAGATCCTGGTCCAGGAAGAAACACGGATCTGCGACGTCATCGATCCATTAGGCGGTTCCTATTACATTGAAAGCATCACCCAGAACATCGTTGATGAAGTCCGCAAGATCCTCAAAGAGGTTGAAGATTTAGGCGGCATGGCCAAGGCCATTGAATCCGGCATGCCCAAGATGCGCATCGAAGAGGCGGCGGCCCGCCGCCAGGCCCGTATCGACAAGGGCGACGACGTCATCGTGGGGGTGAACAAGTACCAGATCGAAGACGAAGAGCCGATTCCCGTCAGGGAAGTTTCCGAAGCCGTCCGTGAAGAGCAGGTGGCACGGCTTGCCGAAATCAAGAAGGCCCGTGACAACGCCGCTGTTGAAAAAGCCCTTGCCGACATCACAAAGGCCTGTGAAAGCGGTGACAACCTTTTGGCCGCCTGCCTGCCGGCTGTCCGTGCCCGGGCCACCGTGGGTGAGATCTCAGATGCCATGGAAAAAGTCTTTGACCGGTTTGTGGCCACCACCCAGTGCATCTCCGGCGTCTATGCGGAAAACGCAGACCCCGAACTCCTTGAATCCTTGAGAAAACGCACGGCGGATTTCGAAAAGAAAACCGGCCGGCGTCCCCGTATCCTGCTCACCAAGATGGGACAGGACGGCCATGACCGGGGCGTGAAGGTCATTGCCACGGCTTATGCCGACTTCGGATTTGATGTGGATTTAGGTCCCATGTTCCAGACCCCGGAAGAAGCTGCCAGAATGGCTGTGGAAAATGACGTTCATGTGGTGGGGGTTTCCAGTCTGGCCGCAGGCCATAAGACCCTGGTGCCCCAGGTGATTGAAAATCTTAAAAAAGAAGGGGCAACGGATATCAAGGTGGTTGTGGGCGGCATTATCCCGCCCGGTGACTATGACTTCTTAAGAACGGCCGGCGCTTCTGATATTTTCGGTCCCGGCACCGTGGTGACCGAGTCTGCCAACAGAACGCTGAACGCGATCGGTGCCTGATGTCGCCTCCGCAACAGACTGCCCATCCGGAAGCGGATATGCGGGCGATGATTGAGGGTATCCGGGCGGGCAACCGCCGGATGATTGCCAAGACCATGACCCTGATCGAAAGCAATCTTTTGGCCCATGAACGCCTGGCCCAGGATATCCTGGATACCATTCTTCCCCTGACCGGGAACTCTGTGCGCCTTGGCATCACAGGGGTCCCGGGGGTGGGCAAGAGTACCTTTATCGAAAATCTGGGCTGCACATTGGCCGATAAGGGACACCGGGTGGCGGTCCTGGCTGTGGACCCGTCCAGCCGCCGCAGCGGCGGTTCCATCCTGGGGGACAAAACCCGGATGGAAAAGCTCTCCGCCCATGAAAATGCGTTTATCCGGCCGTCTCCGGCAGGGGCGACTCTCGGTGGTGTGGCGGCACGTACCCGGGAGATCCTGCTGGTTTGCGAGGCGGCCGGCTACGACATCATCCTGGCCGCGTCCGACTATGACCGCGACCGCGAGCCCGAGGCGCTGGGGGCCCTGACCGCACGCGAGGTCGAGGGCCTGATCCTGACCGTCGCCGATGCCGAGCATTCGATGCTGCTGGACAGCCTGGACCGG
>CAJWHT010000274.1 GCA_913041495.1 uncultured Desulfobacteraceae bacterium | reverse complement strand
CCTCCGCGCGCACAATCACGATATTCCCGACGCGCCACTGCTCAGAGATGAAACTATTATTTTACAATTTTTACGATGCTGCCAACACTGAGCCGCAGTTTCAAACTACTCGCGGGCCGCCCAGTGCCGCGGCGCGCCGACGGTCGAGGCCGTCGTGGCCGCCGCCGTGCTCTCGGATCGCTACATCTCGGACCGCTCCCTGCCGGACAAGGCTATCGACCTCGTGGATGAGGCGGCTTCGCGTCTCAGGATGGAAGTCGATTCCAAATCCCCCAATTGCTTGATATAGGTAAGCACCCGTCCCCCTGTGACCATGCCACTGCCTGCAATCACAATTTTGGGTCGTGGGTCATCAATGGTCTCCCAAGTTTCGGCATATGAACTCACGATTGAAATATGATTGCACATATTGTGGTATTCCTCCAAAGTAAGTTTGTGCCAACTTGGAAATTCCTCGAACACTTCCAAGACATTGTTTCCCATGGGGCTGTCCACAAAAATGGGAATGTTCGGAATCCTGTTCATTCTGTACAGTTTCCACAATTGATACATTAAGGACTGCAAGCGTTCCACGGCAAATGAGGGGATGATCAATGTTCCGCCCCGCTCGACGGTCCGGGTGAGCACCTGCCTCATGCTCGCCCCCAAATCAGCCACAGGGGCATGCTCCCGGTCACCGTAGGTACTTTCGGTGATCAGCAGGTCAATGTCCCGGTCGTCTTCATCAAAGTTCAAGGTGGGGTCCCGGAGGATGGGTTTGTCAAACCGGCCCACATCTCCGGTATACAATATGCGGTAAGTGCGTTCGGGGCGTTTTACCTTAATGAGTGAAAAGGCGGAGCCCAGGATATGGCCGGCCACGTAGAACTTTACCGTGGTGCCCTTGCCGATGGTCACCTCAGTGCCGAAAGGATAGCCGTCGATATAAGTCAGGGACTGCCGGGCGTCTTCCATGGTGTAAAGGGGGACCACCACATCCAGACCGTGTTCTTTTTGGAGCGCCTCAATGGACGCCACATCCAG
Organism: uncultured Desulfobacteraceae bacterium; assembly: GCA_913041495.1. Taxonomy (GTDB): domain Bacteria; phylum Desulfobacterota; class Desulfobacteria; order Desulfobacterales; family Desulfobacteraceae; genus Desulfobacter. The sequence goes on along the minus strand of CAJWHT010000274.1, from coordinate 4,783 downwards.
TTCATAGGGGGTTTTCTTGAGCAGGTTCTTTATCTTTGACTTGTCCCGGTTGGACAGGGTCTGCTTTTTTCTAGACTGCTCGGCCTTGTACAGAAAGGCCCGCAGAGATTTATAGTTCAGATACTGGGCGTCGGATTCCTGGATATGACCGGAGTCCAGCAGCATATAATCCAGGGCATCCCGGGTGGGTCTTGTGGTGATGATACGCCCTGTGAATCCCTGGCGGGTGAGCATGGGGATTCTGCCCGAGTGATCGATATGGGCGTGGCTGAGCACCATGGAGGAAATCTTTTCAGGTGCCAGGGGAAAGCGCCTGTTTTTGTCATGGGCGTCCTTGCGCCGCCCCTGAAACATCCCGCAGTCCAGTAAAATCTTGTCATCCCCGGTATCCAGTACGTGCATGGAGCCGGTCACCTCACCGGCCGCTCCCAAAAAAGCGAATTCAACCATCAGCACCTTCCAAGTTTGATTATTTAAACACCTTCTGCAGCAATTGCGTGGTCCGCTTGGCCGGGTCCTGCCGGATGGCCTTCTCCTCCCGGGCCAGGTAGTAGAATATCCCGTCCATGGCCTTCTGCACCGTATGGGCGGTCAGGTTCGCCTTTACATCCGGCACAAAGGGCAGGCCTTTGTACTGCCCGATCATGGTATCATAGGCCTGAACCGCCCCCACCTGGGCCAGGGTGTTATCCACCACCGGCGTCATGGCTGCCGTAAGCCCAGGGGACATTTTCTCTTTGAAATACCGGGTGGCCGCATCATCCGCCCCGTTCAGGATGGACTTTGCATCGTCAAACGACATCTGGGTGATGGCGTCCAGAAAAAGGGATTTTGCTTTGGGGGTTGCCGCTTCCGCCGCCCGGTTCAGCTTCAGCTCCACATCATCTGCCAACCCGCCGAAGCCGGCACTGCTGAGAAGCGACTTCACCGAGGCCAGGCTGTCCGGCAGGGGAATGTGGATATTGCTGTCCAGGTTGAAGCCGTTTTGGGCGCTCAACTGGTTGACCACAGCCACCGCCCCCTTCTCCAATGCCTGCTTCAGCCCGGCCGTGATCTCCGTCGTGGACAGGCCGGTAACAGACCCTGTTGTACCGCTACCGCCGCCGCTGTTCATGGAATCCAGCAGTTTGGTTCCCTGGTTAAGCCAGTCGGTACCTGCCTGGGCCAACGGTACAGGATTCCACATCAATACCGCTGCTGCCAACAGGCCTGCCCATCGTAACAATTGTTTTTTCATGGTTCCCCCTAATTGAACAGTCCCTTGATCAGCCCTTTGGCCTTTTCCTCAACCGACTCCTGCTTGCCATCGGTTGTTTCCGAACCACCGCCCTGAAGCAGGGTTTTCAGCCCTTCTTTGTCCGTGGGCAACTGCTTGCCCACCATGGCCTTCAGATCCGGCCGGATCTTGGGCTGGGCATAGGTACCGGTGATCAGCAAGGGAATGAGCAGACCTGAGCGGCTCTTGGTATCCCCTTGCCCTTTCAGGGTGGCCACCAGCTTGGGGTCCACCCTGAAATCCAGGTCTTCTTTTGCCAGGTTGGTCTGGCCCTTGGCTCCCAGCCGCAACAAGGGGGATATCAGGCTGGCTGCTGGGATGGACACGACACCATTGTCCGCGGTGTAGGGAATTTTAAGCTCGGCAAAATCCGTTCTGGGCTTTTCCGCAGGTTTTTCCGTCATGCCCAGGCCGGAGGTGGCGTTTCGTATGGTTCCGGCAATATCAATGCCCACAATGGCCCCGTCCGTAAAGGTCAGTTCTCCTTTGCCGCCCAGGGTCTTTTTGATGAGTTCCGGGGTATCCCCGGTCATGGTCAGGCCGGCATCAGCTGCCAGGGTGCCTTCGATGACTTCTTTGGCTGCGGCATCCTTTATCATGGGACCGGCCTGGATGCCGGCCAGTTTCATGGTAACGGCGGTCACGGGTGTGTTTTTGCGCACATCCACCTGTGCCTTTACCCCGGCCGTTCCCTGGTAGAGATCCATGGAAAAGGGATCCAGATCGAATACCCCGTTCTTCCCCTTAAGATGGACAGTGACGTTGGCCATCTTCATATTGGCCACCTTAAGATTGCCGATGACAGCCTTGCCGTCCAGCACCATTTTTCTCAGGGGACCGTAATCCGTCTTGGCTGTTTTCCCTGAGGGCTGCGCCTGTTTGCCACTTTGCGTCTTTTGCCCCTGGGCTCCGGGCGGCAGGTACCGGTCCGCATCAATGGCATCCAGGTTCAGGTCAAATGTCAGGGCCGGCTTGTGAAAGTCTTTGGCGCTGGCAGTAAATGTCAGGGTAGAATCATCTAAAGTCATGCTGCCCCCGGAAACCGCAACTGCCCGGGCATCCCCTTTTATCCCGGCTTTGAGCGCCACCTTGTTCAAGACGGCGGGATCCGTTGTATCCACAGGAAAGGGCTGTCCCAGTGCCTCGAACAGCTTTCTGGGTGAAAACGGCGCCAGGTCAACGGCCAGGTCAAATTTCTGGGCGGTGGCCGGCTGGATGAGCTTTCCTTTAAGGCTTAAATCAAGGGCATCCAGGGCCTTCACCACGAGATCCAGGCTGATATCGCTTTTGCCGGGTTCTGCGCCGATGGGTCCCGCAGTACCGGCCAGGGAGAGGGGTTTGCCGTTAAGCTTCGCACTGAAATCAACCGTCACCGGTTTGTCCAGGCTGATATCCTTGAGGTCCAGGTTAAGATCGGCTATTTCCGTCAGGCTGCCGGCGGCCTTGTCGTTGAAAGCAAGCTTGCCGCCGGTGATGGAAAAAGTTCCCACCATCAGTGAGGAGATGGGCATCCCCCCTTCGGCGGGTGTCCCCTGGGTTTTCTTGTCCGCGGCCTTGGCTTTTGCGGTCCCGGCAGGGCCGATATTCTCCCAGTTACCCTTGCCCGCCTTATTTTTCACCAGCCGGATCTGCGGAGAATCCATAAGAAAGGTGTCCACCTGGATCTCACGGGATAGCAGAGGCATGACCTTTAATCGGACCTCGAACCGTTTGACGGAAATCATATCACCACCGTCAAAGCCGTCGGCGTTGCCCAGGGCAAGATCGGACAACTGCACCCCCACCCATGGGAAAACGGACAGCTTGATATCATCTCCCATGCTGAAGGTCCTGCCGGTCTGCTTGGTTACCAGGGCTTCAATTTCAGGTTTGTACTTCTGAACGTCCACGAACATGGGGACGAGAACAACCGCCCCGACGATGAGGACTACCACTGCACCCAGGGCGATGCCGCCCCACTTCATCACTTTACCCATGTGAATTCTCCACAGATGATTCGTAACGGATTATGCCAGGGCGTCAAGGGCGGCCTGGTAATCGGGTTCATCCTTGATTTCCGGTACAAGCTGGCTGTGAACCACTTTTCTATCCTCGTCCACCACCACCACGGCCCGGGCGGTCAGCCCCGCCAGCGGCCCGTCCAGAATACCCACGCCATAGTCCTTGCCGAATTCCGGATTCCGGAACACCGAGGCCGTAATCACGTTTTCGATACCTTCGGCTCCGCAGAACCGTGCATGGGCAAAGGGCAAATCCCCAGACACGCAAACCACAACAGTATTGTCCAGGGAAGCGGCCTGCTCGTTGAACTTTCTGACGGAGGTGGCACACACCGGGGTATCAATGCTTGGGAAAATGTTGAGTACCACGCGTTTTCCCTTGAGGTCGTCGAGATTACAGTCGGACAGATCCTGTTGCACCCCAGTAAAATTTTTAACCTGGGCACCCTTACCCGGAAATTCCCCCGCCAGTTGAACCGGATTTCCACCTAAATTCGTCGTCGCCATGAATGGTCTCCTTTCTATATTTTTCATCTTTGATTCTTGAACTGCTGCCCGTACAAGAAATCGGGCAATCTCATGTGCGTTTGGAACATCTTTTTACATTGTAATGGCTCGGCCGGCTTTTTCAAGGCAAGGTCGTATTAAGATTTAGCCGGCTACCCTACTACTCTACCATTGCCCGGTTTTTTTTCAATGGATTTTTCAGTGCTTTTGGCTGCAACCGCTTGTTTTACCCTTAGGCGCTCAATTCAACGGTTGACATCAGATTAAAAGATAAATAATATTAATTGCAAATCATTATCATTAACAATGATTCTTTAAAGAGCTTTCACAATGAACCAAAATATTGTATGGATTAAAGCGGTTGGTGACATTCTTGAGTTGGAGTTCCCGGATGGGAGCAGTCGATACAACGCAAACATGCCTTACCCCCATCCGCATCTTTTTAGCTTCGCACGAGACACGAATATCAAATCACCTTCCCGGCGGTCAGAAATATCAAAAAAAGCGATCGTTGTGCCGGGAAAGAGGTTAGCATTTAATACGTACTTCTTAAATCCAATATCAAAGGAGGGTAACATGTCCGATAATCAAAGCAAGTGCCCGGTAACAGGCGGCGCACACGGCCAATCCGCATCCAAAGGCACCTCAAACAAAGACTGGTGGCCCAACCAGCTCAACCTTAAAATTCTCCATCAGCACCCCTGCAAGGGCAACCCCATGGACAAGGACTTCAACTACGCGGAAGCCTTCAAAACCCTGGATCTTGCCGCCGTGAAAAAAGATCTCTTTGCCCTGATGACCGATTCCAAGGACTATTGGCCGGCGGACTACGGCCATTACGGCCCGCTTTTTATCCGCATGGCCTGGCACAGCGCCGGCACATATCGTACCGCCGACGGCCGGGGGGGGGGCGGTTCCGGCTCCCAGCGGTTCGCCCCCTTAAACTCCTGGCCCGACAACGTCAACCTGGACAAGGCCCGCCGTCTGCTCTGGCCCGTCA
>CAJWHT010000273.1 GCA_913041495.1 uncultured Desulfobacteraceae bacterium | reverse complement strand
GCACCGGCAACCGGGGCCAGCAGCATGGCCTTGGCCAGGTTGGTGCCCTGGGCCATCTGGTCGGCAACCTTTGTCATATGGGGGGTTCCCGTGCCGGTTTCCAAAATCAGCTCATCAAAGGGCACCGGAGAGATATAGATGGTGTTTGTCCCGCCGTTTTCATCCAGCCCGTAAAGATAGCCGTCCATCTCTTTGGCCCGGGCTCGGGCCAGGGCGACCATCTCTGATCTGGGCCCCATCACCTGGACATCTTCGGGGCAGGCCTCAATACAGGCCGGCACCCCGCCTTGTTCAATGCGCTGGTAACACCTGTCACACTTGTACATCACACCGTTTCCGGCCAGGCTGGGCAGGATATCCAGATAGAGGCCGACACCGGTCTGGCGCTGGGGAATATCCCAGGGACAGACCTTGTTGCACTTGGAGCCCCCCAGGCAGATATCGGCATCAATCCTGGACAGGCCGTTGGCCTCCTGTTTTGCCGCGCCCCAGGGACACAGCTTGACACAGGGCGGATTCTCGCAGTGCATGCACCGTCTTGGGATGGTCAATTCAAATTCCTTTCCATCCTTTACGGCAGTGGCGTGCTGAATATATAGCCAGGTATAGGGGGTAAGCCGGTCGGACACATCGCGCCGGCCGGACCAGTCCGCCACCTTCACCCGGGGCGGAAACATTTTGGGAAAGGGTTTTTCAGGTTCCGGGAACTTGGATGCATTGGATGCTTTACAAGCCCAGACACATTCTTCGCATCCGATGCACCTGGCAATATCCAATACCGTTACAAGAGACTCGCCTCCGGCAGGAGATGCAGCGGCGGCAGCCCTTGCCACCGGGGTTGCTGCGGCGGCTGCGCCTGCGGCAGTGAGGGATTGTTTTAAAAAGGCACGTCGTGAAATATTTCGGGTCATCTAAGCGTTTGCCTTTCATCCTTACCCCCGCTGCCCGGGGGCGGATCAGCTTTGTTTTACAAATTCCTGGAACTCCATGGTGGTGTAGCTCCGGGTATGGATATACTTGAGAATCTGAAGAAGCTGGTCTGCGCTGACATATCCGGGCAGGCTGTTGACCTTCTCGCCGTCAGATTCCAGAAACCACATGGTGGGCAGCCCCTTGACCCGCCATTTCGTGGCCAGGTCCTTATGGTTATCCGTATTCACCTGGATGCTCACAAAGTTCTTGTTCAGGTAGTCGGATATCCGCGTATCTTTAAATGTGGTCTGTTTCAGTTTGGTGCAATAGGTGCACCAGGGTGCATGAAAATAGAGGAATACGGGCCGGTCCGATTTTTTGGCCTGGGCCATGCCCGGGGTATAGTCTTTCCAGGCAATGCCGGAACCGGGCTGATCCGACAGGGTATTGGCTGTCGCATCCGTTACAAAGGCGGATGTCTTCTCAACGCGTGCCGAAGGGGCCGCCGGATGACCGCCGGACGTTGTGGCGGTGGGCAACGCATTGTATACGTAGACACCGCCAAGAGCGATCATGATCAGGACGACAACCAGTACATTTTCTTTCTTCATTATATTTTCCTCTACTTCACCTGCGGTCAACCACCGCCGGCAGCTTTTTTTAAAGCTATTTATTGTTCAGCAAGGATAATGCCAGCCGGAAGATCTGATCTTTTAGCCTGCCGGCCGCATCACGCAAACCCCTTTGCTATCCCTGTGTTTCCTTTATTTACCGACCATTTTTTTATGATCTTTTGAGAATAGAGGCCAAAAGAGTTGTTAACTTCGTGTTAATTCCGGTTTTCCCTTGCCATTCCCGATCCCAAAGTACCACAAAACCGGCAGCGAAAAAAGAGACTACCACGGCGTGGCTTTACAAAGACAGGGGGGTATCTTATTACCAGGTGAACCACACACATACCCAAAAGCTCACATGTCAACCTAAGTTTATGGATGCCGGTTCCATTGACCGGCAAAGCATTAAAGGAGCGTCCCATGACAAACAATGTACTGGTTACCATTTCCTGCGGCACCGACAACCCCAACCGGGCCACCCGGGGGCTTTTCCTGGCCGCCGTAGCCCAGAAAAAAGGTAAAAACGTGACTGTTTTCCTGCTGGATGACGGGGTTTACCTGGCCCGGCAGGGGGCGGCCGAAACCATTCGCGCCGCCACCGGCGACTCGGCAGATGACTCTCTGGCCCACCTCCAGGCCCATAACGTCCCTATTTTGGTGTGCACCCCCTGCGCTACATCCCGGTTCATCGAAGAAAAAGATCTGGCCGACTCCTGCCGGATGGCCACGGCAGCAGAACTGATCGATGTGGCCTGTGATGCGGCCTGTATTTCGCTTTAGGCCGGTACAGCCCCTATGGGCTTGGTTGGGTTATCCTGACCTTGTGCTTTTTCATCCGTTTCCATACCGTTACCCTGGACACACCTAAAATTTCAGCCGCCTTGGTCTGATTGCCCTGTGCTTTGTGCAGGGCATCGATCAGTTGCCTGCGTTCATGGTTTTTGACCATCAAGGTGGTTGTGCCGTCACGGGTAGCACCTGAATCCTTGACCTCTGTTACCGGTGCCGATTCCGGATGTTGTCCGGATACCGTCACCTGCGGTGTGACAGGGACAGCTGCCTTTTGTATTTTTTCGGGCAGGTGATCGGGCCGGATGGCCTTGCCCCTGGCAAGGACGAAGGCATACTCCACCGTATTTCTCAGCTCCCGAATATTACCCGGCCAGTGGTAGGCCGCCATCAGCCGCATGGCCTCCGGGGTGAATCCCAATATGTTTTTCCCGGTTTTCTCCGCATGGACGGTGATAAAGTGCTGGATAATCAGCGTGATATCATCCCTGCGGTCACGGAGGGGCGGACAGGTCAGGGGGAACACATTGATCCTGAAATAGAGATCTTCCCGGAATTTTCCTTGGGCGATCAATGCCTCAAGGTCCTTGTTGGTGGCCGTGATGATCCTGACGTCTATGGGAATGGATCTGTTCTCCCCCACCCGCTGGATCATCCGCTCTTCCAGCACCCTGAGCAGCTTCACCTGCACCGACAGGGGGATGTCTCCGATTTCATCCAGGAAGATCGTTCCCTTGTGAGCCGCCTCAAACCGCCCCATCCGGTCCGTATCCGCACCGGTATATGCCCCCTTCACATGGCCGAAAAGCTCGCTTTCCAATATGCTTTCACTCAGGGCGGCGCAGTTCACCTTGATAAAGGGCATGGAGGCCCGCAACCCGGTTTCATGAAGGGCCTTGGCCACCATCTCCTTGCCGGTGCCGCTGTCCCCCAGAATCATCACCGGGGTGTCCAGGGAGGCCACACTTTCAATGTGTTCGTAAAGATGCATCATTACCGGGGTCCGGCCGATGATGCCGTGAAAGCCGTCATCGATGTGGTACATCCGACGGATGGAGGCAAGCTCGTTTTTATAATTGATATTTTCCGATATGTCCTTCAGGGTTTCCACGGCCCCGACGATATCCCCTGCACGATTGGTGAGCACGGTGGCGGACTTCACAATGGGGATGGTACGGTTGGAGGCCGCGGTAATCACACACTTTTTATCCCGGACCATGCCTGCGGAAAACAGCCCGCACCACTTCCTGCCCGGCCCTTTGCCCCGGATTTCACACCCCGTGCAGTTAAGAATCCTGCAGGACTGCCCTTTGAGCTGGTCTTCTGTATATCCGGTCATCAACTGGGCTGAATGGTTCGCCGCAACGAACCGCCCGAATTCATCGACAATAATAATACCATCCTGAACCGAATCTATGATATGCCGCCAGTGGTCTCCGATTTCCATGGATATCTCCCTTGTTAAACACAGTTAACAATCAACTTAACACATGGTTAACACAAAGGCAACAACGGTAAAAAACACCCGGTCGAACCAACCGGCCATAAAACAGACTATCAGTTTCAATATCAATACCTTATACAGCACCCCACCATCTCCGATCGCTTCTGGCACACCCTTTGCTCAATAGCGGGATAACAGAATCAAAAGGGAAGTGCACAGTTGCAAATCCCAAAACAAAAAAAGCAAACCACAAGAATTCAAGGAGTTGCAATGAAAGCGTTCACCCGTAAATCGTTGATCATGGGTCTGATCTCAGGCCTGTTTATCCTTTCCGGATTGTTTTCGGCAGTCCAGGCCAAAGAAGCCTGGATGTTCGACGACATTGTTGAGGTCGATTTTGTCATCTCAAAAATCTCTGTACCCATGGCCGAAGATGTCATGATCATTGACGCCAGACCGTATAAGACCAAGTATGTCAAAGGCTTCATCCCCGGTGCAGTGAGCATCCCCTTTTCCGAATTCGATCAAAAAAAGGACATGCTGCCCAAAGACAAAGATACCCTGCTGATCTATTACTGCGGTGGTCTCAAGTGCAAACTCAGCCACAAATCCGCCAAAAAAGCCAAAGCCCTCGGGTACACCAACGTAAAGGTATTTGCAAAAGGGTTTCCCGAATATAAAAAGCAGCCCGGGGCCTATCCCGCCATTACTGCGGAATATGTGGCAGCCCAGATTGCGAAAAACGAGACCCTGGTGGTGGATGCCAGACCTAAGGAAACCAAGTACGACAGAGGACACATTCCCACTGCCATTTCCATTCCCTTTTCCAAATTTGACGCGCTTAAGGGCAAGCTGCCAAGGGAGTTGTCCACCCCCATCATTTTCTACTGCGGCGGGCTGAAGTGTAAACTCAGCCACAAGTCAGCAGCCAAAGCGATTGCCATGGGATACAAAAACGTGAGCGTGTTCACCCAAGGATACCCCGTATGGAAAAAACAGTTCGGCGGTGATGCAGCCGTGGCTGTCAAGGCAGGAGAAATTGAAGGCTCCATCGATCTTGCACGGTTCAAGGAAATCCTGGCAAAAAACCCGGGGTCCATCACCCTTATTGATGTACGTGACAAAGATGAGTTTGACAAAGGCCACTTCAACACTGCCCTTCACATCCCCGTGGAAGACCTGGAACCCAAGATCAAGGATCTGCCCTCGGACAAACCTGTGGTATTTGTCTGCTCCACCGGTGCCAGAAGCGGTGAAGGCTACTACATGGTCAAAGATGTCCGCCCGGAACTTGAGGCATATTACGTGGAAGCCACCATTGATTACAAAAAAGACGGGTCTTACACCCTGACAAAAAACTAAACCCCATATCAAATTTAAGGAGACTATAGATATGTTTAAAAAGATGATGATATCCGCCGTCCTGATCATGTTTACCCTGGGCACCGCAGGTGCGGCCTTTGCCACAGAAGGCCCCGGCGGCAACAAGAGAAAAGGCAAATATACCTATCGCAAACTGGTGAAAGCCTGTTACGAAAGAGGCGCCGTGGATTCGGCCACCCCCAAGGTAAGCCCTGCCGACAAAAAGATGGCCGAGTGGAAAACCCTGTTCGAAGGCAAGGACTTCAGTGCCTTCGGCTGTGAGGATGAATGGACCAACGCGTCAGACAAAGATGTCCTGGATATTTACTCCTACTTCTACAGTTTTGCGGCGGATTCCCCCACACCGGCCACCTGCAAGTAAACCACCCGTCACCGGTCCGGGCGGCACTGCCGTCCGGACCGCCAAGAGTTTGGAGGAGTTATGGGAAAAAAAAACGGTATGATCATTGCCCTGGTCATCCTGACGGCGAGCCTGACAAGCCTTGCCTTTCCTTTGTTTGCGGCCACTGAAACGGCCGTAAACGGGGAGGCGCTGGGAATGAAACTGGCCAAGCAGGCAGTCAAATCAAACAAGCACTGGACCACAACGGATCACGCAAAGATCGAGGCGTTAAACCAGGATTTCACCTCCGGGGAACAGATCACCCAGGCCTGTTTGTCCTGCCACACGGACGCATCCCACCAGTTTGAAAAGACCATCCACTGGACCTGGAAG
>CAJWHT010000272.1 GCA_913041495.1 uncultured Desulfobacteraceae bacterium | reverse complement strand
CTCGTCGCCGAAGTTCATGGCCTGGCGCACCAGGGGGTTCTCTGTGGGAAGCCCTTTGCCGGATGTCAGGTTGTTGAAGGTAATGTAGAACACGCGGTCCACGGGATATTCAACCACCTTCACGCTGGAAACGCCTTTAAGCATGGCCGCCTCTTCAGCGGTAAGGCGGGATACGATATCCATTTCACCGGTTTTGATGGCTGCCATGCGGGTGGCGGATTCGGCGATGGGTCTGAAAACCACCTTGGCCACTTTGGGTTTATCTTTTTCCCAGTAATCAGGGTTGGCTTCGTATACCAGACGGTCACCCTTTTTCCATTCCACAAAACGAAAAGGGCCGGTGCCCACGGGATGCTTGACAAATCCGTCCTCGCCCACCTCTTTGAGATACCCTTCGGGCACGATATTCCAGAAGTAGGAGACCTGTCTGAGCAGGAGGGGATACGGGGCGTCAAGTTTGAGGCGGATGGTAAAATCATCGACTTTTTCAATCTCCTTGACAATATCCCATTTCTTACGCCAGGTGACGTCCTTGCCCTTGCCCCGGTTCCAGGAGAAGATCACGGAATCTGCGGAAAAAGCCTCGCCGTTGTGAAACGTCACCCCTTTGCGCAGCGTCATGGTATATACTTTACCGCCGTCGGTGACTTCCCAGCTTTCGGCCAGGGCCGGTTCAATCATCCCCTCATCGTTCACCACCACAAGCGAGTTGTACAGCCGCCAGCCGGCATTGGATGCATTCCGGTCCGCCCCGTAGCACAGATCCAGCGAGTTGGGATCACTGGTCAAGGCCACCCGCAAAGTGCCTTTGGGGGCAGCCGTTGCTGCCTGGACCATCATCATCGTTGCTGCCACAATAAGCGCCACCCAGATCATCTTCCGTTTCATGCTTCACCCTCCTTACGTTTCACGCATTGGTGTTAAGGGTTGATAAAATTAGATATTCTTATCAACAAATATTACATAACATGCATTATGCATATCACATATTATATATTACGCAAAGATGTAAATGTTTACATTTTCTTCCGCTCCAATTCAAACAGACGGGGCGTCAACCTGCCTTTTTTCAGATATAAGGCCGGGTATCCCAAGGTGTGGCGACCCGGTAGTTTTATCCTACCTCCTGCTGCCCTTGATGTGTGAGGCACAGATCCGGGCGTGCTCCCGGGCCAGGAACCTTGCCTTTTCCCTGTCCTGCTCGACGATGGCTTCCAGAATGGGCGCATGGCGGTTCAAGGCCTTTTCCCAGTCCATAACACTGCGGGCATATTGAACAAGGAAGGTACGGATCTGCAGGTGAAGGGCCTGGTACATGGACAGGAAAAAGTCGTTGCCGGCCTGGCGCACCAGGGTAAGGTGAAAGGTATAATCCCTGTCCGCAAAGGATTCCGCATCCGTAATCTGCCTGGGGTTGAACTCCAGCAGGCGTTCCAGTTCCTCGATATGCGCTCTGGTCCTGGTTTCGGCGACTTTGGCGGCAATTTCGGATTCAATGGTGTTTCGGGCTTCCACCAGATCTCCCATGCGGTCGGCATTGATCTGGGGGAATAAGGGAATAAGAACATTATCCAGGGCAGGAACGGAAATGGTTTCGCTGACAAAGGCACCTTTGCCGTGATGGACCCGGATCACCCCCCAGGCGGCAAGTTTAGCCAACGCTTCCCTGAGGGTCAACCGGCTGACATCATACTCCTTTAGAAGCGCCTGCTCACTGGGCAGTTTTTCCCCGGGGCCGAACTCACAGGAACGGATCCGGGCTTTCAGGCTTTCCACAACAGCTTCGGACGCAGTTATCTTCTTCAGCGGTATCGTCATTCATCCTCCCTTGTTAGTCTCGTTCGTTTATCCATATGATACTGATCAGATAAGTGTCAAGACAAAAATGTTTTTTATATAATAAGGATGGCACCCGGCGTCGGCACAGAACCTGCAAAATATCTCCGTAACAAGGAATGAACCGGAAAATTTTTCCCTTTCCGAAACCTGCATGACGCAACGAGGATGGTATGAAAAAAATCTGCATCATTACAGACACCCTGAGAAGCCACAGCTTGCTTAAGCCCTTAATCGACACCCTTCAGGCCGACCCTGAAGCCGATCTCACCGTTCTGTCCACTTACCGGCACAGCACCCCGGACATTGAACTGAGCTTTGCCAGCATTGAAGCCCGGGATAATTTTACAGACCAGTCCCTGGAAATCTCAGTGACGCAGGGCAGTGCACCTTTCAAACGGACGTCCGCAGACCAGGAACAGCAGGCCTTTGCCGCAGTACTCAGGGATATCGACCCGGAAATCGTGGTGCTTTTCGGCAACAGTTTCACCACCTTTTCCGCCGCCGTTGCCGCCTTTCTTACCAATATTCCGGTGGCCCACATCCAGGGCGGAGAGTCCGATTTCGGTGCCTGGGACGATGCCTACGGTTTCGGCATCACCAAGATTGCCAACCTTCACTTCACAACCACGGAAACATACCGCCGCAGGGTCTTGGGGTTCGGGGAGCATCCGGACCGGGTCTTCACTGTAGGCGATCTTTGCGTACCCTATATCCTGGATCTGCTGAACACAAAAATTCCCGAAAAAGAAGATTTCTGCACGGCGATGGGACTTGATCCGGCCGATGAGTTCATCTTTGTCTCCATGGTGCCGGACCGGGCCATCGGCTCCCGGAACCGCCAGTTGATGCAGGCGGTAACCGACACCCTGGAGGACCCGAAGTATGCCCCATTTAAAATCATCTGCGAACATCCCGGTCCCAAAGGCTTCGGGCAAATCATGCAGCGCCAGATGGAAGAACTGATCCAGCGTCACCCCGGACGCGTGGTCTTTACATCGGATGAAACCGAAATACTCGGGGCCATGGCCCACTGCAGAACTGCCATCGGCAACACCGACCGGTGCGTCACAGACGCCGCCACCCTCAGGACCCCGGTGGTCCTGGTGGGGGACCGCCTCAAGGACAGGGAAAACCCGGGCCATATGATACAGGCCCCCATGACTGGCGCGCAAGTGGACAAGGCGCTGGCACGGGCCATCTGCCCGGAATTCAAAATCGGCCTGATGTTCCTGAACTCTCCCTTTGAACAGGAAAATACCCCGGGCCGCATCGCAGGAGTTCTTCGGGCATACACCAATGCCGATGTTGCCGCAAAAACCCAGTATACCGACTAAACCTGCCGTTACCGTCCCGGCAGGAAAGGGGTTTTTTACTCCCTTTAGGCCTGCCGGGACCAGTCAGCCCGTATAGCCCCGTACCTGCCATTTTCCATAAGCCTTAGTTGACATTTCTCTCCGATTCTTTAGAGTGGAACCGTCAATTAGAAACACAGGCAAAAATTTCCGGGGGAAATATGACCACACACCTCAATCAGTATCCGGATGCCGTCACCATGGGCGGCAGATTCGGATGGGCGCTGACCAAAACCCTGGCCCTTCGCCATCCGGGCTGGCAATTGCTGTTTGTCATGCGGGATACAAAAAAGGTGGATGAAGCCAAGGCAACGGGTCTTGTGTCATCTTTTTTCGAAGATAAGATCAAAAAGGCGGGCGCCCCGGGCCTGCGCAAAAAAATAAGAATGCCCGGAAACGTCCAATTCTGCAGTCTTGACGCCTTTCAAAAAGCGTTCAGGGGAAAGGTCCGCAAACTCTTCATACCGGCGGTTCCCTCCAACCGCATCCGGGAGGTCCTGACCGGGATGATCGATGCGGGCGTTCCGGTATCGGCTTTTTCCGATTGTGAAACCCTATCGGTTTCCAAAGGGATGGAAACCGCCAGCCTGGAATTTCCCCATGAAATCATGGATGAGATATTAGGCTGTGACGCCGTGGTGGCCCTGGGCGGCAACCTGGCCTTTGAATTTGCCCTGGCAGACCCCATGCTCATTGAACTGGCCGGGTTTAAAGCCAATACAAGACGGATCACCCAATTTTTCTCAGGGGCAAACCTGATGATATACGAGACGTTTAACCGCAGAAAACTCAGCCTTGCCGGTCCCATGAAAAACATTCACTCTCTAGCCACAGGCATGACCAGCGAGGTCTTCGGCTATTCCAGCGTCTCCACCGTGGCCACCATGGGGCTCAGTGAATTTGAACGGGCCGCCTTCATTGTCCAGTTCCCTAAAAAATGGCATGGCATGGCCCGGCGGCTGCAGCGCCTGCCCTTCCACTTCCGCTCCGTCCCCCTGGCAGGAGGGGCCATGAGTGACTACCACCTCTTCCGTTTTACCCGGAACTTCAGCGCCGGCCAGGACTTTGTACGGCAAGTCCGCCAGGGTCTTACCGCCCTCCAGGCCATTGCCGCCATTTCCCGGCAGGCCACCATCGAAAGCTTTGTTTCCGCCCTGCCCACCCGGGAATTTTTGTGCCGACTGGGTTGCCGGTGTCCAATCATTGAAACCATGTGCCGTATCCTGGCCGGAGAGGTGACACCGGAACAGGGCCTCGAAGCGGTCATCCGGCAAAAAAACTTGATACCCACCTGAAAAATAAAACGGCGGCCTGGCCGTATTCTCCCTATTGTTGGCCCCAAAACGCTCGATTTCGAACACTTGATGTTTCATTTTTATATTGACGACATCCTGGTTTGTTTATATTAAGAAGATTTTGTTGCACATCTCAACACAATAACAAAGAGACAAACTAAGGATGTTATATGATTACCAAACTTCTTCCCATGATCAGCTGGTTTAAAGGGTATAACGGACACGCCCTGAAAGCCGATTTTATCTCGGGGCTGACCGTGGCCCTGGTGCTGATTCCCCAGTCCATGGCATATGCACAGTTGGCCGGAATGCCGTCGTACTACGGACTCTATGCCTCTTTTCTTCCGCCGATGATTGCCGCGTTATTCGGCTCCAGCCGCCAACTTGCCACAGGGCCTGTGGCGGTGGTGTCCCTGATGACCTCGGCTGCCCTGGAACCTTTGGCCACGGCCGGCGGTTCCGGATACATCGCCTATGCCCTGATGCTGGCCCTGATGGTCGGAGTGTTCCAGTTCTCCTTGGGGGTTCTGCGGCTGGGACTCGTGGTGAATTTTCTGTCCCACCCGGTGGTCAACGGATTCACCAATGCGGCCGCCATCATCATTGCCTCGTCCCAGCTGTCTAAAATGTTCGGTGTCTATGTGGACAAATCCGCCCACCACTATGAAACCATCATCAATGTCATAAAAAGTGCCTTTCATTATACCCACTGGCCAACCCTGCTCATGGGGGCACTGGCCTTCGGGATCATGTACGGCCTGAAAAAAATAGCTCCCAGGTTTCCCAACGTACTGGCTGCAGTGGCCGTCACCACGGGGCTCTCCTTTATGATCGGTTTCCAGCATGACATGAACGCACCGGTTTCTTCCATAGCATCTCAAGAAGCGGTCCAGTTGATTGCCAACTTCAACCAGAGTGTAAACGGCATCAGCCGGGAGGCAGACAAGCGGCTTGAACTCAACAAGGCCCTGGCAGCGGACAGGGCCGCCCACGATTCAGTGGCAACACTGACCCATGAACATGCCCTGAGCCTGGTCAACCTGGATATGGACAAAAACAAGAAACAGGTTCACAAGTTCCGTGAACAGATACGGCATCTTCTGTTTGAAGGGGTGGAACAGGCTGACGGGTCGCATCTTTTTTTCCTCAAGGATAAGCTGCCCGCAGGGGCCACAGGTGACGGCCGGACCTGGCGTATCAAGGTGGGCAATACCCCCCTTGATACGGAAAACCTGAAAATGATGGGCGGCGGCGCCGTCGTGGGCACGGTTCCCAAAGGACTTCCGGCAATTGCCATGCCCAAAATTGATTTCAGTGTGCTGGGGTATCTTTTTCCCTATGCCATCATTATTTCCCTTCTGGGGTTCATGGAGGCGATTTCCATTGCCAA
>CAJWHT010000271.1 GCA_913041495.1 uncultured Desulfobacteraceae bacterium | reverse complement strand
ACTTATGAGTTTATTGAGCTATTTTTAAATTATGAATTTAATTATAAAAATATAGATATTTATCATTCATTTTTAAAGAAAATTGATGATACTAAAAAATTTAATCTTGATGAAGAATCTTTATTTATTGAATTTAAGACCAAAATGTTAAATGGATAAAAATTATTATATAACAACACCAATATATTATCCTTCAGCAAATCCACATATGGGTCATGCTTATTCAAGTATAATTGCTGATTTTTTTGCAAGATTTAAAAAGATCGATGGATATGATGTTCATTTTCTCACCGGCACCGATGAACACGGGGATAAAATCGTTCAGGCCGCGGAAAAAGAGGACACCACCCCCAAGGCCTATGCCGATAAAATTTCCCAGTTGTTTCAGGACCTGCTTCCCCTTCTCAATGTCAAAAACAACCGGTTTATCAGAACCACCGATCCCGACCACATTGCCGTGGTAAAGGCTATGCTCTCCAAGATATATGACAGCGGTGACATCTATTTTTCCAGCTACGAAGGGCTATACTGTTTCGGGTGCGAACGCTTTTACCAGGAGCGCGAACTTGTGGACGGCCTCTGCCCGGATCACGGCAAGGCGCCGGAAACCATCAAGGAATCCAACTACTTTTTTAAGATGAGCAAATACCAGGAATGGCTGGTGGACCACATCACGTCCAACCCGGATTTTATCCAGCCCGAACAATACCGCAAGGAATTGCTCTCCTTTTTAAAAGAACCCCTTGAGGATCTGTGCATTTCACGGCCCAAAACCCGGCTGACCTGGGGTATCACCCTCCCCTTTGACGAAGATTACGTTACCTATGTCTGGTTTGACGCCTTGGTCAACTACATCTCCGCCCTGGGGTATCCCGATGACGACCGGTTCAAAACCTTCTGGCCCACGGCCCGCCATTTTGTGGCCAAAGACATTATCAAGCCCCACGGCATTTACTGGCCCATCATGCTGAAGGCGGCAGGCCTGCCCATCTACAACGGCCTCAACGTTCACGGATTCTGGAACGTCCAGGGCAGCAAGATGTCCAAAAGTATCGGCAACGTCACCGACCCGGTGGAAGTCACCGGAGAGTACGGCGTGGACGCCTTCCGCTATTTCCTGATGCGGGAAATGGTCTTCGGCCTGGATGCCAACTTTACCGAGGACGCCATTGTGGCGCGGATTAACTCCGATCTGGCCAATGATCTGGGCAACCTGTTTTCAAGGGTGCTCTCCATGAACCACAGGTACTTCAAAGGCAATGTTCAGGGGGCGGACCCCGCCCTGGACGATCAGTACAGCCTTGAAAAGGACGCGGCCAAAGCCATTGATGCCTTTTCCGAAGCCATGGGGCTATGCCGGTTTCATCAGGGGATGACCGCGGTCTGGGAATTCATCTCCACCATGAACAAGTATATTGACACCAACGAGCCATGGGCCTTGGCCAAAGACGAAAGCAAAACCAGCCACCTGGCAGCGGTGCTGTATCAGCTCATGGAAGGCCTTCGCACCGTTGCTGGCCTGATCTCTCCGGTTATGCCGGATACAGGCCTTAAGATCACCCGGGCACTGGGTCTGAGCGTGCCCGAGGACGGGATTTTTACGCTGGATACCATTCGTCCCTGGGGACAGATCCCCACAGGCATCACCCTGGACAAGCCTGCCATCCTCTTTCCCAGAATCGATGTGAAAAAGGAAAAGGCGGTGCAGGCCCCCAAAACCAAGCCCTTTAAACCGGCCCTCAAGGAAGAGATCACCATTGACGAGTTTGCCAAAATCGACCTGAGAGCAGGCACGGTCATCTCCGCTGAAAAAATAGAAAAATCCAACAAACTGCTCAAGCTTCAGGTGGATCTGGGCGCCGAAACCCGGCAGATCGTGGCCGGTATCGGTAAAAGCTATACCCCGGACCAGGTGGTGGGCAAAACCGTTATCGTTGTGGCCAACCTTAAGGAAGCCAAACTCATGGGAGAAGTGTCCCAGGGAATGATTCTGGCGGCCAGCAGAAAAAAGGATTTGATCCTGTCCGGCTTCAACGGAGAACCGCTGCCGGGCAATCCCGTAAAATAAAAGCCCGCAACCGGCATCTCAGGCCAGAATATGAAAAAGGAAATAAGAGCCAGGACACAGCAGTTTGTATACCTTTAAAAAAGAGAACTCATGGCGCCAGCACCAGTCTGATTTCATCCTCCGCAAACGGAGAAAATCCTTTTTGCGCAGGTCCACAAAATTTGCCCTGATCACAGGGATTTTCGCGGTGCTTGTGCTGACCGCCCTCCGCCTGGATATACAGGATCTCAAGTTGCCCTGGCAGTCAGACACGCCACCTGCGACCCCGGTTACCACCCCTTTGCCCACGGTTGCCAAACTGTCAAAACCGGATCTGAAACAATTGATCCGGAAAACGGCTTTTCTGAATTCAGATAAAGATACCTTTTTTGTTGACACTCCGTCCAGAAGCTATGCGATACGCACCCGGCTGGATCCCCGCCTTCAAGGATACCTGGCAGGCACCCTTTCGCACCTGAAGACCCTGACCCGGGGAAAGCCCCAGCGCATCGCCATGGTTGCACTGGACGGCCGAACCGGATTTATCCGCGCCATGGCGGGCTTTGATCTGGCCGACCCGGATGCGAACCCCTGTACGGCACCGGACTACCCCGCCGCAAGTATAATCAAAATCGTTACGGCAGCGGCAGCAGTTGACGCACTTGGGTACACGGCCGCCACCCCGCTTTATTTCAACGGAAACAAATATACGCTATACAAGCGCCAGCTTACCACCAAACGGAACAAATACACCAGCCGGGTTACCCTGGCCAGGGCGTTTGCCGATTCCATCAATCCGGTTTTCGGCAAACTAGGCCGTTTTTCTTTGGGGCGTGAAAAACTCAATGACTACGCACACAGCTTCGGTTTCAACCAGACACCTGATATGGAGATCGATCTGCCCCCCAGCCGGTTCGCCGTCACGGAAAGCGATTACCACCTGGCGGAACTGGGATGCGGTTTCAACCGCCAGACAGAGATTTCACCTCTGTTCGGGGCCATGATGGTTACGGGTATCCTCAACCAGGGAAACATCCTTGTCCCCCGGATGGTGGACCGGGTGGAGACCGCTGACAAGGATTTGATTTACAAAAGTCAAAAAGCAGTCTATAAAACCCCTATTCATCCGAACGCTGCCCGGGAAATGATCCGTATCATGCAAAAGACCGTTTCCAGCGGAACGGCAAGAAAATCGTTCCGGGGATACAGCCGGGATAAAGTGCTTTCCACCCTGACCATCGGCGGAAAAACAGGGTCGCTCTACAACAAGCAACGAACGGTCAAATATGACTGGTTTACCGGATTCGGAAAAGAAAAATCAGGAAACAGTTCACTGGTGGTAACCGTGGTGGTGGGGCACCGCAAATATATCGGCACCCGCGCCAGCACACATGCCAGGAATATGCTCAAAACATACTTTACGCCGGGGGACAAATAAGACAAAGAAGCGTCCTTCAGGCGAGGAAACAACGCCCATGACTTATTCTGCGCTATCAAATTCTGTGCTGTCACAGTTTCAACACGCATGTCGTTCCATTAAAACCCTGAATCTCAGCGTCGGTATTCCCCTGGCCCGCGCCAGGGAAAACACGCTGATCCTGTTTCCTGACCGCCCCAATGTCCTGAGTTGCGGCATTTCGGCCTTTGTGGCCTACAAGGGCAAAAAGACCGATACCGCCCCCCCTTTAAAAGACTTCCGTCCCTGTATGGATGCGATACTTTCCAACCGCCTGCCGGAAAATAAGGACGCCAAGAATGCGCTGCCCGCAGAGACATATCTGGGGGGCGATGAGGTGCTCAACCGTTTCTTCGAAAGCGCCCAGCACCTGAAACAAGAGCAGGTGTTTACCCCCCTTTTGAGTGACACCAGCCAGGAAAAGATCCTCGCATCCACTATCAAAGACCTGGAACACACCATTGCCGAAGAGCAGAAGCGGTTCAAGTCCGCCATGTCCCACCTGAGCCAGGAGGACGCTGCCACGGTATCAGACCGGCTGGAGAAACTCAAAGATGTCTGTTGGTGCCTTAAAAAGGAAATCCATGACAATATTCTGGCCATCCGCCTTCTGACCCCCCGCCTGGGGGATATGCCCGAAAACAGATCCATTGCTGTTTTTAAGCGAATCAATGCCGTACTCAACAGTATCGACCGCCTCGAAGTCAGAGGCAGGGATTCCGCGGGCATCTCGGTCATGTTCACGCTCACCGAGGCCACCTGGGAAAGCTACCGGCAGCACCTGGATGACGCCGGGCTCTCCGGCAGCCTAAAGACCCGGACCAACCACCTGGTACTGGCAAACAACTGCATCACGGTCAACACCACCAAAGGTGAAGACCAGACGCCCCTGGTCACCATGGCCTTTGTCTATAAATTCGCCGCGGAAATCGGCGCACTGGGCGACAATATCGCCTTTATCAGAAAACAGATAAAAAACGATCTCCTGCTTCAACACCTGTCCGGGTTCCCCCTTGAGGCGAACTCCGTTTCCGCCCACACCCGGTGGGCATCCGTAGGGGATATCACCGAGGCCAATTGCCACCCGGTGGACAACACCCCCACGGACAAAGAGATGACCACCTCGGGTATTATCCATGTCTGCCTGAACGGGGATATTGACAATTACCTGGAACTCAAAACCGAGTATGAGGCCACCTACGACAAGATCCATCCCAGCATCAATACCGACACAAAGCTGATCCCCCTGCAGATTGAGCACCACCTGAAACGGGGTGCCCCGGTGGAAGAAGCCTTCCGGCTGGCGGTGAACGAATTCCACGGGTCCCATGCCATATCCATGCACACCGACCTTGCCCCGGGTAAACTCTTTCTGGCCCAGAAGGGCAGCGGCCAGGCGATCTTCGTGGGTATTGCCCCGGATCACTATATTGCGGCATCAGAACTTTACGGCGTGGTGGAAGAAACCCAGGAATACATCAAACTCAACGGCGAAGACCGGGGCCAGATTGTCATTCTGGATGAAAACAACGGCGGCGGCATTGAGGGAATCCGCTCCCTTTACTACGATAACACCCCCATTGTTTTAGGCCCCGGGGACGTGATGAAAAGCCAGATCACCTCAAGGGATATTGACCGGCAGGATTATCCCCACTACTTTCTCAAGGAAATATCCGAATCACCCCTGTCCGTTGAGAAAACACTTGAAAACAAATTTAAGCAGAATCCGGACACAGGGCTTTTGAGCATCAGCCTGGGTCATGACATTCTTCCCGAATCGCTGGCAGCAGACCTGACGTCGGGAAAAATCAAACGCATCTATTTTATCGGCCAGGGCACAGCAGGGATCGCCGCCCAGGGGTGCGCGGATCTTCTGACCTATTACCTCGGGGATAAAAGCCTGGATATCCGGGCATCCAAAGCATCTGAACTGTCTGGGTTCTGCATTGTCAGCAACGGCGAATGCAAAGATACCATGTCAGACACCCTGGTGGTGGCCATCAGCCAGTCCGGTACCACCACGGACACCAACCGGACCGTGGATATGATCAAGGCCTGCGGCGCAAAGGCCCTGGCCATCGTCAACCGCAGGGACTCAGACCTCACCTTTAAAACCGACGGGGTATTGTACACCAGCTCCGGACGGGATATTGAAATGTCCGTGGCATCCACAAAGGCGTTTTACTCACAGATCACCGCCGGTGCCATACTCGGGCTTCACCTGACGGCTATCCTGTCGGCAAGATCTGCCGAGTTTATTTCCGAACAAATCCAGACCCTGACTGAGCTGCCGGAAAAAATGCGCGGCGTCCTTTCAATGAAAGACCAGATCAAAGCATCGGCGGACCGCAGGGCCGTTACCAAAAACTACTGGGCCACCGTGGGGTCCGGTGCCAATAAAACCAGTGCGGACGAAATCCGGATC
>CAJWHT010000270.1 GCA_913041495.1 uncultured Desulfobacteraceae bacterium | reverse complement strand
AAAACGGTCCGGCGGTATCAGGCCTTTTTCGGGATGGTGCCATCTGACCAGAGCTTCCATACTGTCTACCCTGCCGTCTTTTGTCCGCACAATAGGCTGGAAATACAGGGTGAATTCCTGCCTTTCCAGGGCTGATCTTAGTTCTTTTTCCAGGGACATGCGCTGGAGAAGGTCCTGCCGCATCTCCGGTGTGAAAAAGCGGAACCGGGCCTTGCCGGCATCCTTGGCCTGGTACATGGCCAGATCCGCATCCCGGAGCAGTTGATCCGCCTTATCGTAGGATCTGGTGTCAAATACAATACCGATGCTGGCCGAAATATGGACGGCATTTCCGTTGATGTTGAATTCTGATTCCGCCGCCTTCCTGATCCTGGAGGCGATGGCCTTGACCTGGGCTGAATTTTTCACATCGGACAATAAAACGGCAAATTCATCCCCTCCCATCCGGGCCAGGGTATCTCCGTGACGCAGATGATGCTGGATTTTGCAGGTCACCGCCTGGAGAAGCTGATCCCCGGCCTGGTGTCCCAGGGTGTCGTTAACGCTTTTAAACCGGTCCAGGTCAATCAACAGAACGGAAAACCTGTAGCCCCTGTCATTTTGCTGCTCTCGACCCTTTTGTTTTTGAATGGCGATCTGGAGCTGGTCCGCAAACAGCAGGCGGTTGGGGATACCGGTCAGGGCATCGTGAAAGGCCTGGTGCCGCAGTTTGTTTTCGAACTGCTTTCTCTGGGATATATTTTCATAGAAGACAAAGACCCCCTGCACCCGGTTGTTGATCTTCACCGGATAGGCCAGGGCGGAGACGTGGATTTCATATCCCTGTTTATGAAAACACCGGGTCTCAATGGACATGCTGCCCCGGGATAGGGCCTCGCAGATCAGGCTGTCGTGGGCGTCTTTCATGTCATCGGCCACGGAAAATCCTGAGGTTTTGTTGTTGATGATTTCCTGCCGCTGATACCCAACAAGATCTGAAAAGCTTTTGTTGGTATCGATTATCTTGTCGTCCGGTCCCACAAGGATGATGCCGTGAGGGGAGTTCATGAACAACTCCTTGAAGTATACCTTGCTCTTACGGGCCGAAGCCTGGACCCCGGCCAGATCCTGGGTGGCCCGGCTCAGTGCGTGACGGGAGGCCGTCACCTGGCTGGTTTTTTCCCTGACTTCATCGGCCAGGTAATCCCTGTACCGTTTCAGTTCCAACTGGGATTTGATCCGGGCCAGGGTGACTTCGGAGTTCACGGGTTTGCGGATATAATCCACGGCCCCGGCCTTGAACCCGGCCGCCTCGTCTTCCTCTTCGATTTTTGCCGTTACGAAGATGACGGGGATCTCCCGGGTGGTTTCATTGGCCTTGAGTTTTCTGGCCACTTCGTAGCCATCCATTTCCGGCATCATAATGTCCAAAAGTACCAGGTCGGGTTGGAGTCCGGAGTCAACAATGTCCAGGGCCATGGGGCCGTTCACGGCCACGGATATCTCGTAATATTCCATGAGAATGGCCCCCAGCACGTCGATATTGGCCGGTGTATCGTCAACAATGAGGATTCGTTCTTTTTCTTTGATCATCTTTTTCTCTAAAATCCCTGTAGAGGTTATCCTGCCGGGCAGGTAGTGATTTCTTTTTCCAGGGTCTTGAACGTGTCTCTGGCTTTCTGGAACTCATACCGTTTGATCTGGGTTTCCAGTTGCCGGGCCCTGTCACCAAAGGCGGTGGCGGACAGTTTCTCAGCCAGATCCCTTGAAAACGCCTTGGCCGTCAGGCTGTTTTGTTCGATTTGTTCGCCCAGTTTCCCTATCATCTCCTGAAGATCCGGCGGCAGGTCCCTGCTGGATAGCCCTTGGTGAGGCGGAGAGACATCTTGGGCGACGGGCTGCCCGGATATGGACACCCGGCTGGCTGCTTTGGCAACCGGGATAGGGGCAGATTTTCCCCCGGATAGGCCCGGCCATTCCCAAGCGTTGCTTCTCCTGGTCAGGGCTTTTTCTACAGCCAAGGTGAATGAAAAGCAGCTTCCCTTTCCTTTCTGGCTGTTCACGCTGATCCGGCTGCCCATGAGGCGGACAAGCTTTTGTGAGATGGCAAGGCCCAAACCGGTGCCGCCGAATTCCCGGGTGATGGAGCCGTCAGCCTGGGTAAAGGGGGTGAAAAGAGTTTTTACAACATCTTCATCTATTCCTATCCCGGAATCCTCAACTGAGAAGCAAATGTCTGCCCAGCCGTTCTCCCTGGATTTGAAGGTGACCCGGACGGTTACTTCGCCCCGGCGGGTAAATTTTATGGCATTGGAAAGCAGGTTGGTCAGTACCTGGCGCAGCCTTAAGGGGTCTCCCGGAAAGGTGTCTGGCACCTCCGGTGATATATTCAGGATCAAGTCCACAGGTTCCCCGGCCAACTGCCCCCGGAACATATCCGAGATCTCCTGCAGAAGGTCTCGTATTCTCACGGGAATAGTTTCAAGAACCAGTTTTCCTGCATCCATTTTGGAAAAGTCCAGAATATCGTTAATAATCCTGAGAAGGGAGTTAGAAGAGGTGTGGATAATTGAGAGATACTCCTGTATCCCGGGATCCTGATTGGTTTTCAGGGCCAGGTCGCTCATGCCGATGATGGCGTTCATCGGGGTCCGGATTTCATGACTCATGGTGGTGAGGAACTCGCTTTTTGCCCGAGCGGACGCCTGGGCCGCATCCCTGGCCGCAACCAGGGCGGTATTGGATTTTTTCAAGGCCCTGGTCCGACGGGCCACCCGGTTTTCCAGTTCCGACTCCCTGGATTCGATCTGGCGAATCATCCAGTTCATGTCCCGCATCAATGCCACCATCTCATTTTCCCCTGAGTCGTCCGTGGGCTCGTTGGGCAGGGAAAAATAAGTGTATTTGCCGCTTTTAATGTGGGAACAGATCCGGGAGACCAGGTTGAGCTGACTGAAAAGCATCCATTTGAGTCCCGGCAGTATGGGATTGCAAAAAGCCTGGATGATGCAAACCGCTACGCCGACAGCCAGCGCCCCCTGGAAATCCGTGTCGTAAAACAAGGGGGTACCCCGGGTATAGCCGATCATGACCGCTATGGGGATGCACATGTGCAGGGCAATAATGCATCTGAATTTGGTTTTAATTTTCATCATGTGACTCCTTTTGGGGATGGATAAATATCAGAAAAAGTTAGTCAAAGCAAACAAAAAATGTTGACAATTAACTTTGGGCCTTTTACTTTGTCCAAAAAGTCAGTGCACCCAAAAACGATGCGATCAGGAACAATCATGAAATCCAACTTTCATCTGAAAACCAGGAAAAAGAATCATGAACTTCATATCAATCTTCACGGGATATTTGACGGCGCTTCGGCATTCGAGCTGATAGAGGTCATCCGGGACGGTGAAAAAGAGGGACTTTCCATTTTCATTGACACGAACCACCTCAAAGAGGCCTATGTTTTCGGAAAATCCGTTCTGGACACCCATCTGCCGAAAAATGCCCTAAGGGCCAAAGTTCACTTCAGCGGCGCCTGGGCCGAAGGCATTCTTCCGGACGGCTGCATCCTGTTCAACGGCAAACACAAAAAAGGGCACAGGTGCAAGGGGAACTGCAAGAACTGCAAATGCGGACTCGGGCATAGTACGTTTAAAAAACATCTGTCGTGATTTGCGATACGGGCATGGTCATGGAGAAATCGCCTGATGAGATTTTATGTTGATTACGGCGTACTATCCGGCTACAATCAAAGGATGACACCTTTGGCAGTGTTTCAGCCGGGGATAAACTTTCGTTAGAACACTTTATAGAGGACGGAGGGACAACATGGCCGGTGGTTCAATGGGTGAATATCAGGAAAGAGCTGAAAAACAATTTTTAGCAGAAGGTGAACAGAAACACGTATTTTCCATGCTGGGCGACACCATTGCCACGGATATGGGGTATGAAGATCTGCGGGGCATTGATGCCGTTTACAGGTATCTTATCGATAAGTACCACTGGCTTCCCCACCAGGTCAGAAGTCTTTCCGTAGAAGATCTTTCACTGCTGCTGGACGGCTATCGGCGCCCTGACGCCCCGGTGTGCCGCGAAGAATAACCCTTCCCTTAAAAGAAAGCCTCTTTAACTGCTGCCCGGTTTTAACCGGGCAGCAGATACTACACGGGATACTACAATAAATCGTTACCCATAATGATTGATGTGAACTGAATCATGGTGCTGGACCGTATATCCCGTAACTGGGTAAGCCTGACAATCCTGAGCCTGACCGGAATAACGATTCTGTCCTTATGGCCGCTGCCATACCTGCCCCCTGTCCCGGGAACCGATAAAACCCATCATTTGATTGCCTATGCCATCCTAATGTTTCCTGCTGCCTTCCGCCGCCCAAGGAACTGGCAGGCATTGGCGCTGACGTTTATGGCTTACGGCGGTGCCATTGAATTATTGCAGCCTTATGTGAACCGATACGGGGAATGGCTGGATTTTGCGGCCAATACCTTTGGCATATGCATAGGGATAACGGCGGCAATATTGATTCGTGGGATAAACCGCAAAGCAAAATGATCCTGTCCAGGACAGCAGGGCCTTGTCTTGATCTACCCGCAAGGCACAATGGCATCGGTACAGGCAATCGCTCCAACGGCAACGTAACCAAAGGCGTCCAGTACGACTCGTTTCATTTTCCTATCTTCTTTTTTGTTTTATGAATAGGATTCTTGCTCAAATCGTGCCAGCAAAAGGCCTGTATGATAACAACTTGCCAAGGGGAAGTTTGGCCTGCCGACCTTTAGGGATTACAGATTTCACATGGTATAAAGCCCGCCTTTAAGGCATCATGCCGGTCAGGGAATGCTTTTGTACAATTCTTACAGTTGAAATGCCTGCATCCCGGCTGATGGAATACTCTGCTTTCCACGTTTCCACGGACCATCTTGCACTGCAGGTCTTCAGTGCCAAGGGTTAAGGTCTTTGTCTCCCAAGCCTTTATGTCCTTTTCCTTTAAAAGGGTATTTCGGGATTTGTCCGGGGAAACGGATTCAGGCGTGTCCACACGCTTAATGTTCTGACACTGGCCATTAATGATGTCCCCACCAATTTCTTTTAATTCAGGGGGCCGACCAGAAGACGATGCTGATAAAAGAAATGATAAAAGTACTGCCAATACAATTTTTTTCATTCAAACAGATGCCTTTTTTAAGATACGGATCAATCAACCTTTTTATACTCTGTGGCGTCGAACCTTAGACTGCGGTCCAACTTTGCGTGTTCAAAAGATTCGGATCTTCCTTTATATACTTTTTTTGGGGTAACTCTCAGGGTGGCCCGGGAAAGGGTGCCACCCTGAAAGTATGCTTATAGAGTTTGAGTGAGGTATCGTTTATCCCATACCTATCATCTTTAACCCCTCTTCGGCTTCGAAGTATGGCTGAATTTCATATTTAAATCCAGAGACACCAAAGTACGTCGCCATATAATTGCCCAGAAATTCATTTGCTTCTGCCAAGTCGGCCTTTTCAAGTTTATAGACCGACATTCCAATGATTCCGTCATCCATGCTCGAAGTGAAGTACGGACCATGTTTATCAAGATAACTTGGGACTTGTGGGGCCTCCAAGAACCTTGATGCTATTTCCTTTGCACTTTCAGGGGGATACTTGATTTTGGTCACGATAATCATGATAAGCTCCTTTGATATTTTTGCTTTTGATGGAAAGGAAAATCAGTATAGGCTCCCGAGCAAGTTTCCGCCCAGGAGCCTTGTCAGCAGAGTTTTAGAGGTCTCTGAACCATAAATCCCTCTAATTTTGACATTCAAAGGAACCAGGGTAGCACTCAGCGTACTACCCTGGCGGAGAAAAGACGAAGTCATGTTGGAGGTGCCCGTAATAAGGAGCTTGAAATCGTCTTGGTTTTCCACATCTATATCGATTCCCTTTGCATTTCGTCAATAAGGGGAAATACGTATAATTCCTGG
>CAJWHT010000269.1 GCA_913041495.1 uncultured Desulfobacteraceae bacterium | reverse complement strand
GATATCCTTAGGACTCCAGTATGCCCCGGGCATCTTTGCCGGGAAAGATGAAGTCAAACGCATGGCCGAACTTGCACGGAACAAAGATAAACTGCTGACAGTCCACCTCAAGGCCTACTCATCGGTTTCCGCCACCTACCCGGTGGTTCCCTGGGGCAAAGCCCACAATCTTGTCGCCCTGGCAGAGGCCCTGGATATGGCCAGGGAGACCGGTGTCCGCCTTCAGTTGTCACACCTGATTTTTGTGGGCGAACGTACCTGGAAAACATTTGACCGGGCCATGGAGATGATCCACCGGGCCGTGTCCGACGGCGTGGACCTCATGATCGACACCTATGCCTATCATTGCGGCGCATCCATCATTACGGTGCTCCTGCCGGACTGGTTCCTGGCCAAAGCACCGGCAAGCTATTCACACCCCGTCATGCTGATGAAGGTGCGGCTGCTGGCTGCCCTTTCATTCAAACTGCTGGGGTTCGGATTTGAGGACATCCAGATCGCTTCTGCCATGCACCCGGACCTGGACCGCTTCAACGGCCGGTTCCTGTCGGATATTGCCAGGGAAAGACGGGTCCCGCAATTTAACAATTACATGGATTTTGTGAGAAAGAGCAATGGCAATGCACGGGTGCTGATGCACCGTTATACCAGCCGGGCCATCGTTGACGCCCTCATGGCCCACCCCCTGTCACTTTATATGACCGATGCCTGGGCCGAACCCCGTGGCCTCCAGAACCCTGCGGTTTACGGATGCTTTCCCAGATTTCTGAGGCGTGCCCGAAAAACGGGCCTGCCCATGGAAGAGGCGATCCATAAAATGACCGGGGCCAGCGCCGATCGCTTCGGCCTCACCGACCGGGGAACACTATCCCCCGGCAAGGCCGCGGATATCACGGTGTTTGACCCTGAAACCATCCGGGACAACACCACAAGGCAGATAACAGATGCGAAACCGTCCGGTATCCATACCGTGTTTATCAACGGGATTCAAACCGTGCACCAGGGTCGGGCTGATCCTAATTGCCGGCCGGGCAGGATGCTGACATGACATTTATTACATAAAAATACCGTCCCCCTAACACGATCGTAGCAATTCAATACTAAAGTAGCTGCCACAAAAATGGATGATAGCCGCCCGGAATGGGAGCAAGCACGTAAAGGGGGAATACCCGTGATCAACAACATCGACAAGGCAGAAGCACGACCGGAAACTGACATGACACTTGACTTTACAAAACCCGAGCGGTTTATCAACAGGGAGTTGTCCTGGCTTCAGTTCAACCGCAGGGTGCTTGAAGAAGCCCTGAATACGGAACATCCGCTGATGGAACGGGTCCGCTTCCTCTCCATTTCCGCATCCAACCTGGATGAGTTCTTCATGGTCCGGGTGGCCGGCCTCAAGGCCCAGGTCAACCGCGGGGCCAAATCCGAAAGCCCGGACAATATGACCCCATCGGAACAACTGGCCGCCATTGAGGAAAAAGTGGACCAGTTGAACCGGATCACCCAGGACTGCCTCCGGACCCTGACCCGGGACCTTAAAAAGGAAAAGATCGCCGTGGTGGATCCCGGGCGCCTCACCGCCATGGAAAAAGAATGCCTGTTCAAGACATTTCAGCGGGACATTTTCCCGGTGCTCAGCCCCCTGGCCGTGGATCCGGCACACCCCTTCCCCTTTATCCCGAATCTTGGGCACGGCATGATCATGGACCTGGCCGATGAGAAAAACGGGGAAAACATGATCGCCGTCGTCATCCTGCCGGCCCAGTTGAACCGGTATATCCGCCTTCCCGGTGACGACATCCGGTTTGTCCACCTGGCCTCGGTGATCCGGATGTTTTACACCAGCCTTTTTCCCGGATACGACCTGGTGGCCTCGGGAGAATTCCAGGTGATAAGGGACTCGGAGCTGGAAATAGACGAAGAGGCGGAAGACCTGGTCCGCACCTTCCAGTCCGCCTTGAACCGCCGGCGCCGGGGCAATGTCATCCGCCTGCGGGTACGCAAAGACACCCGGGACGATCTGGTGGCGTTTATCTCTTCACAATTCCAGGTGTCTGCCCAGGATGTTTTCAGGGAGGACCATGTGGGACTTTCCACCATCAAGGAACTGATCACCGATGACCGGCCCGACCTGCTCTTTCCAAAGTATAACGCCAGGTTCCCTGAACGTATCCGTGATTTCGGGGGGGACTGTTTTGAAGCCATTTCCACAAAAGATATCGTTGTCCATCATCCCTACGAAAGCTTTGACGTGGTGGTGCAGTTTATCCGCCAGGCCAGCCAGGACAATAACGTGGTATCCATCAAGCAGACCCTGTACCGGACCAGCCAGGATTCTCCCATTGTCCAGGCCCTGGTGGAGGCGGCCGAAGCCGGCAAGAATGTCACGGCCATGGTGGAACTCAAGGCACGGTTTGACGAAGAAGCCAATATCGAGCTTGCCAGGAAACTGGAACGCAGCGGCGCCCAGGTCGTATACGGCATCATTGACCTGAAAACCCATGCCAAGCTCTCCTTGGTGGTGCGCAGGGAAGGCGGACGGTTCAGATCCTATGCCCACCTGGGCACGGGCAACTACCATCCCATCACCGCCAAAATCTACACCGATCTCTCCTTTTTCACCTGCAATCCCCAGATCTGCACAGAGGTCATGCAGATATTTAACTACATGACCGGGTATGCCAAGCCTGTGGATCTCAAGGTGCTGGATATCGCCCCCCTCACGCTTCGCCACCGTATTCTTGAAGGCATAGCGCAGGAGGTCGAATTTGCCAACCAGGGCAAACCGGCCCAGATCTGGGCAAAGATGAACGCCCTTGTGGATCCCCGTATTATTGATGCCCTTTACAGGGCCTCCCAGGCCGGGGTGCAGGTGGACCTGATCATCCGTGGCATCTGCTGCCTGAGACCCGGGATTCCCGGATTCAGTGAAAACATCCGGGTGAAATCCATCGTGGGACGGTTTCTGGAACATTCCAGGATCGCCTGCTTCAGCAACGGCCACGACCTGCCCTCCCCCCATGCCACCGTCTACTTTTCATCCGCCGACTGGATGCCCCGGAACCTGAACCGAAGGATCGAAACCCTGGTACCCATCCTCACCCCCACGGTGCACCAGCAGATCCTCGACCAGATCATGGTGGCCAACCTCCGGGACAATGAACAAAGCTGGGTGCTGAATGCCGACGGCACCTATACTAGGATGGCTCCGGATAAGGATCCCTTTAATGCCCACCAGTTCTTCATGACCAACCCCAGCCTCTCAGGCAGGGGGTCCGCCCTGAGGCCGGAACGGCTGAAGACCCGGCAAAAACGGTTTCATAAACGGGGAAAAAAGGAAAAGAAAGGCTGAGCGTCAGGCTGCTTGGCCGTCCCTTTCAAAAAAAATATGGTCCACCATCTGCGCCGGTTCCTCCCCCAGCACCGGCGCCAGAAAGCCTGTGCAGCCACCGTCGGTCGTTGTGAGAAAGGGAGCGCTTTCACAGGGAATAACCCGGTTTTCAGCCATCTCTTCCACAAATTCATCCCAGGATAAGTCCCTGCAGTCCGCCACCTCCCGGCAGATATGATAGATCAGGGTGTCCAGGTCTGCCGCGCACCATTCCTTGCGAACCAGTGCCACCCCTCTCCAATAAAGGGGAAGCTGATCACCCATCCCTTCAATCAACACCTTTGCGGCGGTGCAGCAGCAGTCGCTTTTCCCCTGCGGCAGGGCCTCCTCCCCGAGCCGTCCCTCCCGGCTGCCCTGCCACCAGCACAACATCCGCTGTCGCTGCTCCGGGGTTTCCGGAAAATATACCAGCCGATCCGGCACCCGGTTCTTGCGGAGCAAATCGTGCCAGAGACTCCGGACGGCATTGCCGCGGACCTGTGAAGACGGGCTGACATAGGCGCGCGTCTCATCGGCAAGGCAGGTGGCGAAAAGTCCGCCGAGCTTTTCCATCATCCGCCGGGTCCGGATATTTTCCCGTCCCCTGTTCCGGGAATTTAACCAGACCCTGCGCAGCCTGCTGTAGTAATCAAGGATAACCAGGCTTTCCATTGTGTCCCCAATCGGTGTTTCCCAGGTGTCACCGATCATGACTGAGGCATGGCTGCGGACATCTTCCTCCCAGATAAAAACAACGGTCATAGGGGCCTCCTTTCTTCAGACCGATCTTTGTTCCCGGACGTTTTTTAGGCATCCGGGAATCCAAATAGCATGGATTCAAACCTCAAGGATTCATGAAGAGCAAAGGATATGCCAGAAACAAAAAATCCCCGTGGAAAGGGGATCTTAGCAGGTGCCCGGCCCAAAGCACCAACAAATTTGTCTGGGGATGGGTGGCGAAACCCGCCTAAAAAGTTGGCAGGTATCCCTCCCGGACCTTTTTATTTATTTGCCCGGGCAACACGCCTCATGGAGCACCCGGACCATGCCGTCCGCCAGTCCCTGCATGGGGACGTGAACCGTTTCACACCCGGCCCAGGTCATGGCGTTCAGATAAATCCTGGCACCGGGCAGGATGACATCGGCCCGGTCCGGTTTCAAATTGAACTTAATCATTCGCTCCGCCATGGGCAGGGCTTCCAGCTTGTCCCGGACGGTTTCGATCTTGCTGCGGGTAACATAACCGCCGGGACGCCCTTTGGCCAGTTTAAAAAGCTTATTGATATTGCCGCCGCTGCCGATGGCCTCCACCACGGGAAAGCCTTTAACGGTTTTTTTAACCCAGCGCTCCATTTTGTCCCAATCCTTTTGGTCCACCCGGTCGTTGAGCAAGCGGATCGTGCCGATATTGAATGACACGGACGCGTTGACCCGGCCACCGAAAAAAAGCGTCATCTCCGTGCTGCCGCCGCCGACGTCGATGAACAGCGCCGCTTTTTTCTTGGATGTCATAATCGGGTGCTTGTTTTGAAACAGAAACCTGGCCTCTTGCTTGCCGTCTATGATTTCGATCTTGATACCGGTCTTCTTTGCTATTTTTTTACAGATATCCGGTCCGTTCCCTGCCGTCATCATGGCAGAGGTGGCGCAGGCTTTGAATGCCACGGGCTGATAGGCCTCCATCAAATACTTGAAACCGATAATGGTTTTCTCCAACTTGATGGCCCGCTCTTCGGAAATTTCCTGACGGAGAAATGCATCCTCCCCGAGGCGGATGGGCATCCGCACCCAGGATATTTTTTTGGGACGGATCTCCCCATCAATGTCATTTACACCGGCCAGTAGCAGGCGGACTGCGTTGGAGCCGATGTCGATAGCCGCATATCTGCTCATTGAATTCATAGAGTTGTCGTCGTGATTCCTTAGGTCTCGGGTTCTTTTTTACGCACGCGGCACCTTCACGCTAAAGACGGTTGCCGTACCGGGTTAATCTATCAGGTGGCCGATGAAAATAAAAGAATATTCGGCATCCCCTCTATCATCGACGAAACGAAATCGCTTTGGTCTGGAAAAAATCATCGTCCCTGTGCTATGATCCGCCAAAACCGGCACCCTAACCCAGAGGATACCCCATGGCCTTGCGTAAAAACACAGCACCGCCTATGTTGAATATGGACGAGATTGATTTTTTTTCCGTGCTCAACCGCCTGGACGACGGGGTGATCATCTCCGATGCCAACGGCACCATCCTTTTTTACAACACGGCCCAGTCAAAGATTGATGGCATCCCAGCGGAAGACGCCATGGGGATGAAGGTGACGCAGATCTATGAACTCAACAACCGGACATCCATGGTGATGCAGTGCATCACCCACAACGCCTCCATAAAAAACAGGACTTTTTTCTACCGGACCTATGCGGGAAAGGTGGTGAACACCATTACCTCCGCCTACCCCCTGTACAAGGAGGGCCGTGTCAACGGTGCCATCTGTTTTGTAAAGGATTACGAACTTCTAAGACGGTCAGCCCCCATGCCCACCCGGGAGCCTTTTCAGGCGGATCTTGGCAACGGCACCCGGTTTTTATTTTCCAACCTGATCGGTTCCAGCCACGGTTTCCGGCGGGTCATCGGCA
>CAJWHT010000268.1 GCA_913041495.1 uncultured Desulfobacteraceae bacterium | reverse complement strand
ATCCACTGGACCTGGAAGGTGGCCTCTGAAAACCAAGGCATCATGAACGGTAAGGCCGGCCATGCGGTGAACAACTTCTGTATTTCAGGCAATGCCATGGAAGACAAGGGGTGCCTGGGATGCCACGTGGGCTGGAACGGCGTGGAAGAAGGGGTAAACTGCCTGAACTGCCACGGCGGTGAGACCTACAATTACAAAGAAGCCTTCGGTGATATCCAGGCCTTTCTGGAAGACGATGATCCCGACACCAAGGAAATCGTTGCAGAACTTCAAGAAGAGATCAAATCCGTGGTCAAGCACATCACCATGCCCCAGCGGAACCACTGCGGGGAATGCCACTTTAAAGGCGGCGGCGGTGACGGCGTCAAACACGGCGACCTGGACACCTCCCTTACCAAGCCCAACCGGGCACTGGACGTCCACATGGCAGCCGAAGGGGCGAACTTCACCTGTACCCGCTGCCATACCACAGTGAAACACAACATCGCCGGCAGACTCTATACCCGCCCTGCATCCGCAGAGCGCAAAAGCCTGATCGAAGATGACATGGCCACCAAGATCACCTGTGAATCCTGCCATGGCAATGTACCCCATAAAACCGACTCCAAAATGAACGACCATGTGGACAAGGTCGCCTGCCAATCCTGCCATATCCCCGAATATGCCCGGGTGAACCCCACAAAAATGTGGTGGGACTGGACCAAAGCCGGCAAAAAGAAAGACGGCAAACCCTATGTGGAAAAAGGCCCTTATGGCAAACCCACATATAAATCCATCAAAGGCGAATTCAAATGGGCAAAGAACGTTCAGCCGGAATATTTCTGGTACAACGGTTCTTTTTCCAACATCGGCATCAAAGATGAAATTGATCCGGCGGATATCGTTGAGGTCAGCCACCCCTTGGGGGAAAAGACCGATCCCAATGCCAGAATCCACCCCTTCAAGATACACAGGGGTAAACAGCCCTACGACAAAATCAACAAGCGCCTGGTGGCCCCCATTCTCTCGGGTCCCAACGGCTTCTGGTCCACCTTTGATATGAACGACGCCATCGCCCGGGGAAATAAAACCCTGGATGTACCCTACTCCGGCGAGTTCGATTACGTGGAAACCACCTACGCCTTTCCCATCACCCATATGGTGGCCCCCGGGGAAAAGGCCCTGAACTGCACGGAATGCCATATCAGGGAGAACTCCCGGCTGGCGAATATTACAGGCATTTACCTGCCCGGACGGGACAAAAATGATTTTATCGATACCATCGGTATGATTGCGGTGCTGGGCGCCTTTTTCGGGGTGATGCTCCATGGCCTGGGCCGGTTCTTTACCCGGAACGGAAAGGAGGACTGATCCATGACTGATAAAAAACTGATAAAAGTATACCTGTACACCCGGTTTGAACGGATGTGGCACTGGCTCCAGGCACTGATGATCATCGTCTTGCTGATCACGGGGTTTGAGGTCCACGGCACCTATTCCCTCATGGGATTCAAAACGGCTGTCACCGTACACAACTACGTGGGGCTGACCTGGTTGATTCTCTTTGCCTTCTTTGTTTTCTGGCTGTTCACCACGGGAGAATGGAAGCAGTACATCCCCACCACAAGAAAGCTGTTCGACGTGCTGTACTATTACGCATTTGGGATATTCAAGGGACAGGAACATCCGGTGCAAAAGTCCAAAGGCGCCAAACACAATCCCCTGCAGCGGATCACCTACCTTGGGATCTCAGCCATGCTGCTGCCGGTGCAGATGCTCACAGGACTTCTTTACTACCTGTACAACATGATCCCGGGGGCCACGGACCTGTCCGTTATCGCCATTACCCACACGCTTGTGGCCTTTCTTCTGGTGAACTTTCTGATCATTCACCTGTATATGACCACCACGGGCCATTCCCTGTTCAGCCATATTGCCGGCATGATCACGGGATGGGAAGAGATCTCAGAGACCACCAAAATCCAGGAATGGGAGAATCAGGCCACGAAAAAATCCTGACTCATATCCAATCCATAAGGGTTTACCCCATTTTCCCACCCTCTTGCCCCGGCAGACAGTCGTCTGCCGGGGCTTTTATTTTGACACCCCACCTGTCTCATCCCCAATTGTACCGGAAACTGATACAACTTTGTATTAGGCGGTTTCTCAATTCCCAGTGATACACTCGGATATGATACAATCGTGACAGTCCGGCCAGGAACTTCGTTTCCATAAATCAACCTTGAAAACCACCGTAGAATGGGCTATGCTGGCTCAGAAATCAAGGTACCACAAGCTTCTTTATCTGTTCTCAAAAAAAAATGGCACACTACTTGCTGATCATTGGGAAGATATAATTTTTAAACCCTAAATAAATAACACCTTAACTTTTGGAGGAGTTTATGGATCCGGTTTTTCTATCCAGACTGCAATTTGCCGCAGCCACCATGTTCCATTTTCTTTTTGTTCCCCTCACACTTGGCTTATCCGTTCTCATCGCCTATATGGAGACCAAATACGCCAGAACCGGCGAAAAGGTCTACCTGAGAATGACCAAGTTCTGGGGTAAACTCTTTTTAATCAACTTTGCCCTGGGGGTGGTCACCGGTATCACCCTGGAGTTCCAGTTCGGGACCAACTGGTCCCGCTACTCAGAGTACGTCGGTGACATTTTCGGTTCCCTATTGGCCATTGAAGCATCCGTGGCCTTCTTCCTGGAATCCACCTTCATCGGTATCTGGATCTTCGGGTGGAAAAAGCTGTCTGCCAAGGCCCATGCCACCGTCATGTGGCTGGTGGCCATCGCCGGCAATTTCTCTGCCATCTGGATCCTCATTGCCAACGGTTTCATGCAGAACCCCGTGGGGTACACCATTCGCAACGGCCGGGCGGAACTCACGGACTTTTTCGCTGTCATCACCAATAAACACGCTATTCTTGAGATCGTCCACGTGGTTCCGGCCTCACTGCTGCTCGGTGCATTTTTCATCATGGGCATCTCCGCCTGGTACCTATTGAAAAAACAGCATGTGGAAATCTTCCAGAAATCCTTCAGGATCGCCCTGATGGTGGGCCTTGTCTGTGCGCTGTGGACCGGATTTTCCGGCGATATGCACGGCATCAACGTTTCTAAAACCCAGCCGGCGAAACTGGCTGCCATGGAAGCCCACTGGGAAACCCAAGAACGGGCGCCTATCATTCTCTTTGCCCTGCCCGCAGCCCACAGGGAAGAGAACATCATCGAAATCGGCTCCATCCCCGGTATGCTGAGTTTCCTGGGATTCCACGATTTCAACGCGGAGGTCACCGGCCTCAAGGACATTCCCAAGGACGAACGCCCCCCGGTGTTCCTTACCTTTGTGGGGTTCAGAACCATGGTGGGCCTTGGGACACTGATGATCGGACTGATGGTCTACGGCTGGTTCAGACGCAATAAACTCATGGAAAGCCCCACCTTCCTTAAGATCATGCTCTGGTCCATCCCCGTTCCCTGGATTGCCATGGAAGCCGGCTGGCTCGTATCCGAAATCGGCCGCCAGCCCTGGATCGTCTACGGCCTGATGAAAACCGCCGATGCGGGCAGCCCCATTATGGCCTCCCAGGTTGCGGTATCCCTGATCGGGTTCATCCTGGTCTACGGCCTGCTGGGTGCCGTGGGAGTATTTTTGATCGCCAAATCCGTAAAAGAAGGCCCTGAGGCCGAAACCAACTAAGGAGAATAGATATCATGGAACTTCAATCAATCTGGTTTTTCTTGTGGGGGCTTTTGTGGGCCGTCTTCTTTCTCACCGACGGATTCGACTTCGGCATCGGCACCATTTACCCCGTTATCGGTAAAACGGACAAAGACAAACGCGTCATGCTCAACTCCATGGGGCCCCTGTGGGACGGCAACGAAGTCTGGCTGATTACGGCCGGCGGCGTAACCTTTGCCGCCTTTCCCAAGGTGTACGCCACCATGTTTTCCTCCCTGTACACCCCGCTGATGCTCATTCTTTTCGCCCTGATTTTCAGGGGGGTGGCCCTTCACTTCAGGGGAAAAATCGAGCATCCCGTATGGAAAAATGTCTGGGACACCCTGATTTTTCTGGGAAGCTTTCTGCCGGCGCTCCTGTTCGGGGTGGCCTTTGCCAACATCTTCCAGGGCATCCCCTTTGACGGGGAGGGCCTGTACCACGGAAACACGCTTAAACTGCTGAACCCTTACGGTCTTCTTGGCGGCGCCCTCTTTGTGCTTCTCTTTATCGTCCACGGCGCCAACTGGATGGCCATCAAAGCCACCGGCGATCTTAAGGAACGGGCGGTGGCCATGTCATCCAAGGCCTGGCTGGCCCTGGTTCCCGTGGCCGTTATTTTCCTGGTCGCCTCCTGGTTCGCCACCGATCTGTGGAACAATTACTTCACCTATCCCATCCTCTTTCTGGTGGTGCTGTTGAACGTGGCCGCCCTGCTGTCCATCCGTTTTTTTACAGCCAAGCAGGCCTATTTCAAGGCCTGGTTCGCATCCGGGCTCACCATCGTGCTCTGCACCTTTTACGGGGTGATCGGCCTTTTTCCGGCCCTTTTTCCCTCCTCTTTGAATCCGGAATGGAACCTGACGGCATTTAACGCCTCTTCCAGCCCCCTGACCCTGAAAATCATGCTGGGTGTGGTGCTGGTATTCATCCCCATCGTTATCTGCTATCAGATCTGGGCATACCACCTGTTCAAGGATCCCATCACGGACGAGGATCTAGGACTGGACGAAGCCTACTGATTTAAGTTATAGTTTCCCCGGCAATGGCATTTGCCGGGGAATTTCACCCATTCGGCAAAATAAAAACCTTTTTAAATCAAGGAGAACATTTTCATGGACAAATATGTTTGCGGCCCCTGCGGCTACGTGTATGACCCTGCTGAAGGCGATCCGGATAACGGTGTTGCGCCCAACACCGCATTTGAAGACCTCCCCGAAGACTGGTGCTGCCCCATCTGCGGCGCGTCCAAAGACGAGTTTGAAAAAGAATAAGGGCGAGTTTGAAAAAGAATTCAGACACGTTTCAAAAAAAAACGATGTCTTGATTCGGTGGTCAAAGACCATCTGACAAAATTCTCATGAATGCCGGCCGGAAAAAGTACTTTCCGGCCGGCATTTTTTTAAGGAGACACCCATGGCCCTTTCCGTTGTGGATCTTTACACGAAAATTCTTCCCAAAACCAACTGCCGGGACTGCGGCTACCCCACCTGCATCGCCTTTGCCGGCATGGTGGTCTCTGAAAAGCTGCCCCTGAAAAACTGCCCGCACATTGCCCCGGATGTCCTAACCGATGCCCAGGCGGAACTTACCGCCCAGTATGCACAAGGCAAATGGCTGAAAAAGGATATGGCGGCCGAGGCCCTCTCACAGGCCCGTGGCAAGGCGGGTGACATCCCGCTCAAAGAGATCGCACAAAGGGTCGGCAGCATCCTGGAAGACGCAAATACTTCCGGGCCTTTTCAAGGTACACCCCACATCCGCCTGCCCTATTTCAACACCCATCTTCTGGCCACCAAAGAACGGGTGACAGATGCCGGCGGCAAGGATCTCACCCGGAACGAACAGACCTTTGTCTACATTCATCTGGCTGCAGGCGGCACTGCCGCACCCTCCGGACGGATGAAAAGCCTGAAAGAATTCCCCAACACCGTATCCAAAGTCAAATCCATGGAAAGCCACGTGGAAGCACCGCTGAGAAAGGCTTTCGGCGGCAAACCGGAAGCGTTGAAAGCGTCATGCGAAGCCCTTGGCGGCACAGATGTGGGGGACCGGTACGAAGCACCGGACCTGGCCTACCAGTTCCGGGTATTTCCCAGGGTTTATGTCACCTTGCTCTTCTGGGATGAAAAGGACGGCTTTGGGGCGGACGCCAAACTCATGTTTGACGACACGGTAATGGATCACATGGACATTGAAGCGGTTATGTTCATGAGCGAACACCTGTGCAACCGTCTTACGTCAACTTTGGAATAACGGCCATGGGCCGTCCATGAATGCTATTCGGCGTGCCCACAACAAACCATGAAAGAATTCAGCGAGTTATTTG
>CAJWHT010000267.1 GCA_913041495.1 uncultured Desulfobacteraceae bacterium | reverse complement strand
GGGCCGCCGTTAAACGCATTGAACTGGCCATGCTCCGTCGGGAGCAGGTGGATGACGCCCATCTGGCTATTGACCTGGCCTTGAAGGATATCAGCGATATGCAGCTGGACAGCCCTGTCCATTTGGCGGATGGTGTGGCAGACGGGGGGGGGGATGCTGACTTCGATGACGCTTCTGATGTTGCCGCCCCCGCCGATGATGATGATGTGGATAACCTCTTCGAATATGCCCCCGAGGTGAACGGGGCCAGCGTTGCCGGACAGAACGCCCCCCGGCAGCCCGAAACCCGGGAAGAAAAAATGGCAGACCTGATGGAAAAATGGCTGATGCTGATGGTGGTGCAGCGGCGGGTGAACCTGTTCAAGTCCATCCGAGCAAGGGTTTAGGTGGGGGGGTGTTTGGCATAACCATAAGGGATATCACCGGCAGTCTGCTGCTTTTGGCTTTTTCCGCTGCGCTGGGATTTGGCGTGAACGCCTTTTCCCCCGAAGGCATTGCCCTTTGGGGTCAGTGGGATACCTCAGCCGGGGTGGTGATGGCAGGTGCTGCCCGGCAGGATGCCGTAAAAGCGCCTGAAATTAACAATCCCATGAAGGTCCGCAGGATGATCGGGGACGGTAAAACCGTTCTGGTGGATGTGCGGCGGGCGGATATTTACAGGGAGGGCCATATTCCCGGGGCGCTTTCATTCCCGCTCCACGATTTTGATGCCGTCATCTCCCAATTTACCGGGACCATCGCAAAGACAGCCCCGATACTTGTCTATTGTTCCGGCGTCACCTGCACCGATTCCCATGAATTTGCCGCCCGTATCATCCGGATGGGGTATTCACAGGTCACCGTCTATGGCGGTGGATTCACAGAATGGTCGGAAATGGAATTTGAGGTGGCAACCGATGCAGGATAAAGGAATTCTCGGATCTGGCCCGGGTATTGGTCAAAAATTATTGCTGCTGGGAATTCGCCTGGGGTTGGGTGGTGTTTTTATATATGCCAGTTTTCACAAAATCCTTGCACCGGACCAGTTCGCAAAGGTTCTGTTCGGATACGGGATATTTCCCGGGGAGTCCATAAATATTTTGGCCATCACGGTACCCTTTGTTGAGCTTGTGGCAGGAATTTGCCTTGTTGCAGGCCTCTGGCGAAGACCCGCCCTGATACTGATAAACGCCATGTTGACGGCTTTTATCCTGATCATCGCATTTAACCTGATCCGGGGGCATGAGTTTGACTGCGGGTGTTTTGCTTTCGGTGAGGGGGCTGCCGCCTCTTCGGCCACGGCGCTGCTGATCCGGGACATCATTATGCTGGTCGGCGGGCTTATTCTGTGGCGTTCTTTTAGGCGGTCCGCCAGATAGGCTGCCGCCGCTGTCCTCTAAAAAGCAGCCTTTATTTTATGTTTCCATTTACCTTTCCCGGACAACACGAAATCCCAGGCTGTTTCGCCGGGCCACCGGCTTGTAATAGGACCGGAAGGCTGCTCTCTGATATTTGCTGTTCTGGTGCCAGCCACCGCCGCGGATCACCCGGTGATCTCCCTCCGTCTCAAGGGGGTCCCGGATGTTGTCCACATAAGTCCGGGTGATAACGCCCACCCGTCCTTTTAGGATGCTGCGCCATTTGCAGGCGTCCTGCACCCATTCCTGCACGTTGCCGTGCATGTCGTAAAGCCCCCAGGCATTGGGTTTTAGAAGCTTCACAGGGTGGGGCTTGAAATCCCTGGCCGGTCCGGCCAGGCCGGAGTTGTAGCAGTACCAGGCCGTATCGATCAACGCCCGCTCAGGTTCGTTGCATGAAAAAGTGGTGATAGGTCCCATGGAAAAAGCGGTGTTGCTGCCGGCCCGGCAGGCATATTCCCACTCGGCTTCGGTGGGAAGGCGGTATTTTGTGGTGCCTTCAAACCGGTTCAAAAACGCGATGAACTGGACGGCCTCATTCCAGGAGACCGAGTCTACGGGATAGGAGCTGCCCATCTTATGTGTGGAGGGATTGGGAGAGACCAGTCGGTTCCACTGCCCCTGGGTCACTTCCGTTTCCCCCATCCAGAAGCTTTTTGAGATAATCACCCGGTGCTGTTCTTCATTCCAGTTCCGGCCCATCTCGGTTTTCGGGCTGCCCATGACAAATGAACCGGCAGGGATGAGAACGAGGGTCATGCCAAGCTTGTTGGTCATGACTTCCCCGGCGGTTGCAAGGTTCCCTGAAAAAAGGGGGGCTGTCAGGAAAAGTGTAACTGCAATGACGCTGGAAAGCAGGCGGTGCGTTCGGATGGCTGTCAGTTTCATGGTGTTTTCCCCAAGCTTATTCCTGGCGGTTGTGGGTTGGGCGCCAAAGACGCTTTCATCAACTCTATCATAGTCCAGATCAGGGATTCAATGTATTTTGAAGATGATCAAGGCCAGGGCTTGATAAATATGGGTAAGATGATATGAAGAAGATGCGAATCTATCCATATCACAGGAGCTGCGAGATGAAACCAAAGGCAAAACCCGAATCCAAGATCCCCACCACCCAGACGAACACCAATCAAAAGCGCAAAGTTCCCAACCCCGATGACCTATCCGTGGAAGGATCACTGCTGAAAAAAAACGAATTCACCCTGATCATTGCCGGGGCGCTGGTGGTGACGGTGCTGGTGTTTGTTTTCTTTTTCCGTTCTTCGGATACCGGGGTACCGGTGCCCTCCGGGACGAGTGCCGGCGGCACTGCCGTGGGTATGGACGCCCAAAGCCTTGAAAAGCGGATTGCCGATCTGGAAGTCTCTTTGAACCGTGTGGCCTCTGCAACACCTGACGGTGACGGGGCAATGCCGTCATCCAAGTCCCTTGCCGCTTTGGATGACAGGGTCTCCCGTCTGGAAACCGCCGTCACCCTGAAAATGGATGCCCTGATTGAACGGATGGGGGCGATGGAAAAACGGATGGCATCGCTGAAAGCGCAGGCCGTGAAATTGTCTGCGGGCAACACGGCCAAACCGAAGGCGACCATAACGGCGGCTGCTAAAGCGGCTTCTGTGCCGGTGAAGAAAAAGACCGTCCAGACCCGGAAGCCTGCCAAGCCGGAAAAACCCAAGCAGTTGTTTCATACCGTTAAAAAGGGGGAAACCCTCTGGTCCATTTCCCAGAAGTATAAGACCAGCGTGGCAACTATCCGTAAGCTGAACAATCTTTCTGCC
Source organism: uncultured Desulfobacteraceae bacterium (assembly GCA_913041495.1). GTDB lineage: Bacteria > Desulfobacterota > Desulfobacteria > Desulfobacterales > Desulfobacteraceae > Desulfobacter. The sequence continues at coordinate 2,898 of CAJWHT010000267.1, read as the reverse complement.
CAGGATAAAATTTATCCCGGCAACAATATTCTGGTCAGATAGGGGGAGGCTACGCCGGGGATTTGGCGTTTTGGATAAACCGGCTCACCTTTTCGATATCTTTGATACCGGGGGAGGCTTCCACACCGGAGGAAATATCCACGGCACCAGGGTTGGTCTCCCGCACTGCAATGCTCACGTTCTCCGGTGTCAGGCCGCCGGCCAGCATCAGCCGGTTTCCGGAGGCAAACCCTTTTGCCAGGCCGTAATCCCATGACTCCGCATTGCCCCCCGGCAGAATCCCTCTGCCGTACTCGGCCAGACAGAAGTCGGCATCCGGATACTCGGATGCCTTTTCAAGCCCGGGTTCCCTTGCGGCAAAAAAGGCTTTGACAACCACAAGGCCCTGTTCGGACATCCGGGTGGCCAGATCCGGGGATTCGCTTCCGTGGAGTTGGACGATCCTGATGCCTGTTTGATCAACCGTTGCCATGAGAGTGTCGTAATCCGCGTCCACAAAAACCCCACAGGTGGGAATCTCACCGGGAAGGGCCCGGGTGATTTCTCCGGCACGTGCCTTGGAGACATCTCGGGGGCTTTTGGGGAAAAATACCAGGCCGATGATATCGGCTCCGGCCTCCGCACAGGCCAAGGCATTGTCCACCCGGGTCAGTCCGCAGATTTTTACCAGGGGACGGGCATCTGAGGCCGGCTGCCATTTGGTAAAGGGTGTCATGGGTGTGATTCCTTAGTTTTCAGTCTTTTTTCGGCCGCAAAGCGTATTGATGAACTCTGCCGGATCTTTGGCCCGGACAATGCTTTCCCCCACCAGGAAGTTATAGATCCGGTTTCCAAGTCCTGTTTCTATACCTTCTCTGCCGGAGATGCCGGAGGCTTCCACCGGGATGATATCTTCGGGGAAGATCTTTGCCACACGCCCTGCCACCGTATGATCCACTTCCAGGGTGGTCAGGTTCCGGTTGTTGATTCCCACAACTTTTGCACCGGCTTTGTAGGCCTGTTCAAACTCCCATTCGGAGTTTATTTCCACCAGGGGTTCCATGCCCAGTTCCCGGGTCAGGTGGGTGAGTTCGGCCTGCTGGCCAGGGGAGAGCAGGGTGGTGATCAAAAGTGCAGCGGACGCACCGGCCCTCTTGGCCTCGTAAATCTGGTATTCGGTAAAGATAAAATCCTTTCGCAGTACGGGCAGGTCTGTGTTGCTGCAGACCGCTTTCAAATCCGCCATGGTTCCCTTGAAAAAACGGGATTCCGTGAGCACCGATATGGCCCGGGCGCCGCCCTTGGTGTAGGCTTCGGCATAGGCCGATACATCGATGTCCGGCCGGATATCCCCCTTGGAGGGAGAGGCTTTTTTCACCTCGGCGATGATACCCGGATCTTCTGCATGGCTTTTTGCCATGGCCTCGGCAAATGAGGCCGGAGCTGCAGTCTCTTCAGCTTCCCGGCGGAGGGTTGTCAAGGGAATTTGCGCCCTGCACCTGCCGATTTCTTCCTTTTTCACCTCAACAACGGTTTTCAGGAATCCTTCCATTGTGTATCCCCTTTCCGGCTAACCGTTTTCCTGGGTGTAGGCCGCCAGTTGTTCCAGTTTCTCCAGGGCAGCCCCGGATTCAATGGCTTTTCTGGCAATTTCAATGCCCTTTTCAATGGTGGGGGCAGCATCTGCCGCCACCAGTCCTGCACCGGCATTCAGCAGGACGACATCCTGTCTGGGACCTTTCTCTCCCTTGAGCACGGCCATGGTGATGGCGGCGTTTTCTTTCACGTCCCCCCCCTTCAAATCCTCGGCAGTGGCATAGTCGCCGAAGTAATTCAGGGGATCCACGTCATAGGTCTTGATCATGCCGTCACAAAGTTCGGTGACACGGGTAAGGTCGGTGACGGTCATTTCGTCCATGCCGTCATGGCCGTGAACCACAAATGCCTTTTCAACCCCCAGCAGCTTGAGGGCCCTGGCAAACATTTCGGTGAGTTCCGGGGCAAATACCCCAAGGATCTGGCAGGAGGCAGAGGCCGGGTTTGTCAGGGGGCCCAGCATGTTGAATATGCTCCTAATACCGCAGTCCTGGCGCGCCTTTCCGGCATATTTCATGCTGCCGTGGTACATGGGGGCAAACATGAAGCCGATACCGATTTCATTTACCGCCTCTTCGACGATTTCCGGATCTATGTCCAGCTTCACGCCCAGTTCTTCTAAAACATCTGCAGAACCGCACTTGCTGGAGATACTCCGGTTGCCATGCTTGGCCACGGTCACGCCGGCACCGGCCACCACAAAGGCCGTGGTGGTGGATATGTTGAAAGAGCCGGATGCATCCCCGCCCGTACCGCAGGTATCAATGACCTTTTTGGACAGGGCCTGGATGCGGACGGCTTTCCTGCGCATGGCACGGGCAGCCCCTGCAAGTTCCTCAAAGGTTTCCCCCTTGGTGGCAAGGGCGGCCATGAAGGCCCCGATCTGGGCTTCGGTGATGGTGCCAGAAAAGATATCAGTCAGCATTTCCGCCATGTGTTCCTGGTCAAGGTCCTGGCCTGAAATTATGGTTTTAAGATGATCGGTAAAGCTCATGTTATGCTCCTTTGATGAAGTTTCGGATCAGCCGTTTGCCCACGGTGGTCATGAACGATTCCGGGTGGAACTGCACGCCCTGGGTGGGGTGCTCCTTGTGGCGCAGCCCCATGATCTCTCCGTCTTCGGTCCTGGCGGTCACCATGAGGCAGTCCGGCAGATCGGATTCCTGAACGGCCAGGGAGTGGTACCGCATCACGGAAAAAGGTTTGTTGATACCCTTAAAAATATGTTCGCCGTCTGCGGTCACCTGTGAGGTTTTGCCGTGCATGATGGCCTTTGCATGGATGATCGTGCCGCCGAAGCTCTGGGCGATGGTCTGATGGCCC
>CAJWHT010000266.1 GCA_913041495.1 uncultured Desulfobacteraceae bacterium | reverse complement strand
CTTCCGGCGTGACCGCTTCGGCGGCCATGGTGGGATCCCCTTCGTTTTCCCGATCTTCATCATCCACCAGGATGACCATTTTACCGTTTTTGATATCCTCAATTGCCTGTTCAATGCTTAAGTGCGGCATGTGTGTTATCCCCTACATTTCATAACGTACGTCCCTGTGCACAAACACCCGGGTGTACTAACAAAGGATTATAAAAATCCGTTTTTGGCAAGAAGGGAGAGGCTGATATCCGCTTTGGCATCCTGCGGTGAATTGGCACTCTGCCCCCCTGTGGTTAAAATCTTTCTTACGTATTTGCCCAGCATATCGGTTTCGATATTGACCGCATCACCCACCTGCTTTAATCCGATGGTTGTAATTTTGGCAGTGTGCGGAATGATGCTGACTTGAAAGCCCGTGTCCCAGCATTGGTTTATGGTCAGGCTGATGCCCTCAATGGCCACGGACCCTTTTTCAATCATATCTGCTGCCAGGTGTTCCGGTACGGTGACATCATAAATGATGGCGTTGCTCTTCTTGCGTATGGCGGCAATGGTACCGGTCCCGTCAATGTGGCCGGACACCAGGTGACCGTCGATACGGTCAGATAATTTCAAGGCCCGCTCGACATTGACCCGGGTGCCGGGTCCCATGGTTTTAAAGGTGGTTCGAAAGACGGTTTCCGGGGCCATATCCACCTGGAATTCGTGGGTCCCGAGCCTGACAGCCGTCAGGCAGGCACCGTTCACGGCGATGGAGTCCCCGATTTTGCTGGCGGTAAGATCCAGATCGCATCCTATGGTCAGGACTTTCCCTTCCCCGTTGGATTCAATCCGCTTGATAGTTCCAAAACTTTCGATGATGCCGGTAAACACCTAATGCTCCTTAAACGCCCGTTCTCTTAAACTGGTTTTGCCTGTCCAGATAGCCCGTCACCAGTATGTCCGCTCCGAACCGCCGGGTGGTCACCCGGTCAAGCTCAAAGGCATCCTTTATTTTCTCCGGCCCCGTTCCGCTGAACACCGGAATGCCGTCGTTGGCCCCTAAAAACTTCGGTGCGATAAAGTAGCAGACCTTGTTCACAATACCCGCCCTCAGGGCTGATGCGGCCACCTTTCCACCGCCTTCAACAAGGAGGCTTGCAATCGACATGGCCCCTAACTTAATCATCACCTGACGTAAATCAAGCCCGTTGTCCGTCAGGTCTGCCGCAATTACGGTGACCCCTTTGTCTTCAAGTTGCCTGCGCTTATCTGCCGGTGGTTCCGGGCCGGTCACCACAATAACGGGTGCGCGGGAATCCGTCGTGATAACCTTTGCGTCCGGACGTATGGTGAGACGGGAATCCAGAACCACCCGGGCAGGATCAACTGCAGGAAAGCCTTTGATCCGGGCAGTCAGGGAGGGATCGTCCGCATGGAGGGTGCCGGAACCCACCAGGATAGCGTCAGCCTCATGCCGGAGCCTGTGACCGAATGCTCTGGAGGCATCGTTGGTGATCCACTTCGAATCTCCGGTCCGTGTGGCGATATGGCCGTCCAGGGTGGCGGCGCACTTCAACGTTACAAAGGGATCTTTGGGATGCTGGATGGCCCAGATAAAATCTTCGATCAGGGTGCTGGCCTCATCTTCGAGAATCCCGCTGATCACCTCAATCCCCTTTGCCCTTAAAAACGCATTCCCGCCCCCTTCAACGTTGGGATTGGGGTCTGCGCATGCCACGACAACCCTGGTGATACCGGCATCAAGAATCTTTTTGGTGCAGGGTGGGGTTTTGCCGTAGTGGTTACAGGGCTCAAGGGTCACATAAATGGTGGCGCCTATCACCTTGTCAGGGGCATTGGCAAGGGCGTTGTCTATGGCAACAACCTCAGCGTGGGGGCCGCCGGCTTTCGGGTGAAATCCGCGGCCGATGATCTCATCGTTTTTCACCACCACGGCACCCACACAGGGATTGGGGGAGGTAAACCCTTTTCCCTTAGCGGCTTCTTCAAGGGCCTGGCGCATGTACTCGGTATCAGTCATCCTGCCCGCCTTTACCGGCCTTAGAAGAGGCTATAGTGTCACTGCCGGAAGTGGCCATCTGGTCCAACTCGATGGTCTGGCATTCTTGGGGCAGCAGCCCTTTGAGTTCATCTATAAAATCCGCCACATGCCGGAATTCACGGTAAACCGAGGCAAAACGGACATAGGCCACATCATCCACTGCTTTGAGCGCTGTAATAATCTTTTCACCGACCACCTTGGAAGAGACTTCCCGCTCACTGCTTTCTCTCAGGTCACGTTCGATGGTATCCACCATCTCTTCGATTTGATTCACGCTGATGGCGCGTTTTTCACACGCCTTTTGAATACCCTTGAGGATTTTTTCCCTGTCAAACTCTTCCCTGCGGTTGTCCTTTTTTACGATCATGACAGGGACCTGCTCCACCCGTTCATAGGTGGTGAACCGCTGGGAACAGGCCTGGCATTCCCTCCGGCGCCTGACCTCAAATTCGATTTTGCCCGGTCGCGAATCAACAACCCGTGTATTCAGTTTTCCGCAAAATGGGCATTTCATGGCAGCCTCACAACTTCGGTTAGGTGTCCAGCCGGACCAGGTCTACACCGGCCTGGGCAAACATATCCAAAGAGAGGGGATCGTCATACCCCTCTTTATAGTAAACCCTGGTGATACCGGCATTGATGATCATCTTCGCACAGATGGAACAGGGCTGGGTGGTGCAATAAAGCACGGACCCGTTTACCGTAATCCCGTGATATGCCGCCTGGATTATGGCGTTTTGTTCCGCATGCACCCCCCGGCAAAGTTCGTGCTTTTCCCCCGAAGGCACGTTGAGCTGCTCCCGAAGGCACCCGGTTTCCCGGCAATGGGATACGGATGCAGGCGCCCCGTTGTACCCGGAGCAAAGGATTCTTTTTTCCTTGACCAAAACAGCGCCGACCTTGCGCCGGGTGCAGGTTGCCCTGGAGGACACAAGGTCGGTGATACTCATGAAGTACTCGTCCCAGGAGGGACGTTTGGCGTCAGTGGCGTCGGGGTCTGTGGTGAAATCAGGTGGAATCAGAGTCATGGGGCCGTCGTCGCTTCGTATAAAGGATACCTGCTGCACAGATCTTTAACCTGGGCAGCCACCTTGTTGATATTTGCCGCATCATCCAGGATATCACAGATAAACCCGGCAATGGCACGGGTGGCCTCTTCCTTCATTCCGCGGGAAGTGATCAAAGGCACGCCGATCCGGATACCCGAGGTCACAAAAGGACTGCGTTTTTCATTGGGCACCGTGTTTTTGTTCACCGTGATATTGGCCTGGCCCAGCCGTTCTTCAGCTTCTTTGCCGGTAATATCCCGGTCGCTGAAATCCACCAGGACCATGTGGTTGTCGGTCCCGTTGGAAACAAGCTTATACCCGCGTTCCATCAGCACGTTTGCCAAAACGCCCGCATTTCTCACAACCTGCTGCTGGTATTCGGTAAATTCGGGGGATAAGGCTTCCCTGAAGGCCACGGCCTTTGCCGTGATCACATGCATCAGCGGACCGCCCTGGATTCCCGGAAAGATCTGGCTGCTGATGGACTTGGCATGCTTGTCTGAAGACAGAATAATTCCCCCCCTGGGACCTCTCAGGGTTTTGTGGGTGGTGGAGGTAATAACGTCGGCAAATCCCACCGGAGACGGATGAACACCGGCGGCCACAAGCCCTGCGATATGGGCCATATCCACCATAAAAAGGGCCCCTGTGGCCTTGGCAATATCTGCAAAGCATTTGAAATCAATGATCCTGGGGTAAGCACTGGCACCGGCCACAATCAGCTTGGGCCGGGTGGACTTGGCCAGATCTTCCACCTGGTTCAGATCAATGGTTTCAGTGTCGGGATTCAACCCGTAATGGGTAAAATTGTAGAGCCGGCCTGAAAAACTGGCACCCGCACCATGGGTGAGGTGACCGCCGTGGGACAGATCCATTGCCAGAATCCGGTCGCCCGGATCCAGCAGGGAAAAGTAGACCCCCATATTGGCCTGGGATCCGGAATGGGGCTGCACGTTGGCATATTCCACACCAAACAGCTTTTTCACCCGCTCGATGGCGATATCTTCAGCCTGATCCACAAACTCGCACCCGCCGTAGTACCGTTTGGCAGGGTAGCCTTCTGCATACTTGTTGGTCATGATGGACCCTTGAGCTTCCATCACGGCGCGGCTCACCGTATTTTCAGAGGCAATCAGATTCAACCCGAGTTCCTGACGGGTTGCTTCGCTTTCCAAAATAGTGGCGATTTCAGGATCGCTGGATTTGATATAGCTCATCAATCTCTCCCACCTTATCAAGTAATTTTTTTAGGGAAAAGGGTGTCATGGGGCCTGGTTACAAACCATCCCGGTAAAATCGCACCTAAGTAACAATCCACAGGATCGAACGCTATCGCAAAACGGCCATGCGACGTCCCGGATGAGGCGCCTGCAGGGCAGTGCTACGAATGCCTTATCCGGTCTCAGCCAAGGCACACACCGGACGGTTCAGTCATCAATGGACTGAATCCGATCTAAATGGCGTCCCCCCTCAAACCCGGTATTCAGCCAGGTCTTCACCAGTTCAAATGCCAACACATCCCCCACGATCCGCCCGCCGAGAACCAGCACATTGGCATCGTTGTGCTGACGGCTCATCTGTGCGGAAAACACATCTGAACAAAGCGCCGCACGCACGCCTTTGAACCGGTTGGCCACATAGGACATGCCGAGCCCGGTGCCGCAGAGAAGGATACCTCTGGGGTACTCTCCTTTTGACACGGCACCGGCCACCTTTTTACCGTATTCAACGTAGTTTACGGATGCCTCACTGTCCGTGCCGGCATCCTCCACGCGAAACCCTAAGGTGAACAGCAGGTCCTTGATTTTTTCCTTCAGACCGTAGGCGGCGTGATCGCTGCCGATAATGATGGTCTTGTCTGTATCCATCTGTCGATTTCCCAAATTTCAAGATATTGCTTAAGACTTCGCATTGATGAAATCAATGGCGTCCTGAACCGTTACCAGTCCCTCTGCCGCATCATCATCAATTTCGATTTCAAAAATCTCTTCCATGGACATGACAAGTTCGACAATGGTCAGGGAATCGGCACCCAGATCTTCGATCAGGGAGGCCTCCGGAACCACGTCCTCGATATCAATATCAGGAATTTTCTCAGCAATCACTTTCTTGACCTTGGTTTCAATGGTCATGACATGGACTCCTTACTGGATAATTATTCTTCGTCAGCGCCGGCCATTACGTTTCTTCCCTTATAGGCGCCGCACTCGGGGCAGGCGGTATGGGGAAGCTTGGGTTCCTGGCACTCGGAACATACAGAGACTGTAGGTGCGCTGGTTTTGTAGTGAGTCCTTCTTTTTCTGCCTCTTGCCTTGGAGCTTTTCTGCTTGGGTACTGCCATTGGATTTCTCCTAACTATATCATTTTATTTGCATTTCAATTATTTTGCACCAAAATAATAAACAAACTTATTTACCCCAATTTCGACTCAGTGTCAAGAACTATTGCCGAAGTCCAAGTTTTGTGGTAGTTAAGGGCTCGATTTTACACCGCTTACTCAAGAACCCATTTGGAGATATTATGGAACCCATTATTACCCGTTTCCCCCCGTCCCCCACAGGGTACCTTCACATCGGAGGTGCCAGAACAGCCCTGTTCAACTGGCTGTATGCCAGGCGTAAAGGCGGGAAATTTGTCCTTCGCATCGAAGATACCGATGAGGCCCGTTCCACCCAGGAATCCGTGGATGCCATTCTCGAATCCATGGAATGGCTCGGCATCGACTGGGACGACGGCCCCTATTTCCAGACCCAGCGTCACGACATATACAATGAATACATAGACCGGCTGGTGGACTCAGGCCATGCCTACTACTGCGACTGCACCCCGGATGAGGTCAATGCCATGCGCGAGGCGGCCAAAGCCAAGGGGCTCAAGCCCATGTACAACGGCCGCTGCAGGGAAAGGGGCCTGAAAAAGGGTGAGAACACCGTGGTTCGGCTAAAAACCCCGGATGCCGGCGTCACCGTTGTGGACGATGTGGTTAAGGGCAGTACCGCTTTTCAGAATGCGGAAATCGATGATTTCATCATCCAGAGAAGCAACGGCGTTGCCATGTATAACCTGGCAGTGGTCATTGACGACATCACCATGAACATCAACACGGTACTCCGCGGGG
>CAJWHT010000265.1 GCA_913041495.1 uncultured Desulfobacteraceae bacterium | reverse complement strand
CCCTTATAATCCCCCGGGGTTCCTTGTTCTCATCATCAAAAAGAAAAGGCGGAAAAGGGGTGTAGGAGACCGTCAGGGAATCCTTTTGCTGCGCGTGAACCGGGACGGCCGCAACCAAAATCAGCAAAACAATCAGGCGGCATAACTGTCCGGTGCAATGTGACTTTATCATGCCTGGTCGTTGACTCATCTTTTAAAAATATACAAAAGGAGGGCCGGATACCACTCTTATTTTCAAGCACCGATGTCTCTCCCCGCAGGGATGGCTTGCAGATGGCGGGGAGAGACGGCCGGAGTCTTACCCGTGCAGGGGCATGCCCGAGGCTTTGGAAGCCACTTCCCCCATGATCTCAGCCAGGGTCGGATGGGCATGGATGGTGTGGGCGACCTCGTCTGCGGTCATTCCCTTTTCAACAGCCAATGTGGCCTCGGCAATCAGATCCGTGGCATGGGGGCCTGTGATATGGACACCCAGCACCTTCTTGGTGGCTGCATCCACGATCATCTTGGCTTCACCCGCTATTTCACCGATGGCCTGGGCTTTGCCAAGCACCCTGAAATTCACAGACGCAGTTTCCACTTCAAACCCAGCTGCTTTGGCCCCTTCTTCGCTCAAGCCCACAGTGCCGACTTCGGGCATGGTAAAGATGGCGCCCGGCACGGCATTATAAGCCATGACAGCTTTGGTGCCTGTGTCAGACAGCGCATTTTCCGCTGCAACAAGCCCCTCGTGGGAGGCCACATGGGCAAGCATGATCTTGGCAGGTCCCAGGATGTCTCCGATGGCGTAGACGTTATCTGCTGCGGTTTCCATAAATTCATTGGCCGGAATCCAGCCCCGCTCCGTTTGAAGGCCGATATTTTCCAGCCCCAGATCTTCGGAAAGAGGCGTTCTGCCGATGCAAACGGCCATGATCTCGGATTCAAGGGTATCTGTCTTCAGCTTCTTGGGTTTGGGGTTGTCCGTAAAGGGGCTGACGGAAAGAGAAACGCTGACGCCTGCATCACCTGCCTCAGCTTTTGTCACGACAGTGTCGCAGAAAACCTTGATCTTGCGTTTTTTCATTTCCCGCATCAGCAATTTGGAGCAGGATTCATCCACCGACGGCAGGGGTAGCAGCCTGGACATGGCTTCCACAACCGTCACCTGGCATCCCAGGGCGGAAAAGATAAAGGCAAACTCACAACCGATAACGCCGCCGCCCACGATGGTCATGGAGGCAGGAATCCGGTCCAGGCAGAGAATGTCATTGGAAGATACCACCCGCGTGTGGTCAAAGGGGAAATCAAGCACGTTCAGGGGCTTGGTACCGGTGGCAATGATCAGTTTATCGTAATCCACAATGGTTTCCTCGCCCGCGGCATCGGTGACACTGACTTTTCCGGGTCCTGCAATTTTGCCCTTGCCGAAAAGAACGCTGATGCCGTTGGCTTCCATCAGGCCTTCAATTCCTTTTCGCTGGTCCTCCAGGATCTTGTCCTTGCGGGCCATAAGGGCTGTCATATCGGCGGACACGTGGCCTTCGATCTGAATTCCCATCTTGTCCGCCTCCAGACACTTGAGCAGAAGATCGGCTGAATTCTTCATTATCTTAGAAGGGATGCATCCCCAGTTCAGGCAGGTGCCGCCCAAGTTTTCTTTTTCAATCAGGGTTACCCGGGCTCCCAGTGCCGCACCTTTTAACGCCGCCACGTATCCCCCGGGGCCACCGCCGATAATTACAAGCTGTTTGGTCATGTGTCCTCCTATATATAATGTAGGCAGGCATGTTTTGCCCCTGCCTTAATTGGTGAAACCGGCCTGGATCCTGGCATTGTCCCCCAAAACCGATTTAGTTTACACAAATACTTGTAAATTCCGTGATTACCAATTTACCATATACTATTTTCACAAATATTTCCAAAAAAAACTTCTTTTTTCATTAGTTTTCAAAAAATTTATTTGACATTATCACTATTGTAAGGTAATTATCAATCAAATTTAATTAAATTTCATATTTCCAAAATTTTTTAGCTAAAAAAGAGGCGGAATGAAGATCGATCAAACAAACATTGACATCATCAGGGAATTAAAAGAGGGGAAAAAATCCTTTAAGAAAATCGCTGATAAACTTGCCATTACCGAGAATACGGTAAGATCCAGGGTCAACAAGCTGCAGGATGAAGGGGTGCTTGAAATCTGCGGGCTGGTTGACCCTGCCATGTTGCCCGGCCACAGAACGGTTATCATCGGCATCAAGCTGTCCGAGATGAACCTTGTGGACAAGGGCAAAGAAATCAGCAATCTTAAAGGCGTCATTTCGGTATCTGTGGTCACCGGGCGCTATGATCTCATGGTCCTGGTCCTGTTCAAGAAAGGTTTCGGCCTTCTTGAATTCTATACCGAAGAGATTTCCAAGGTTGAAGGAGTCAGCTCGGTTGAGACATTTGTGGTCTACAAATCCTATAACCTGAAAGTTCCCTACATATTTTAACAGCAGTTAACCGTTAAAAAGGGGGGCTGTCATGAACGATAGTCTTAAAAAAACGCCGCTAAACCAGTGGCACAGGAATGCAGGGGCCAACATGGCCGATTTCGGCGGCTTTGACATGCCGCTGTGGTATGATACCGGCGTTAAAAACGAACACTTGGCCGTGTTAAAATCCGCCGGTCTTTTCGACACCAGCCACATGGCCTGCATTACGGTTGAAGGCAACGGCGCCTTTGATCTGATCAACTTTTGCTTTACCCGTGATATTGACAGCCTTGTGCCCGGGCGCTGCGTATACGGGGCCTTTCTGGATGACAAGGGCCACTGTATAGATGATGCCATTGTCTACAGATTTACCGACACCCGGTTTATGGTCTGTGTAAATGCCGGCATGGGCGGAACCATCGCTACCCATCTTTCAGAGCAGAAAGACGGGCGGGATGCGGTTATCACCGACCTTACCGCCAAACTTGCCAAGATCGACATCCAGGGTAAGAATGCCGCAAAAATCCTGTCGGGTTTTCTCAAGGACCCGGACGCCACGTTTGTGCCCATGCCCTACTTCTCTTTTAAAGGGGATGTGGACCCGGACCAGCCGGGCCAGATCTTCCTTGCGGACGGCACCCCCATTCTGCTGTCCAGATCCGGATACACAGGCGAGTTCGGCTTTGAGATTTTCATCGCCCCGGAAAAGGTGGAAGCCCTCTGGAGCGGGCTGCTGGACGCCGGAAAAGATCTGGGATTGACCGCCTGCGGCCTTGGGGCCAGAGATTCTTTGCGCGCAGGTTCCTGTTTGCCCCTGTCCCACCAGGATATCGGGCACTTCCCGTTCATCAACCACCCCTGGGATTTTGCCCTGCCCTACACCGAAGACAAAACCGCATTCACCAAAGACTTCCTCGGTGCGGGCGCACTTCTGGCCGCCGCCGATGCAGACCACACCTATCCGTTTGTGGGCGACTCATTGCGCAAGGTCAACGCCGGAGAAAGCACCGAAGTTCTGGATGAACAAGGAGACACCATCGGCCGGGTACTCACCTGCGCCACCGACATGGCCGTCACCTGGGCAGATGACAAGATCGTCAGCATCAACACCGAAGGCCTGTCCGAAGACGTAAAAGTCAAGGGGCTTGCCTGCGGATTTGTCATGGTCAACAAGGCGCTGCCCATGGGGTCTCGCCTGACCCTGAAAGAGGGAAAACGTTCCATCTCTGTACGGACCATTGAAGATATCCGCCCGGACAGAACCGCCAGAAAGGCAATTAAGAACTTTATATAACCGAAGGTTGGGGGCTTTTTCTCAATGGGAAAGGCCCCGCTCATCATTTAAATCAGGTAAAGGAGGCAATTTATGAAAGCACTGGACGAACTCAACTTCCCCGAAGACGTACGTTACACCAAAGATCACGAATGGGCAAAGGTAGACGGAGACACCGTTACCATCGGCCTGTCCGACTATGCCCAGGATCAGCTGGGTGAAATCGTTTTCGTGGAGCTGCCCGAAGAAGGGGATGATTTTGACCAGGGTGATGAATTTGGTTCTGTTGAATCCGTAAAAGCGGTTTCCGAAATTTATCTGCCCATCGGCGGTGAAATCGTCGCTGTTAACGAAGACCTGGAAGATGCCCCTGAACTGGTCAACAACGACTGCTACGCCGGCGGTTGGCTGGTGAAAATCAAAGCAGCCGACATGGGCGAATTTGACAGTCTCATGGACCAGGGCGCATACCTTGACATGTTGAAAGGATAAACTGCCATGCGCTATTTACCCCATACCAAAGAAGACATCGAACAGATGCTGGCCGTCATCGGCAAGCCGTCGATGGACGATCTCTTCGATACCATACCTGATCAACTCAAAACAAAAGACGGACTGGATCTGCCCGAAGCCCTCTCCGAATGGGACCTCAACGCCCACATGGAAAGCCTGGCCTCAGAAAATATTGCCTGTAAAAACTATACCTGTTTTATCGGTGCCGGTTCCTACGACCACTATATCCCGTCCATCGTTCCCTATCTGATTTCCCGCCAGGAATTCATGACTGCCTACACCCCGTACCAGCCTGAAATCAGCCAGGGAACGCTTCAGGCCATCTATGAATTCCAGACCATGGTCACCGAACTGCTTGGCATGGACATTGCGACCGCATCCCACTACGACTGCGGCACCGCCCTTGCCGAGTGCGCCCTGATCGCCCTGAGAAAAAACAAAAAAGCCAACAAGATTGCCGTATCCTCCCTGGTACACCCCTCCCACCGGGAGATTATCAACACCTACATCGTGCCTGCGGGCTACGAAATGGTTGAGATACCGGCAACATCTGACGGCCTCACGGACCTTTCCGCCTATGAAGCCATGGACGGGGTGGCCGGTGTTGCGGTTCAGTCTCCGAACTTTTTTGGCAACATCGAGAACTTAAGCGCCTTCCGCAAGGCTGCTGACGACAAAAAGAACCTGCTCATCGCCTCTTTTACCGAAGCCATGTCCTGGGGCCTGCTCAAAAATCCCGGCAGCTTCGGGGCCGACCTTGTGGCCGGCGAAGGCCAGAGTCTTGGCATCGCCAAGACTTTCGGCGGTCCGGGTTTAGGCCTTTTGGCAGGCACCAAAAAGATGATGCGCAATCTGCCCGGCCGTCTCATCGGCAAAACCAAAGACGCCAACGGGGATGACGGCTACGTCCTGACCCTGGCCACCCGTGAGCAGCACATCAGAAGGGACAAAGCCTCTTCAAACATCTGCTCCAACAACGGCCTTAACGCCACGACAGCCGCTGTCTACATGGCCACCATCGGCAAGATCGGCATCCGGGAAATCGCCCAGCAGAACCATGACAAGGCGGTTTACCTGAAAAATGCCCTGGTTGCCGCCGGTTTTGAATCCGTATTCAACGGACCGTTCTTCAACGAATTCGTCCTCAAGGCGCCCGAAGGATTTGCCGAAAAACGTGCAGCCCTCATTAAAAACAACTGCATGTTCGCCGGCATCCCCCTGGATGCGTACTACCCTGAAATGAAAGACCACTATCTGTTCTGCGCCACTGAAACCGTTTCCAAGGCAGACATAGATCTTCTGGCCAAGGAGGTGCAATCATGAAACAGCCCGGCACTAAAGGCTTAATTTTCAACGAACCCCAGCTCTGGGAAAAAAGCCGTGACGGCAGATGCGCCATCTCCCTGCCCAAGTCCGATGTGGAAAGAGTGCAAATGGATCCGTCCCTCACCGGTGACGCCCCTGAATTGCCGCAGCTTTCCGAGCTGGACGTGGTCCGTCATTTCACCCGGCTTTCCCAGTGGAACTTCGGCGTGGATTCCGGCATGTACCCCTTAGGGTCCTGCACCATGAAGTACAACCCCAAAACCAACGAGGTTCAGGCCGCCCGGCAAGGATTCGCCGGTGCCCATCCCCTCACCGGGGACGAGTTCTCTCAAGGGGCGCTGCGCCTCATGTACGAACTGGAACAGCTCCTGGGTGAAATTACAGGTTTCCCCGCAGTTACCCTGCAGCCCGCAGCCGGCGCCCACGGCGAGCTGGCCGGTATCCTGATGATCTATGCCTACCATGCAAAACAGGGCAAACAAAGATCCAAGATCCTGATTCCGGATACGGCCCACGGCACCAACCCGGCCTCCGCATCTCTGTGCGGCTACGAGTCCATCAACGTAAAGTCCGGTCCCGACGGCATCCTTGATCCCAAAGTGGTTGAAGAACTCATGGATGAAGACACCGCCGGCATCATGATCACCAACCCCAATACCCTGGGGCTGTTTGAAGAGAACATCAAGGAAGTCTGTGACATCGTACACGCCAAGGGCGGCCTGGTATACGGTGACGGCGCCAACATGAACGCCATCATGGGTATTGCCAAACCAGGAGACCTGGGTGTTGACGTCCTTCACCT
>CAJWHT010000264.1 GCA_913041495.1 uncultured Desulfobacteraceae bacterium | reverse complement strand
CTGGCAGTTATTCCCCAATACGATGCCCTGGCCATCCGGTCCTCCACCCAGGTGACAGAAGAGGTGCTTGAGGCGGCCACCCGCCTGAAAGTGGTGGCCCGGGCCGGCATCGGTCTGGACAACGTGGATATTGACGCGGCCACAAGAAAAGGGGTGGCCGTGATGAACACCCCCGGCGGCAACACCGTGACCACGGCGGAACATGCCATTGCCATGATGATGGCCCTCACCCGGAACATCCCCAGGGGGACGGCCTCTCTTAAGAACGGACGCTGGGAAAAGAAACACCTGCAGGGCAGGGAAATTTCCAATAAAACCCTGGGGGTCATCGGCTTCGGCAACATCGGCTCCATCGTGGCGGGTCTTGGCAAGGGGCTTCGGATGAAGGTTATCGTCTATGATCCCAACATCTCCTCCGATCATATTACCAAGGCGGGCTTTGAATACGTTACCCTGGACGACCTTTACGCCCGGGCCGATTACATCACCATTCACGTGCCCAAGCTGGACGCCACCATCGATCTGCTGGACGAAGAGGCCTTTGGCAAAATGAAGGACGGAGTCATGGTGATCAACTGTTCCAGGGGCGGGATTGTGAACGAATCCGCCCTCTATGATGCCATCAAGGCAGGCAAGGTGTCTGGGGCCGCCCTGGACGTATTTGCCACGGAACCTCCGGGTGATAATCCCTTGCTGGAGCTGGAGGAGGTCATCGCCACACCCCACCTGGGCGCCTCCACCATGGAAGCCCAGGAAAATGTGGCTGTGGCGGCGGCACGGCAGATCCTGGCCTATCTGCTGGAAGATACGGTGATCAACGCCGTGAATGTCCCGTCGGTCACCGGCGAGGTTTTGAAACAGCTTAAACCCTTCCTCTATCTGGCGGAAAAGATGGGCAAAATGATGGCCCAGATCAGCCCCGGCGGGATTACCCGTGTGGATATCGAGTATATCGGCAAATTCCCCGACCTGGATATGAAACCGGTCACCATCAATGCCATCAAGGGATTGCTGGCCCAGTTCGTTCAGTACTCCGTCAACTCGGTGAATGCTATCTCCCTGGCCAATGAGATGGGAATAAAAATCACCGAAGGCACCTCCCAGGAAGCAGGCAACTTCTTGAACCTGATCCGGATGACGGTGACCACCGATATCCAGACCAACATTGTCGAGGGCACCATTTTCGGCAAGGATGACGCCCGTATCGTCAGGATCAACAAGTTCCGCCTGGAAGTGATTCCCGAAGGGTACCTGGGGCTCATCCACAACGTGGACAAACCCGGCTCCATCGGGTCCATCGGCGTGACACTTGGCAAGCACAACATCAACATCGCACGGATGATGGTGGGCCGGGAGGAAGACGGGCAGCGCAACATCATCTTTTTGAAAACAGACACCCCCGTACCGCCCGAGGTGGTACAGGAGATTACAGACCTGGACCTTGTGGTCAATATGACAACGTTTGAATTGTAGGTATGATAGATCCAAAAAGAAAGATCCCTTACAACTATACTTCAGCAGACGACGACCAGATTATCGATCATCTTTTTGGATCGGAAACGCGACACACCATCCGGTCCCTTGAGGCAAAAAAAGGGACCGGACGGTCCTCCCGCCTGCTGTACCGATTCATGGGCGACCTGTTCATCATCCAGCGGAACGCCTTTTTGTTCCAGGAATTGGTGGAGCACCCCCTGCTGAGACGAAAGCTCTTTGCCGAGTTTGTTACCGATCTTGCCATCATACGGGAAAATGCCCGGCACGAAGAGGTGGATAAGGTACTTGCCGGATGCCGGCAGGCCTTGGAAGATCTGCGCCGCCAGATACGCAGTGTGGCCTCTGACCAGGCCCGGGCCCAGCGTCATCTGGGGCCTGTGATCGGTAAAGACAATATTTATTTCGATCCCTTTAACATCACTGCCCATGCCACGGATGCCACGGACTGGCGCAGGTATTCTCCTGTGGCCGTCCTCCGGCCGGACGAGGAAACCCAGGTGCGTGATCTGGTGCGCAGCATCCGGGAGTTGGACTTTGCCATTATTCCGAGAGGTGCCGGTACCGGTCTTACCGGCGGTGCCACTCCGCTGACCCCCCAGTGTGTCATGATCAACACGGAAAAGCTCAACCGCATCTTTCCCGTGGAAAAAAAGGAATCCTCAGACGGCAGACCCTATTGGTCCATGGGCGTTGAAGCCGGTGTCATCACCCAGGATGCCAAGGATGCGGCGGCAGCCCAAGGGTTGATTTTCGCCACCGATCCCACATCGGCCTGGGCCTGCACCATTGGCGGCAACCTTGCGGAAAACGCCGGCGGGAAAACCGCCGTGCTTTACGGCACCGCCCTGGATAACCTGCTGGCCTACCGTATTGTGATGCCCGACGGTGAAACCTATTCGGTGCAGCGGGAAGACCACCCCTTAAGAAAGATCCTGCCGGAAGACGAACTGACGTTTAAAATAAGGGATGCGGCAGGGGAACTGACTGAAACCATTCGCATGACCGGCAATGATGTCCGCAAAAAAGGCCTGGGCAAGGATGTTACCAACAAGACTCTGCTGGGACTGCCCGGTATCCAGAAAGAAGGGTGCGACGGCATCATCACCTGGGCCGAGTTCATCCTTTACCCGGAGTTTGACCATAAACGGACCTGCTGCATCGAATTCTTCGGCGACGACATGACCGAGGCCGGCCAGGTGATCACCGCCATCTGCTCCAGGTTTACCAACGGTGATCCTGCCCTCATCGCCCTGGAGCACTTTGACGAAGAGTACATCAAGGCCATCAAGTACAAGACCAAGCAGTCCGTGGGAGACCGGCTCAAGGCTGTCCTGCTCATAGACATGGTCTCCAACGATGCCGCCTCACTGGACCGGGGCATGGCCACCCTTGAATCCATTCTGGAACCCTACGACAAGACAGGATTCACCGTGGCCGAAGATGCCGCTGAGGCCAAACGGTTCTGGGAAGACCGGAAGCGGTTAGGGGCCATCGCGGCCCATACAAATGCCTTCAAGCTGAACGAGGATATTGTGCTTCCCATCGACAGCCTGGCGGATTTTGTCCGGTTTGTGGATGAAACCAACCTGGAAGAAAAGAAGTACAACCAGAACAGGATCATTCAGGATATTACCGATTACCTGAGCACCGCCGTTCCCCTGTCAGATCCCCAGTGGCTGAAAAAGAAAGTGGGCTTGATCAAGGATGCAGCTTACAAGGCAAAGAAGCGCCTGGACATTGCTTCCAGAGAAGCCATTGAGCGGGCGCTGGCCTCCAAGGCGTTCTATAAACAAACTGTTGAGACCCTTCGGGGATACAGCCTGCTGCTGGAAAACGTGGAAAAGATCTACACTGCCACCGCAAGCCGCCTGATCGTCATTGCCACCCACATGCATGCCGGCGACGGCAACGTCCATGTCAACATTCCGGTTATGTCCAACGACCGGGAGATGATGGAACGGGCCCATATGGCGGCGGACAAGGTCATGGCCAAGGCCGTGGCCCTGGAAGGGGTTGTGTCCGGCGAGCACGGCATCGGAGTGACCAAGTTCAAATACCTGGACCGGGAACAGGTGGAAGAATTCACCGCATACCGGGAAAAGGTTGATCCGGACGGCCTGATGAACCCCGGCAAGCTGGCCGAAGAAGATATCCTGGCAAAGGTGTTTACCCCGTCTTTTAACCTCCTGGATATGGAGGCAAGGATCCTCAAACATGGCTCTTTGTCCGATCTGGCCATGAAAATCGCCAACTGTGTGCGCTGCGGCAAGTGCAAGCCCCAGTGCCCGGTGTTCTACCCGGCCAAGAACATGTTTTTCCATCCCCGGAATAAAAACCTGGCCATCGGCGCCCTGATCGAGGCCATGCTCTACATTGCCCAGCGGACCCAGTCCACCGGTTTTAAGATCCTCAAAAACCTCGAAGAGATCGCGGACCACTGCACCATCTGCCACCGCTGCTTCATCAAATGCCCGGTGAACATTGATTCCGGGGTGATTTCCGTCCAGGAACGCACCATCCTGAAATCCATGAACTTCAAGCATACCCCGGTGGCCACCCGGATGACCCTGGGATACCTGGGGACAAAAAACGGTGCCCTGAACAAGGTCTACCGGGCAGGGCTGCTGACGGCAGGCGGCATGGCTCAGCGCACGGGCTCCGTCCTGGCCAAACCCTTTACCCTGATGCCCGCCTTGAACCGCACCCGGACCATGCAACTGCTTCGGACACCGGTGGCAAAGACCGGTGTATGGACACTGAGGGCACACCTGCCCAAAGCTGAAAAGAACCAGGCCATCCTTTTTGAACCGGGTGATGACGCTGTTTCCACCGTATTCCACTTTCCGGGTTGCGGCAGTGAGCGGATGTTTTCAAAAGTCTCCGCGGCATCGATTTTTCTGCTGCTGTCCCGGGGGCACCGGGTGGTGCTGCCGCCGCCTTACCTGTGCTGCGGTTATCCGCTTAAGGTAAATGCAAGAAAAACGGATTTCGACCGGATCTTCCTGGAAAATATTATCATCCTGACCCAGATCCGGGATATGTTCAACGATCTTGAGTTCAAAGGCTGCATCGTTTCCTGCGGTACCTGTATGGAATCTTTGACGGATCTTGGGGCCGGAGACATATTTGATGCCGAAATCAAGGATATTGCAGGCTTTTTGCTGGCGGACGGCCTGCGGCCTGACAGTGACGAATCCTACCTGTACCATGCCCCCTGCCACGATTCCCTGAAAGATAAGGCTGTGGAGATGTTCTCCGCAGCCGGTATGCGGGTTGACGCGGTGCCCCACTGCTGTTCCGAAGCCGGTACCCTGGCCATTTCCAGACCGGATATTTCCAATGCCATGTACGACAGAAAGGCGGATGCCATCACAGAGGTAAACGGTAAGCCCCCCCTGGGGCACAAAGTGCTGACAAACTGTCCCTCCTGCCTCCAGGGGCTGGGACGGCAAAAAGGGGTTACGCCTGTTCATCTTGCAGAAGAACTGGCCGAACTTACGGGCGGAAAAGACTGGCTGACAACCTTCAAGGAGATGACCCGGAATCCGGAAGTGGTCACCTTTTAAGATGAACCTTCTGCTTTTCAGGGATGAAGACTTCACAGGTCCGGATACGGTCAGCATTACCGGCCGCAGGTTCATGCACGTCAAAAAGGTGATCCGGGCAAAGATCGGCACTCAGCTTGCCTGCGGCAGGCTCAACGGGATGATGGGAACCGGCGAGGTCACCGCCATTGACCGCAACGGATTTCAGATGACGGTTTCCTTTGATAGGCAGCCGCCGCCGAAACTGCCGCTGACCCTGGTCCTGGCCATGCCCCGGCCCAAGATGCTCAAGCGGATTCTTCAGGCGGCCACAAGCATGGGAGTCCGGGATATTTATCTGATCAATGCCTTCCGGGTGGAAAAGTCGTTTTGGCTTTCCGACCTGCTGGAACCAGAGAAGCTGGAAAGGCATCTTCTTTTAGGCCTTGAACAGGCCAAAGACACGGTGCTGCCCAACCTGTACCTCAAGCGCTACTTCACAAGCTTTGTCAAAACGGATTTGACCCGAATGTCCCAGGGTAAAAATTGCATTCTGGCCCATCCAAAGACTTCACAACCCTGTCCGGTTGGTGTAAAAGAAGACACCATTCTGGTGATCGGGCCGGAGGGCGGTTTCATCGACCTTGAGGTGGAAACCCTGGGCGAAGCGGGATTCGCCCCCTACAGCATGGGCCAAAGGATTCTCCGGGTGGAAACCGCCGTGACGGCATTGATTTCAAGACTGTTCCCGGCATAACACGTTTTAAGGAATACAAATAGATTATGGATAAGAAAACCTTGAAAGAGCGGCAGATCTCTTTTGACAGCCTGCCGCCGGCCATCCGGGACAGCCTCACTGAAGAGGAAAAACAGATGTTTCTTACGGCGGAAGAATGGCCTGAAGAACTCTTTGCGAAACTGGATGAGTTTATCGTGAAAGAGTAGTGGGTTGGGGGGCTTTGCTGCCCCCCCCCCTTTTTTTATTCTATGCCCCATGGACTGTTTCACCTAACCCACCGTCCTGTGGGCTGCCTATAATCCGAAGTGTATCCGGTTAAATCATCTCAAGAAAGGCTTCGATTCTGACCCTGAGCTGCTCCGTATCGGATTCCGCATAGTCGGTTTCAATGTGGAGATAGGGAAGACCGTGACGTTCTGATACAAAATCCCGGATATTGCGGGCTTCAATGTTATAGGTATGGCAGGCCTGCCAGGTCAGATCCACAACCCCGTCCACTGAAAAATCCTTGAGCATGCGGCCAAGAAGGTCAATGCGGCCCTGGTTGGGGCTCATGACGGAGCAGGGAATGGACAGATACTGGCGGGCAAGTGCTTCTATGGGTTCCATGGACTCATCCACCTGAAAGGCGTTTTTGTAGCCCGAGCAGTTTTCAAAGGCCACAACGCTGGCGCCGGACTTTTCAAGGATTTTGACCACCGCTTTAGCGAATCTTCTTCTGCCCAAACCTGACATTCGAATTATCTT
>CAJWHT010000263.1 GCA_913041495.1 uncultured Desulfobacteraceae bacterium | reverse complement strand
CATTAATTTTGCATTACTCATAACTTCTTTAATATAGGTTTTAATATACCTTTCCATGACGACTATTCTGACATTCATTCCGAAATAGTCAAGGCTTTTTCGGATTCCACGCCGAAAAAGTCGGCTTCGTGGGTGATCATCTAATCGCAGTGCTGATCGGTGCCGTCCCAAAAAACGCGTAATGTTCTGAGTTAGATTGGCGGATGACTAACCTAAAGTAAGAAGTGCAATAATTTCGGTGTATCCAATCCCAAATGCGTAGAAGAATCATCATTAAAATTGCTTGACACCTCGGTGAATATCCTCTATTTAGTGAACATGTTCGCCCAAATTGAAAGGCAGAACTTTTAAAGGAGAAATATGGAACAACCCAAGGGAACAAGGCGTCAGGTGCAAAAAGCGGAAACAAGAGCATTGATTCTGGAAAGTGCCAGGACGCTTTTCGGCACCCAGGACTATGACCGGGTCACCATCCGTGGCGTGGCCACCCAGGCCGGCATCGGACTGGGAACCATCTATAAGCATTTCCCCAACAAGCTGTCCCTGCTGGCTGCGGCCTTCTCCGATGATCTGAAGCGGCTGTACCGGGATGCCATGGCCACGGTGCCGGAGGACCGTCCCTTCAAGGCCCAGTTTGTCCATATATCCAAACGGTTTTTTACCTTTTACACCACCCATTTCTCCTTGTCCCGGGCCTATCTCAGCCATCTGTTCTTCTATGAGAAGGAATGGCTGGACCAGATCAACGCCTTTGATGAGGCCTATGTTCAAAAGATGTCCGAGTTGATCCGGGCCGGCCAGGACAAAGGGGAAATCCGGCCGGAAAAGGACGCTGACGTCCTGGCCATGGCCCTGTTGTCCAACTACTTTTTTGTTCTGGCCAACTGCTTTTTACGGGAAGGAATGCGTGATCCCGATCAGATGGCCGACATGCTTGCAATGCTGATTGAACAAACTCTACTCTAACAATCATTTTTAATTCCAAAGGAGGTCCCATGACTTCTGCAACCCTTATCGAGCCCGATCTTGATTTTATCGCCCGGGTTAACTCCGGCGCCGGCCTGAACCTGAAAAAATGCTATCAATGCGCCACCTGTTCGGTGGCCTGTTCCATATCCCACGATGACCGCCCCTTTCCCCGCAAGGAGATGATTTACGCCTCATGGGGCTTGCCTGACCGGCTCATCGCCAATCCCGATATCTGGCTTTGCTACAACTGCGGGGACTGCTCTGACCGCTGCCCCAGGGATGCAAGGCCCGGGGATGTGCTCGGCACACTGAGAAAAATGGCCATCCGGGAGTATTCAAAGCCTGCGGTTTTTCATAGCCTGCTGGACGATCCGCGAAAGCTTCCCTGGCTGTTTATCATCCCGGCCGTCATTATTTTCGGTATGGGGGTGATAACCGGGCTGATGAATCTGAATCCCGGCGGCGAGCGCATCGTTTTCGCTCATTTTTTTCCGGTGGCCCTGATTGAACTGATCTTTATTCCTTTGTCCGTTGCTGTGGGCCTGGTGTTCTTTTTGGGCGTCCGGCGATTCCTGGCAGATATGCGGGCCACCCATGAACGACTCGGAAAAGGCGATCCCGGTCCCCTGGATCTGAAACGGTTTTTGCAGATCCTGGTCAGGGAACTGCCCGGGATTATCCGCCACGACCGGTTTACCACCTGTTCCGACAACAAGCACCGGAAAATGTCCCACATCATGGTGGCCTTTTCCTTTACCAGCCTGGCCTTTGTGGCCGGAGCCTTTGTCTTCGCCCTGTATATTCTCAACAGCCACGGCCCTTATGACCAGCTCAATCCGGTGAAGATCCTGGCCAACATTTCCGGCATCGCCCTGATTGCCGGCAGTCTGCTGCTCATCCGGGAGCGGCGGGTTGCCCTGCGCCAGACCAACGGCTGGTTTGACTGGTACCTGCTGGGGCTGGCCCTGTTCCTGGGGCTGACCGGCATGCTCACCCAGTGGCTGCGGTTGGCGGGCATCCCCTGGGCGGCCTATGCCATGTACTTTGTCCACCTGCTGTTTGCCTTCAACCTGATCGCCTTTCTTCCCTATACCAAGCTGGCCCATCTGGTTTACCGGACGGTTGCCGTGGCCTACCATCACTATGCGGTGGATATCCTTGGGAGGAAAAAAGTATAGACCGGCGGGTTTAATGTTGACAGACCGCCTGTAAAACGGGCACACCTGTCAATGATGAGATTAAACGGAATACAGAAACAGCAGGTACAGCACCGTCTTCCGGCCCTAGTGCGGGCGGCGGTGCTGTGCCTGTGTCTTATTACGGCAAGCGGGTGCGTATCCCCCTCGTATTACGCCCATGTGTCCTTCCACCATCTGGATGTGATGGCCGCAAGGCAGCCGGTGGAACGCCTTATCGCCTCCCCCGGCACCCCGGATGATCTCCGTGAAAAATTGATCTTGTCCAGGGAGATCCGCAGGTTTGCCTCAGACGAACTGCTGTTGCCGGACAACGGCAGCTACACCGCATATGCGGATCTGGAACGGCCGTATCTCATGTGGACGGTGGTGGCCACCCCGGAGTTTTCGCTGACTCCCGTGACCTGGGATTTCCTGTTTGCCGGCCGCCTGTCCTACCGGGGATTTTATACCCGGGAAAAGGCTGACAGTTTTGCAGAAGCTCAAAGAGCGATGGGTAGGGACGTCACCATTGCCGAAGTCCCGGCATACTCCACCCTGGGCTGGTTCGATGACCCCCTGCTCAGCAGCTTCATCCACTGGCCTGAGGCGGAACTGGCCGCCTTGATATTTCATGAACTGGCCCACCAGAAGCTTTACGTGCGGGGGGATACGGAGTTCAACGAATCCTTTGCCGAAGCCGTGGCAGACATCGGCGTTGCGCGATGGTTCTTGTCCCGCAATGATCCTGAGTCCACCACACACTACCGTGAAAACAAGGCGGTGTATGACAGGTTTATCCGCCTGCTGCTGGAAACGGCAAACGCGCTTACGGCACTCTATGAAACCGCATTGACGGATGTGGAAAAACGCCGGGGAAAGGCTGCGGTATTTGATGCCCTGAAAGAACGGTATGCACGGCTCAAAAAAGAAGATACAAGGTTCAAACGGTTCGACCGCTGGTTTTCCTTGCCCATGAACAATGCCAGATTTGCCCTGTTGTCCACCTACCACGGCCTGGTGCCGGGGTTTTATGGGCTGCTGGACCAGTGCGGAGGTGATCTTGCGCGTTTTTACGAGAAGACAGAAGCGTTGGAAGCGCTATCCCATGACGGACGCCGGGCGGCGTTGAATTTCAAGATACCGGACTCCGGCACTGTACCGGGTGGCCGGCATCGGTAAAAAAGAGAATGTTTTTTTGGAGAATACCCATGAATTTTAAATGGATATCCGTGCTGCTTCTGGCCGCAGTCCTGATGTGTGGCGGCTGCGCAGGAGATGAGCCGCAGCATGAAAAGGCCGGGAGTGAAACGGCCGCGGAGCAGGCCGCCGCAGCTTCTGGCAAACCAGCAGTGCTGACCATCATGACCCACGACAGCTTCAGCGTGAGCAAGCCGGTACTGGCCGCCTTTGAATCGGCCATTGGTGCCCGGGTGACCATCCTGAAATCCGGAGATGCCGGAGAAGCCTTGAACAAGGCGATCCTTTCCAGGAACAATCCCCTGGCGGATATTTTTTACGGCGTGGACAACACCTTTTTAAGCCGTGCCCTGAAGACGGATGTTTTTGTCCCCTACGCTCCTAAAGGACTGGAAAATGTGGGGCCGGCATTGCGGCTTGATCCGGAAAACCGACTGATCCCCGTGGATTACGGGGATGTCTGCCTCAACTATGACATTGCCTGGTTTAAAGACAATAACCTGGCACCGCCGGCCATGCTGGAAGACCTGGTGAAACCCGCATACAAGGGGCTTACCGTGGTGCAGAACCCGGCCACTTCATCCCCGGGGCTGGCCTTCCTCCTGGCCACGGTCAGCCGGTTCGGCGAAGACGGTTATCTTGGATACTGGCGTGATCTGAAGACCAACGAAGTCCTGGTGAAAAACGGCTGGAAGGAGGCCTATTGGGGAGAGTTTACGGCGGCATCCGAGGGCAGCCGTCCCATCGTGGTCTCCTATGCCTCCAGCCCTGCAGCCGAAGTCTTATTTGCGGATCCCACACCTGCCGAAGCGCCCACCGGTGTGGTGATCGGCCACGGCGCCGCCTTCCGCCAGGTGGAGTTTGCAGGTATCCTGGCAGGCGGCAAACAGACGGTACTTGCCAAAAAGGCCATGGATTTTCTCCTGTCCCGGACCTTTCAGGAGGATATCCCCCTGCAGATGTTCGTCTTTCCGGTGAATATCATGGCCGCTCTGCCCGAGGTGTTTGAGGTTCATGCAAGGATTACCAAAGAACCGTCCACGCTTGATCCCGAACGGATCAGCCGCCGGCGGGATACCTGGATCAGGGAATGGACGGACACGGTACTGCAATAGGCCGCCTGAAACCGTTGGCGGTGCATCCCTATGCAGCGGCAGGACTGGTCCCGGCCGTTTTTTTTCTCCTGTTCTACTTTTATCCCCTGTCAGGGATCATCATTAAAAGTTTTTTCGGGGAAGGGCATATGGACCTCTCCTTTCTGGACCAGGTGTTTTCATCCCGGCGGATGGGCAAAATCATCTGGTTTACCTTCTGGCAGGCCGGCGTTTCTGCGCTGCTGACACTTTTGGCGGCATTGCCCTGCGCCTTTGTGTTTTCCCACTACAGGTTCAGGGGAAAGAAAGTTTTAAGGACCCTGGCCTCAGTGCCTTTCGTTCTGCCGGCGGTGGTGGTGGCCGCGGCATTCCAGGCCTGTTTCGGTAAGGCTCCGGTAATGGGAATAACCATCGAACATCCCCTGGTGCTGATCTTCATGGCCCATGTATTCTACAATTTCAGTGTGATGTTCAGGATCATCACCGGGTTCTGGACCACCCTGCAGGGGCGGATGACGGAGGCCGCCGCCATGCTGGGGGCAGGGCCTTTTAACCGGTTTTTCCACATCAGCCTGCCCCTGCTCAAACCCGCCATCTGGGCCTCCTTTGCCCTGGTGTTTATCTTTTGTTTTTCCAGCTTCGGCATCATTCTGATCCTGGGGGGACCGGGGTACGCCACCATTGAGGCGGAGATCTACCGGCAGGCCGCCCACCTGTTCAACCTGCCGGTGGCGGCCTTTCTCTCCCTGCTGCAGATCTTGTTTACCCTGGTCCTGATGTGGGGATACACCAATTTTACCAAGCGGGCGACCCGGTTTGTACCGGAGGGGGAAAACCAGCATCTTAAAACACCAAAGACTTTATGGGAGAAGGCCGTGGTGTGCGGTGCCGGACTGTTTATCGTCCTGCTTTGCGTTGTCCCTTTGGCTGCCCTGGCCGGAAAGTCCCTGGTCCATGAGGGGCAGTTCTCCCTGGTGTTCTACCGGGAATTGTTCCGGAATGCCTCGGACTCGGTGTTTTTTATCCCGCCCTTTCATGCCGTCCGCTGGTCCCTGACCTTTGCGGCCGGCGCCCTTGTGATTGCCGTGGTGACAGGGGTGTGTGCCGCATTGTTCATCCGGCACTGTGAAACCCGTTTTCAAAGCCGCTGGGCCACCCTGTTTGACCCCCTGTTTATGCTGCCCCTGTCCACATCCGCCGTTACCCTGGGATTCGGGATTATCATCACCCTGGACAAACCGCCGCTGAATCTGAGGACCAGTCTCTGGCTGATTCCCATTGCCCATGCCCTGGTGGGCTTCCCCTTTGTGGTCCGGTCCGTTCTCCCGGCCCTGCGGTCCATCCCCGACCAGATGGGGGATGCGGCGGCCATGCTGGGAGCTTCGCCTTTCAGGGTGTTCCGCCACATTGATCTGCCATTAATGGCCAAGGGCCTGGTGGCAGGAGCCGTTTTCGCCTTCACCATCAGCCTGGGGGAATTCGGGGCCACCATATTCACGGCCCGGCCTTCCACCCCTACCATCCCGGTGGCCATTTACCGTTTTCTGGGGCAGCCCGGGGCCATGAACTACGGCCAGGCCATGGCCATCTCCACCCTGTTGATGGGGGTGACCGTTCTGGGGTATGTATTGATTGAAAATATCAGAAAGGAAAATACAGAGGGATTCTGATGGAAGACGAACTCATCCTGCAGGACATAAACAAAAGTTACGGCCGGGATATCCTGATGCTCCGGGATGTGAATCTTTCCCTGGCCAGGGGCACCAAACTGTCCGTTCTCGGGCCTTCCGGCTGCGGAAAAACCTCATTGCTGCGGATCATTGCAGGACTTGAGTCCTTCGATTCCGGACGAATTCTTTTCAATGGCCGGTCGCTGGCGCAAATTCCGTCCCACCGACGGAATTTCGGCTATATGTTCCAGGACTTTGCCCTGTTTCCCCATATGAACGTCTTTGAAAACGTGGCCTTCGGCCTGAAGATGAAGAGGCGGTCCGGAAAGGATATTGTCACCCGGGTGGATGAGATGCTGGAGCTGACAGGGCTTGAGGGGTACGGCCGCCGCAGCATTTACGAGTTGTCCGGCGGGGAGCGCCAGCGGGTGGCCCTGGC